>CAZCZH010000010.1:0-25538 GCA_964502985.1 uncultured Gemmatimonadales bacterium
CCGCGGCGAGAGCCGAGCCCTGCTCGCCGGTGACCTCGATCATGCCTTCGAACCGGAAGGTTCCGTCCGGATCCAATTGCCCGGAGGGGTTCGTACGGATGTGCGAGGTGACGCTCCCCAGGTCCAGGGTGGCGTGGTCCTCGTCGGGCTGAGTGACGGGCATCACGCCCTGTGTCGAGCCGGTCGGCACGAGATCCTGGCAACCGGTGACCGAGACGGTGGCGAAGGTGACGTCGTAGGCTCCGGCGACTGCCAGACGTGAGCCGCCCGTCGGACCGGACGGCACGTCGGCCCCACTGCAAGCCGCCGCGAGGAGGGCGCACGCTGCCGCCGCGGAGACGTACGGGCGGAGGCGCCAGGCACCCCTCACGCGAGGCACAGCGAGCGCTCGCCGCGCGGCTCGACGGATCCGATGTGGCGCGTCCGGTCGAAACCCTCCGCGCGCAGGGTCTCCACGACCTCCGCCACGCCCTCCGCCGGCAGGCACAGCAGGAGGCCCCCGCTCGTCTGCGGGTCGAAGGCCACGGTGCAAAGTGCCGCGTCGACGCCCGGCGCCACGAACACCCGCGGCCCGAAGTGTTCGACGTTGCTCTTCCCGCCGCCCGGCACGTGGCCCTCCTCGGCGAGACGCTCGACCTGGGCGAAGCGCGGCAGCCGATCCGCTTCCACGACCATGGTCACCGCGCTCGCGTCGGCGAGCTGGACGGCATGCCCAGCGAGGCCGAAGCCGGTGACGTCCGTCGCGGCATGCACTCCGGCCGCGAGCGCCACGCGCATGGCCGCGGCGGAGAGCGTCTTCATCGCCGTCACGGCGTCGACC
The DNA here is from genome assembly GCA_964502985.1 of uncultured Gemmatimonadales bacterium. GTDB lineage: Bacteria > Gemmatimonadota > Gemmatimonadetes > JACCXV01 > JAHWKZ01 > CAZCZH01. The sequence continues at coordinate 821 of CAZCZH010000010.1, forward strand.
AGATCGACGTCGTCGATCGCCCCGCGCTTGAGCGCCGTGGTCAGGATCCCGGTGCCTAGGGGCTTCGTCAGGACGACCGCGTCTCCCGGCCGCGCCCCGGCGTTGGTCACGATCGCGTCGGGATGTACGGTGCCCGTCACGGCCAGGCCGTACTTGAGCTCGACGTCGGTCACGGAATGACCGCCCACGAGGGCCGCCCCCGCCTCGCGCACCTTGTCGGCTCCGCCGGTCAGGATCGCCCGCAGGACGTCCGGCTCGAGCGAGCCGTCGCGCGGCCAGCACACCAGGTTAAGCGCCGTGCGTGGCGCTCCGCCCATGGCGTACACGTCGGACAACGCGTTGGCCGCGGCGATCTGACCGTAGTCGTAGGGATCGTCGACGATGGGCGTGAAGAAGTCGACGGTCAGGACGAGGGCCAGCTCCTCGGAGACGCGATACACACCGGCGTCGTCGAACGAGTCGGAGCCCACGAGGAGCGCCGGATCGACAGGCGCGCGGGGCATCGACTCCAGCACCGCGTGCAACTGCCCGGGCGCCAGCTTGGAGGCACAGCCGGCGCAGGCCACCGTCTCGGTCAGCCGCAGCGCCTCGCCCGCAGTCGGGTTCGAAGGGCCGGCCATCATGCCCGGCGCGCGACGCAGTCGATCTCGATCAGCGCGTCCTTGGGCAGGCCCGAAGCCTGGACGGTCGAACGGGCCGGGAACGGCTCGGACACGTACTCGGCGTAGATCGCGTTGAACGCCGTGAAGTCGGCCATGTCCTGAAGGTATACGGTGGTCTTCAGGACGTCGCTCCAGTCGCAACCGGCTTCCGCGAGCACGTGACGCAGGTTCCGCAGGACCTGGACGGCCTGGGCCTCGATCCCCCCCCGCAGATCGCCCGTCTCCGGGTCGAGGCCGATCTGGCCGGCGGTGAACACCCACTTTCCGGTCACGATCGCCTGGCTGTACGGTCCCAGGGCGCGCGGTGCCTCGTCCGTATGGATCGCCTGGCGTTTCATGTCACCTCCCGAGAAGGGTCAGAACAGCCCGTGAACGGTTCCGTCCGGATCGACCCGCATGGCCGTCGCGGCCGGATTCCGCGGCAGGCCGGGCATGGTCATGATGTCGCCCGTCAGGACGACGACGAACCCGGCCCCGGCGGACGGCCGAACGCCCGTCACGGTCAGCGGAAAGCCGGTCGGCCGGCCGAGCAGCGTCGGGTCGTCGGAGAACGAATACTGGGTCTTGGCGACGCACACCGGCAGGCCGCCGAGGCCGATCGCCTGCAGCCGCTCGAGATCGCGCCCGGCCTGCCGCGAGTATTCCACCGTTCCGGCACCGTAGATCTCGCGGGCCAGGATCTCGATCTTCCGCTTGAGGGGCCATTCCAGCGGATACAGGAACCGGAACCCGGGGGCATCCGCGGCGGATGCCTCGACGACGCGATCCGCGAGCTCCAACCCGCCCGCGCCGCCCTCGGCGTGGACCGTGGCTCGCGCCACCGGCACGTCGCGCTCGGCGCAGAACGCCTCGATCCGGATCAGCTCGGCGGCATCGTCGCCGGCGAAAACGTTGAGTGCCACGATCGCCGGGACGCCGAAACGCGCCACAACCTCGAGGTGACCCTCGAGGTTGGAAAGCCCGCGCTCGAGCGCCGACGGATCCGGCCGGGCGAGCGATTTCCGCGGGGTGCCGCCGTTGTACTTGATGGCCCGCGCCGTGGCCACGATCACGGCCGCCGCCGGCTGCAGACCGCCGTAACGGCACTTGATGTCGAAGAACTTCTCCGCCCCGAGGTCCGTTCCGAAGCCGGCTTCGGTGACGCAGAAGTCGCCCAGCGCCAGGCCCATGCGAGTGGCCAGGAGCGAGTTGCAGCCGTGCGCGATGTTGGCGAAGGGTCCCCCGTGGACGAACGCCGGCCCGCCCTCCAAGGTCTGGACGAGGTTGGGCATCAATGCCTGCTTGAGGAGCAGCGTCATGGCCCCCTCGACCCGCAGGTCGCGCGCCCGAACCGGGGCCTCCTGCCGGTCGTAGGCCACGACGACCTCGCCCAGCCGGCGCTCGAGGTCCTCCAGGTTCTCGGCCAGGCACAGGATGGCCATCACCTCGCTGGCTACCGTGATCCAGAAGCCGTCCTCTCGCGGCACACCGTGCGTCCGACCGCCGAGACCGACGACGACGTGGCGCAAGGCGCGGTCGTTCATATCGACGGCCCGCCGCCACAGCACCTGTCGCGGATCGATGCCCAGCTCATTGCCGTGCTGCAGGTGATTGTCGAGCATCGCGGCCAGCAGGTTGTTGGCCGTCCCGACGGCGTGGATGTCGCCGGTGAAGTGGAGGTTTATCTCCTCCATCGGGACGACCTGCGAGTAGCCTCCGCCGGCGGCCCCGCCCTTGATCCCCATGCACGGTCCGAGGCTCGGCTCCCTGAGGCACAGGACCGCCCGTCGACCGCGGCGCTGGAGCGCCTGGGCCAGCCCCACCGAGACCGTCGACTTCCCCTCCCCGGCGCTGGTCGGGCTGATGCCCGTGACCAGGATCAACCGACCCGTCGCCGGGCGCCCCTCCAGGGCGTCGAGCCGGACCTTGGCGATGGTGTGGCCGTAGGGCTCGAGCTCGTCGGCGGTCAGACCGAGCTCCGCCGCCACGTCGACGATCGGCCGAAGCCGCGTCTCCTGGGCGATCTCGATGTCGCTCTTCATGCTGTCGCTCCGCACGTTCAGAAGAGTCGCTCGAAGGCCCAGTAGCAGACGACGGTGACGAGCGCAGCAGCGGGGATCGTCACGATCCAACTGTAGACGATGTTTCGGATGACCCGCAGGTTGAGGGCCGCCAGGCCACGTGCGAAGCCAACCCCGATCACGGCCCCGATCAGCGTGTGGGTGGTCGAGATCGGCAGGCCCATGCGCGACGCCACCAGAACGGTCGTCGCCGCGCCGAACTCGGCCGAGAAGCCGCGCGTGGGCGTCATGCTGGTGATCTTGTGGCCGACCGTCTCGATGACCTTGTAGCCGTAAGTCGCCAGCCCGAGGACGATCCCCACACCCCCCAGCACCAGGATCCAGATCGGGACCGCAGCGCGCGTCGAGACCGCCCCGGTCCGCGCGACCTCGACGACTCCGGCCAGGGGGCCGATGGCGTTGGCCACGTCGTTGGCGCCATGGGCGAAAGCCACATAGCACGCGGTCACGATCTGCATGCCGCCGAACAGCCGCTCGACGGCGTTGACCGAGAACCCCGTCGGGCGCCGACGGCGAACGAGCCAGGTGCGCATGCCGACCCCGATCGCGACGCCGACCGTCAGGCACAGTGGGCCCGCCATGGCGAATGGAAGGTCGAGGTTGAGGTTCTTCAATCCTTTGTACAGGATCGACAGCGCCAGGATGAAGCCTACGAGCGCCACCAGATACGGCGACCAGCGGATCGTCGCGTCGTATGGGCTGTCCGACAGGATGATCCACCGGCGGATGAAGGAGAACATGAGGAACGCGAGGATCCCCCCACAAAGCGGGGAGACGATCCACGACAGGACGATCGAGGACATCGTGGCCCAGTTCAGCGCGCCCCACCCGATCGATACGATGCCGAATCCGGCCACGGCCCCGACGATGGAATGCGTCGTCGAGACCGGCAGCCCGAGATTGGTGGCCAGGAGCAGCCAGATCGCCGCGCCGAGCAGTGCGGCGGCCATGCCGTACATGAAAGAGTGCGGATCGCCGGCGAACGAGTCGGGCGGGATGATGCCGCCCTTTATCGTCTCGGTGACGTGCGCCCCGACCAGGACCGCACCGGAGAACTCGAAGACGCCGGCTACGAGAATCGCCTGTTTGAGGGTCAGGGCCCCCGAGCCCACGCTCGTGCCCATCGTGTTGGCCACGTCGTTGGCGCCGATGTTCCACGCCATGAACAGGCCGATGAGGAGAGCCAGGCCGAGGAACAGCGAAAACGTGGCCACGAAAAACGTCAGTGCCTGGAGAGCATCATGCGCAGATGATCGCCCGTGTTCTCCGCGTGGTTGGCCAGCTCTCCCAGGAGCCGGAAGAACTTCATGATGAAGTAGATCGACACCGGGTCGACCTCCTTCTCGCGGTCGTACATCTCGCGCGACAGGTCGGTCTGCATGCAGTCGGCCTCGTACTCTCCCTGGCTGACCTCCTCGACCGTCGCGAGGACCTTCTCGGCGCCCTCGCCGACGAACGACGCCTCCTGGAGCTCCTCGAGCTCCGACGCCGCCCTGACGAGTCGCTCACTGACGTCGATCACCTTGTCGGTGAAGGCCAGGATCCCGTCGTGCAAGTCCGTCGGGATGGGAGTGTGCCTGATCGTCAGCAGCACGGCGATGTCCTCCGCCGTGTCGGCGATCGCATCCTGCTCCTTCAGGTACATCAGCATGTCGCCCCGATCGACCGGCAGGAACAGGGAGCGTGGCAGGTGCCCACGAATCTCGGTCTTGATGAGGTCCGCCTCGTGCTCGAGCTTCGAGATCCGCTCGTAGATCTCGTGCACCTCGTCGTCGTCGCCGGCCAGGAACGCGGCCACCAGGGGGCGGACCTGCTGGACGGTCTCGTGCACCTTGAGGGTATGCTGAACGAGAGGCTTGAACGGCGAGCGGCCGAAAAGCTCGGCAAGGGCCCGGATGGCGGACATACCTGTTCCTCGTGTCGATCGTGAGTTCGTGAAAGACTCGTGAATATCAGAACTTAGATCGTCCGACGGGCCCGGCGCTAGCCGCCCGGCCCTCTGCGGAAGACCCCAGCCGGTAGAACCGGCGGGCGTTGTCGAGCGTCCGGCGTGCGGCATCGGCGACGCTCCAGCCTCGGAGCCGGCCCAGAGCGTGGACCGTCTCGGGCAGGAACGCGGGCTCGTTGCGTCGGCCGCGATGGGGCACGGGCGCCAGGTACGGGGCGTCTGTCTCGGCCAGCAGCCGCTCGGCGGGGACGAGCGGCACGAGCTCGTCGGCCGGGAAGTTGCGGAACGTTACCATGCCCGAGAACGACACGTAATAGCCGTGCTCGACCCCCCGCTCGAGCATCTCCCGCGAGCCGCTGAAGCAGTGCAGGACCACGCGCTCGGGAGCGATTCCGCTCTCGCCGAGAACCTGCAGGGTGTCGTCCTCGGCCTCGCGCGAGTGGATCACGACGGGAAGCTCGCGCGCGCGGGCCATCTCGAGCTGGGCGGCGAATGCCCGTCGCTGGTCGCCGCGCGGGCTGTGGTCGTAGTGATAGTCGAGACCCGTCTCGCCGAGGGCCACGGCTCCGGCGTCGAGATGGGCGGCGACGGCCGCCTCGACCTCGTCGCACCAGCGCGCCGCCTCGTGGGGGTGGAGTCCCGCCGTGTACCACGTCGAGGTACCGTCGGCCAGGGCGCGCGCCGCGTCGGCTCCCGCCGGATCCGCCCCGATCACGACGATCCGCCCGACTCCGGCCGCCCGGGCGCGCGCCAGCACGGCGCCGCGGTCCGCGTCGAAGGCGGGATCCTGCAGGTGGCAGTGGCTGTCGAAGAACTCTTCCCGTCGATCTATCCCCGGGAAGCCCGGCTCAGCTCCGGGCACCGGCCCGCGACTTTCTCCCTCCGCCCGGCCCGCGCGCCGCCGCGCGACGGTCCTCGATATGGTGCTTCCAGTCGACGACCAGGGGGGCCCCGACGAAGATCGACGAGTACGTTCCGATGATGATGCCGATCATCAGCGCGAAGGCGAAGTCGTGGATCACCTCGCCGCCGAGGAAGTACAGGAACAGGACCACGAGAAGCGTGGTGCCGGACGTGATGAGGGTCCGCGACAGGGTCTGGTTGACGGCCGTATTGACGACCTCTTCGTACGACTCCTTGCGCATCGCGCGGAGATCCTCCCGAATTCGGTCGAAGACGACGATCGTGTCGTTCAAAGAGTAGCCGACGATCGTCAGGAAGGCCGCCACGACAGCCAGCGACACCTCCTTGTTCACCAGCGAGAAGATGCCCACCGACAGGATGATGTCGTGGACCGTGGCGGTGATCGCCGCCACTCCGAACTTCACGTCGAAGCGGATCGCCACGTACACCAGGATCAAGGCCAGCGCGTAGAGGATCGCGAGGATCGCCTGGCGCTTCAGCTCGGAGCCGATCTTGGGCCCGACGGCCTCCGTGCGGACGACGTTGAACGCGTGACCTTTCAGCTCCGGGGACTGGCGCAGGTGATCCTCGATGCGCTGGCCGAAGTCCTCCTCGTGCCCGCTCGGGACCTGGGCCCGGATGACGACGTCCCGCGGCTCTCCGAAGCGCTGCACCTCGTTCGATTCCAGCGCCTGCATGTCGTCGAGCGCAGCGCGCAGGGTCTGCGTGTCGACCGGCTCCTCGAAGCGCAGCTGCACGAGCACGCCCCCGGTGAAGTCGATCGAGTAGCGCAGCCCGCCATGGATCGCGATCGAGGCCAGCGTCACGACGATCAGCGTCAGCGAGCCGACGTAGCCCGCTTTGCGGAACTTGAGGAACGAGTAGTTCGCGTCGCGGAACAGCCACATCATGGTCAGATGCTCAGTTTCTGGGCCGGGCGGTACCGGCTCCACGTGTCGAAGAACGTTCGCGTGACGAACACGGCGGTGAAGATCGAGGAAATGATCCCGATCGTGAGGACGACGGCGAAGCCCTTGATCGGACCCGTCCCGAACTGGAACAGGACGGCGGCCGCGATCAGGGTCGTAATCTGTGCGTCCAGGATCGTGACGAACGCCCGATCGTAGCCGGCGTCGATCGCCGCGCGCACCGACTTGCCGAGGGCCAGCTCCTCGCGGATGCGCTCGAAGATCAGCACGTTGGCGTCGACCGCCATGCCGACGGTCAGGATCAGGCCGGCGATCCCGGGCAGCGTCAGGGTCGCGCCGAAGCCGGCCAGCGCGGCCAGGATCAGGACCATGTTCAGGGCCAGGGCGCCGTCGGCGACGATGCCCGACGCGCGGTAGTAGAACACCATGAAGGCGGCCACCGCGATGAGCCCCAGAATCCCCGCCAGCCGGCTCTGGCGGATCGAGTCCGCGCCGAGCGACGGACCGACCGTGCGCTCCTCGATGATCTTCAGCGGAGCGGGGAGAGCGCCGGCCCGCAGGACGATGGCGATGTCGCGCGCCTCCTCGATCGAGTCGAAGCCCTCGATGCGCGCCCGGCCGCCGGTGATCCGCTGGCGGATGTTTGGCGCCATGCGGACGACCTGGTCGAGCACGATCGCCATCCTCTCGTTGACATGACGACCCGTCGCGTCGGCGAACGTCTCCGATCCCTGGGGGGTCAAATCGAGGGTCACGATGGGCTGGTTGGTGAGTTGGGTGTCGAAGCCGGCCGCCGCAGTGGCCACCGCCTCGCCGGTCAGCTCGGGTTGCTTGTCGACGAGATACAGTGGCCGGTACGAACGTCCGTCAGGAAACGTCTGGACGTCGCCCGCCCACAGCCACTCGTACTCGTCGGGAAGGGCCTGCTGCGAGGCGGAGTCGGCGAGCATCCGCTTGACACGCGCCACCTGACTCTCCTCGACTAGGAACTCGGCCTGACCGGGGACGCCCAGTGGCTGCATCTGGACCGACGCCCCGCCCTGGTCGGCGGCCTGACCCTGGCTTCCCAGAAACTCGCCCAGCGACTGGGCGCTGTCGGCGCGCGTCGAGTCGGGACGCGTCGAGTCGCCAGCTGTCGCCGTGGCCGGCGCCGCGCCCGTCGAGTCGGCGCCGAACGAGCGCCCCGCCAGCGCGGCGTCGATGTCCTTGATCACCTGCGTCGTCTCGTCCGCGTTCCGGACCATCTGGAACTCGAGGAACGCCGTCCGCTGGACGAGGTCCTTGGCGCGCGCCTCGTCCTGGATGCCGGGGAGCTCCACGATGATCCGCTCGTCGCCGACTTTCTGGATGAGCGGCTCCGAGACGCCGAACTGATCGACCCGGTTGCGGATGATCTCGAGGGCCCGGTCGATGGCGTCCTTCTTCTCGTCGCCGGTGAACGAGCGCGCCGATTCGTCGAGCTCCAGCACCAGGTGCATGCCGCCCTGCAGGTCCAGCCCGAGCTTGATGGCCTTGCTCTTGAGCTCGTCCCAGCCCTGCGGGTCGGCCTGGCGGATCTCGTCCCGCCGGTCGGAACTCATCGAGTACAGTCGCCACGTGGGGACCAGATACCACAGCGCGGCCACCACCGTGGCGGCCACGACGATCCAGCGGATTCTCAGGTTGTGGCGCATGAGGCCCGGATCGTCACTCCTGGCGGAGTCGCCGAGAGGCTGGCGTGGCCGAACCACGCCGGAGCGCAGATTGTGAAAAATGGAACGAGCAAGTTAGACCGCCCTGTGGGGGCTGTCAATTCGGCGGCGGACTCCTTCATCGACCAGGCTGGCGCCACGGCTCGAACGTGCTCAGGCCGACTCCCAGGCGCAGGAACCGCTCGGAGAGACCGTTGGTGTCGACCGTCCCGCGACGCCCGTACTCGAACACGACGTCCAGCCGGCTGCGGCCGCCGAAGCCCCGCCCGTACCCCGCGGTGGCGCTCCACTCCGACACCCGGGCGCCGTTCAGGATCAGCGGCAGGCGGCGCCACCGAAAGCCCGCCCGCAGCGGGGCCGCCGGACCCAGCACCAGCGCCGCGCGCTCCGCCGGCGACCATTCGATCCCGCCACCCAGCTCCAGGGCGTCGTCGAGGCGGGCCCCGTCGAGGACCGAGGCCTGGATCTCGCTCCAGCGCGTCCAGCGGAGGATCCCCGCGGCGCGAAGTCCCCGGGCGAGTTGCGCCGACCCTCCGGCCACCACCTCGTCGGGCAGCGAGAACTCGGTCGCCGTCCCGACGAGGTCGACGCTCGGGGCGCGCGTGATCCGAGAGGTCGAGGTGGGCCGGTAATGGTATGCCGCGCCGAGCCGGGCCTGGCCGAAGGACCGCTCGACGCCGACCGTCAGGCCGAGCCCGTCGAAGTCGCGCGACAGGCTGTCGCTGGTGGCGATGACGCCCGTCCCGAGATTCGAGGCGTCGACACGGCGCACGATGTCGCGCGACCCGAGGTACACGTCGAGAGACGCGCCGACGGCGATTCGCTCGTCCGGAGCCCACGACACGGAGGGCGCCAGAACCCCGATCCCGCCGTTCGAATCGAACGTTACGGGGATCGTGTCGCCTTCGAACTCCGTCGTCGTTTCGAGCGCGGCGTCGAAGTCCACGAACTGGTAGTAGCCCAGCCCGAAAGCCGTCCCGCTCCACGCCGGAATGACGAGCTGTCCCATCGGGAATACGACGTCGTCGAAACGAGCCGATTCGTCCGCGCTCTCGACGCGCGTCCGCTGGCCGAGCAGCGACAGGGAGATGCCGGCCTGGGTGAAGCGCGCCAGCTGGGCCGGGTTGTCCACCGAGAACGTGGGGCCGGCCAGCGCCAGACCGGCTCCTCCCAGCGAGCGGCCCCGGATCCCCGTGCCGCTCTCGGGAACGCCGACCGCGGGCAGGTTGAACACGCTCTCCTGGGCCCGCGCCGGCGCGACCGCGAGGGCCACCACGGCGAGCCCGGCGAGGAGCCCGGCCCGGCTCACGGCTGCGAGCCGCTCGGCAGCGCCGAGGGGACGACCAGATAGCGCATCCGGGGCCGTACGTCCGCCGCGGCGTCGGGCCCGTAGAACAGGATCCCGCCGAAGTTCGTGCCCTCGTCGAATTCGGACACGACGATGCCCCGCGTCTGGCCAGGGTCGCGCTGCCAGCTCCGCACGAGTCTCGTCAGGAGGCTCGACTGGAACACCAGCGTGTCCCCCGGCTGGATCGTGTCGCCGACCGTCACGAAGCCGGCCGCGTTGCCCGCCGTGGGGCGCGGGACGACCGTGTCCTCGCCGCGATACTCGGTGAGGACCTGGCGCGCGATCAAGCGCACGGAGTCGGCTGGCAGGTTGAGCGCCTTCACGGTGAGGACGAGTCGGGCGCCGGCCACCGTGGCCCCGGCGGGCAGCCCGGTCAGCGAAGGATCGAAGAAGGCCCGCTCGAGCGGGTCGCCGGCCGCCACGAGCAGACCGTCTCCGGACAGCGCGCTCTCGTCGCGCGCGACGAACGTATCGGCCGTCGGCAGCGCGGACAGCTCGACGGACGGGTTCCCCTCCCCGGGCAGCAGGACGTCGAGCTTGAGGATCGGCCCATTGAAGTTCGTCCCTCCGCCGCGCGAGACGAACGTGACGGCCGTCCCGGGCGTCTCCTGCACGAGGGCGATGCCGTCGTTCTCGACGGCCCCGGAGATCCAGTCCGCGACGAGTTCCGGTGGGAGTTCCACGTTCAGCGAGTCGCCCAGCAGGGCGGCCGAATCGGACTCCGCGGGCTGGATCGTGAACGTCGCCAGCGGGGTCGGATCGAAGTCGGCTCCGGGCGTCGACCACGGCACGCCGAACATGCGCTGGTCCCAGGTCGCCTCGTCCTCGCTCCACGGGCTCGTCACGCGATGCACGGTGACGGTCACCGGCTCGGACGGAACGGGGGCGTACACGACGCGCAGCATCGCGTCCGCGAACAACGTGCCTTCGGGCAGCGAGTCCAGCGGCGCGACCTCGAAACGCAGGAGGGGCCGGCTCTCGATTCCCGGCGCCACCGGCCACTCGTGGGCCGAGATCAATCGGTCCGCGTCTCCCCGCGAGGCCGGAAACACGGCGTAGTCGGCTGTCTGGCGGAAGACCGTGTCCTCGACGACCTGGAGGCCGCCCCGGAGGACGCCGCCCTGCACGAGATCTTCCCCGAGGGGGCTTCGGCCGCGGTCGTTGCAGGCGGACGCGAGCAGCCCCAGCGCGACGATCGCCGCCCGTCGCGCCGGGTGAAGAATCGTGGTCCGCCGCTTCATGTGGCTCGGATGACCTCGCCGCCGGTGTCGTACTCGTCGACGATCGCCATGATGACCGCGTCGACGGGCCGACCGTCGGTCTGTGGCGTCTGACGGGCCGAGGAACCGGTAGCGTAGAGCACCACTTCACCGGCCCCGGCTCCTACGACGTCCACCGCTACGACGTAGCTGTCGTCCATTTCCAACTCGACGTCGAGGTCCTTGACGAGTAGCAGCTTCAGCCCCAGCAGCTTCTCGTCCTTGCGCGAGGCCACGACGGCCCCCACGACGCGCCCCATCTTCATGCCGGCCGCCCTGTGTCGAGGACGAACGGGTGCGGCTGGAGCTGGTCGAGCGTGAACTCGTGGACCCGCTCGTCGTCGCCGATGACCGTCACGGGCAGGGCCGGGGCGAACTCGACCAGGGCCTGGCGACACGCCCCGCACGGGTACGGGGTGCGACCCCCGGCGCTGATGACGATGCGCCGGAACTCCCGCGCGCCGGCGGACACGGCGGCGAACAAGGCGACCCGCTCTGCGCAGCACGTGACCGAGAACGAGGCGTTCTCCACGTTGCTGCCGGTGAACACGCGTCCGTCGGACGTCTCCAGGGCGGCGCCCACCGGGTAGTCGGAGTACGGCGCGTAGGCCCGGGCCTGCGCGGCCCGGGCCTCGTCGAGAAGGTCGGCGCCGACCGTCACGCGACCCGGAGGTAGAGGGTCCGCAGCTCGGCCAGGCTGCGCTCGATGGCCTGCGTCTCCTCGGGCGTCCGGTTGCCGCGCGTCTTCTCCTCGAGGAGAGCCAGGAGGTCGATGAAGTGCTTGGCGTAGTTCGGAACGACCCGCCGCTCGCCTTCCCGCGTCAGGGGGATCTCGCCGAGGAACAGGAGGGCCTGCTCGACCAGCGACTGGACGATCTCGATGAACGTCGGGTCGGGAAGGTCCGCCTCGGCCAGGCGATCCATGTCGGGGGCCTCGGCGGGAGCCTCGCCGATCGGCCCCGCTGGCGCCTCCCCCGCGGAATCCTCGGCGGCCGGTACCCCGACTGGACTCTCGTCGGCGGGCGCATCCTCCTCACGATGCGCCGAGCGTCGCTCGCGGAACTTGTTCTCCGGTGTCACCCGGGATCTCCCTCCGTGTATGTCCGCCTGACCCGGCGCGTGATGCCGGTCAGGACGTCGTAGCCGATCGACTCCACGGCGCGCGCCACGTCCTCGACGCGCTGCTCGGCCCCCGCCTGGCGGCCGACGATGGTCGCCACCTCCCCCGGCCGCAGGTCCGGGAACGGGGTCGCGTCGACCATCGTCAGGTCCATGCACACGGCCCCTCGGACCGGCACCCGTCGCCCGCGGAGCAAGACTTCACCGCGCGCGGAGAACGTGTACGGAAGACCGTCCCCGTACCCCACTCCGAGGATCGCGATCCGTTCGCGCCTGCGGGCCACGTAGCGCCGGTGATAGCTGACCGAGTCACCGGGCGCCAGCTCCTTGACGGCCACCACGCGGGCGTGCCACGAGAGGGCCGGCTCGAACTCCGACGGGTCGACGTCCGCGATCTCGCCCGCGGCCCCGTACAGGACGATGCCGGGCCGCACGAGCGCGCGGACGGCGCGAGGAAAGCGAAGGGCCGCGGCGCTGTTCGCGACGTGGATCCGGGGCGGCTCGACGCCGCGCCCAGCCAGCGCATCGAGGAGCGCGTCGAACCGCTCGAGCTGTCGTTCGGTGAATCCGCGCTCCGACTCGTCCGCGGTGGCGAAGTGCGTCAAGATACCGTCCACCTGGAGGCCGGGCAATTCGGCGATCCGCTTCGCGAGGGCCGCCGCGTCGCGGTCCCAGGCGCCGGTCCGACCCATTCCGGTGTCGACGTCGAGGTGCACGGGGAGGGTCCGCCCGGCGACGCGGGCTGCCTCCGACAGGGCCTCGGCGAGCGGCTCCCCGCCGACGGCCTGCGTCACGTCCAGTGCCACGGCGCGCGGCGCCTCGGCGGGCAGGATCGGCATCAGAACGACGATCGGTGCGGAGACTCCGGCCGCGCGCAGGGCTTCCGCTTCGTCGAGACTCGCCACGGCGAGTCCCCACGCGCCGGCCTCCAGCATCGCACGCGCCACCGGCAGCAGGCCGTGGCCGTAGGCGTTCGCCTTGACGACGGCCAGGATGTCGGCGCCGCCCGTGCGCTCGACGAGCCGCGCGACGTTGCGCCGGATCGCGCCGAGGCTCACCTCGGCCCACGTCCGGGCGGTCGGGTCGGACGGGATCGGGGCGGAGGTCGGCGCGGGGTCCTCGGACATCGCGCGCTACGATAGGGACGCCGCTAGACCCGGGCAACCGCGGTTTCTAACTTGCGCTCCATGACCGACGAGCCGGCCTTCGCCCCGACCTTTCGCGGCGTCCTCGCGCTCCTCGCCCGGCTGCGCGGACCCGACGGCTGTCCGTGGGACCGCGACCAGACGCCCCGCTCGCTCGTCCCGCACTTGATCGAGGAGGCCCACGAGGTCGCCGCCGCCCTCGAGGCCGGCGACGACCGGGCGACGATCGACGAGCTGGGCGATTTGCTCCTGCATCTCGCGTTCCAGATCGAGATCGCCACCGAGGAAGGCCGCTTCGGCCTCGAGGACGTCGCCGGGCGGCTGATCGACAAGATGATCCGTCGCCACCCCCACGTGTTCGCCGACGCCGAGTACACCGGCGACGGGCACCAGGCGATGTGGGAACGGCTGAAGCGGGCCGAAAGGGGCGCCGGCGGCGACGGGGCGCTGGGCGAGCTGCCGGCCGGGCTGCCGACCCTCGTCCGGGCGCACCGCCTCCAGCAGAAGGCGGCCACGGTGGGCTTCGACTGGGCCGCGCCCGAGGGCGCCCGCGAGAAGGTCGCCGAGGAACTCGCCGAGGTCGACGCCGCCCATCGCGCGGAGACGCCCCGGGCCGTGGAGGAGGAGCTCGGCGACCTGTTGTTCGCGCTGGTCAACTGGGCCCGGCTCCTCGGGGTCCATCCGGACACCGCCCTGCGCCGGGCGAACCGCAAGTTCGAGGAGCGTTTCCGCCGCCTGGAGGCGCTGGCCGCCGAGCGCGGCCTGGCGCTGGAGGATCAGCCGCTCGAGGCGCTCGACGCCCTGTGGGACGAGGTCAAGACCGCCGAGCGCCCGTAGGCCCGAGGGCCCGGCGGCGACCTACTTCAGGGTATAGGACCCCGCCCAGTTGTTGATCCCGCGACCGTCCGACCATGTGGGGCCCTGGCTGAAGGTCCCGCCCCCGTCGATTCCCGCGAACTTGCCGGTCCCGCCCATGAATCCCCAGCGACCCTCGCCCCCATCCACGCGATACCACAGCGTGGGTATCGAACGCGGGCTCGACTCAGGGCGTCAGTCGATTCAGCAGCCGTGGGAACGGAATCGCCTCGCGCAGGTGGTCGAGGCCGCACAGCCAGGCCACGGTGCGCTCGAGACCCAGCCCGAACCCGGAGTGCGGGACCGAGCCGTAGCGCCTCAGGTCCAGGTACCAGTCGTAAGCCTCGAGCGGAAGCCCCTCTTCCTCGATCCGTGCCACCAGGCGGTCGTAGTCGTCCTCGCGCTGCGAGCCGCCGATGATCTCGCCGTATCCCTCCGGCGCGTACAGGTCGTCGCACAGGACGACCTCCGGCCGCTCGCGGTTCTCCTTCATGTAGAACGCCTTGGCCGCCTTGGGGAACGAGTGGACGAAGACCGGCCGGTCGAACTGCTCGACGAGAAGCGTCTGGTCCTCGCCGCCCAGGTCCTGGCCCCACTCGATCGAGGAACCCTTCGTGCGCAGGAGATCCACGGCCTCGTCGTACGACAGGCGGGGGAACGGCGCGCGGATCCGCTCGAGCGTCGCCAGGTCGCGCTCCAGCGCCACGAGGTCGGCCCGGTTCTCCAGCAGCACGCGCTCCACGAGCGCGACGATCATCGCCTCCTGGAAGTCGACGTTGCCCTGCCAGTCGACCCACGCCATCTCCGGCTCGAGCATCCAGAACTCGGTCAGGTGACGCCGGGTCTTCGATTTCTCGGCGCGGAACGTGGGGCCGAAACAGTACACCCTGCCGAAAGCCATCGCCCCGGCCTCGATGTAGAGCTGCCCGGTCTGGGCCAGCGATGCGCTCCCCAGGTCGAAGTACTCGGTCTCGAACAGGGTTCCCGCCTCTTCGCCGATGGCCCGCGTCAGGATCGGCGAGTCGAGGCACAGGAATCCCTGCTCACGGAGGAATGACCGCAGGGCGAAGATCGCCGTGTCGCGGATCTTGAGGACGTGCCACGGGCGGGTCGAGCGGAGCCACAGGTGGCGGTGATCGAGGAGGAACGCCGTCCCGTGCTCCTTGGGGCCGATCGGATACTCCTCGGCGATCTGGAACGGCTCGACGGACGTCAGGGACAGCTCGACGCCTCCCGGCGCGCGGGCGTCGGCGCGCACTGTCCCGCGGACTGTCAGCGACGACTCCTGGGTCATCTCGGAGTAAGCGCTCCACGTCTCCGGGTCGACCTCGGCTTCGACCATCACGCCCTGGACGATGCCCGTGCCGTCGCGGACGAGCAGGAACGAGATCTTGCCGCTGGAGCGCTTGTTGTACAACCAGCCGCGGATCTCGACCGTTTCTCCCACGTGGTCGGCGAGGTCCCGGACCGCTACGCTCCGACCGTCGTTCATGCCGTTCTTCGCGTCGCTCATCGGCGCGGAACATAGCCCGGAGGTCCCGCTTGTCAACGAATCGCGCGCCCCTGTGGACAGCCTTCTCAGCCTGCGCTCGTAGCCTCGCGGGAACGGCTTTCCTGGCCCTCCCACTCTTTCCCGCACCCGCCGCCGGACAGAAACCGCACGGGTGGGAGGAGCGCTGGAGGATGGACGTGTCGCGGGGCGTGTCGGCGCCGCTCGTCCTGGCCGACTCGTTGATCGTCGTGGCGAGCCTCGACCGCAACCTCGACCTGGTCCTTCCGGCGGCCCAGCCCCGCGTCGTGTGGGACCACAACTTCAAGGGCGCGTTCCGCTCGGCGCCGATCGTCGAGCAGGGCCGGCTGTATCTCGGCGAGACCCTGCGCGGCGGCCGGCTCCTGGCCCTCGACCTGCGGACGCGCGAAACGCTGTGGACCGCCGACGCCGGCGATCTGGAGGCGCGCCCAGTCGTCTTCGAGGGTCGCATCTACACGGTCTCCACGCCGGGGGTGGTGCGCGCCTGGAACGGGGCTGGCGAGGAACAGTGGAAGACCGAGCTCGAAACGCGCGTCGTGTCCGCGCCGGCGCTCCTCGGTGACACTCTCGTCGTGGCCTCGTCCGACGGGAGGCTGTTCGCGCTGGACGCGACGAGCGGCGAGATCGTGGCCCGGACCGATCCCGACGCCGGACCGATCTGGGCCGACGCGGTCACCCTGCCGGCGGGCGAGGCTCGCCCGACCGCGCTCTGCGTCACTCTCGGGGGACACGTCCTCGAGATCGCGGCCGATCTGACGGTCGTCCAGCGACGGTCGTTTCCGGCGCGCTTCTACTCCGCTCCCGCCGTCGAGGGGAGCCGGCTCTACCTCACGGATCACGAAGGCCTCGTGTGGGCCTATGACTGGGCCCGGACCGAGATCCTGTGGATGCGCGACCTGGGCCAGCCGATGCGCGTCACGCCGGCCCTGGCCGAGGCCTACGTGGCGATCGGCGACCTGACTGGGACGTTCTACGTCCTGGACCGGATGACGGGAGAGGTGGAGTGGAAGACCAAGCTCGACGGGCCGATCACGTCGCGGGCGCTGCCCCACGGCGACGCGCTGTATGTGGCGACCGAGTCGGGCGAGCTGTACGCGTTCAGGCCGAGCGGAGCGACGGATGGCCGCTGACGGCCGGGGTGCCCCGCGGGCGCGGCCCTCGGTCCTGGATCAGTAGTTGTAGCCGATCCAGAACGACCAGTGGGAGCTGGTTCGACCGTCGGGGAACAGGCCGCGCTTCTCGTCCACCGAGAAGCGCCGCGCCCAATCCACTCGCACGATGAATGGACCGACCAGCGGATAACGCACGGAGGCGCCGTAGGAACCGAGCAGGCCCGGCCACCAACCGACCTCCTTCAGCTCATCGCCGTTCCCCGTCCGATACAGCGAGTTCAGGGTCCAGGCGTTGCCCACGTCGGCGAACGCGCCGCCCCACAGGCCGTTGCCCAGCAGCGCGGCGATCCCGTGCCGGAAGGGGTTCGGTGGAATGATCGGGAAGCGCCACTCCTGGTTGAGCAAGACCGTGTTGCTCCCGTTCAGGACGAACGTCGGGTAGCCACGCAACGAGCTCGGGCCGCCGAGGAAATAGAACGTCGGAATGTCGCCGGACGAGAACCGCCCGCGCGCACGCACGGCGTACGTGGTATTGAGGGAGGTGCGGAAATACTTGCGCGCGTCGACCAGCAAGTCGGTGCTCTCGATCCCGCCCTGGCTGACGTTGAACACGCTCGACACGGTGAAGTTCAGCCGCTGCCCGTCGATCGGCCCGACCGGGCCCCACAGCGTGTTGTCGTAGATCCACCCCGTCGATCCGATCGTGAGCCAGGCGTCACGGAAGAAAGCGTCGGCGACCTGTTCCGCGTCGTTCAGGTCCTGGGGAATCTCGGTCAGGTTGTTGCGCTCGAACGTCAGCTCGCCCTCGACGCGCTGATACTTCGAGAGCGGATACGACAGGATCCCGCTGGCCCCCCAGCGCTCCTCGAAGAAGTCGTTCCGGATCCCGATCCCCTCGCGGTCGAAGACCGATGGTCGATCGAAGCTCGAGCCGAGGAGCGAGGTGTAGAACGAGCGCAGGCGATAGCCGCTCACCCCCCAGTTCAGGCGGTGCTTGAGATTTATGTAGGTCCCCGCGCCGGTGAAGCCGCTGAACAGATTCGTACGGCCCTGCTGGGCGTTCACCTGGGCCACGATCAGGTGGTCGCCGAGCATGTCGGAGAGGAACACCTGGGCTCCCTCCCCACGCCCGCCCTCCTCGGCGAACGCCAGCGCCGCGCTGGCGAAGTCCAGCCCGAACTCCTTGCGGTACGGGCGCTCGACGTACTTCTCCTCGTCGCGGATGGACTCGTCCCACGCCCAGGACGGCGCGTCCGGATCGACGTTCAGGGCCACGGTGCGCGGCGGATCCTCCGGCAGTGGCACCCGGTAGATGCCGTACGCCAGGTTCTCGTATGCCGTGAACAGGACCTCGTCCCGGCCGCCGCGCCGGACCCAGCGCGGGTGCATGGTCCCCGCGGCCAGGGCGGTCGCGCGGTAGCCGTCCCCGGTGCGGCCGACGACGTACAGGTCGAGCGTTCCCGCGCGATCCGAGGCGAACACGACGCGTTCTCCGTCCGGCGACCAGTCCGGGTCGCGATCCACCCATCGTCCGGACGTCAAAGGGCGAATGTCTCGGCTTCCGAGATCGTAGAGGAACAGGTTGCGCGCCCCCTCGTCGCCATACGGCCCCCGGTCCGAGGCGAACACGATCATGTCCCCCGTCGGGGACCAGCGCGGATTCGCCTCGAGATAGCGATCGCGGGTCATCCGCTGGAGCTGGTCGGTGACGGTGTCCCACACGTACAGGTCGGCGAACCCGCTCGAGGTAAGACCGACGAAGACGAGCCGGCGACCGTCCGGGGCCCAGCTCGGTGACGACAGCTCGACGAGGTCGTCCCACGCGCCCTCCTGGAGACGGTCGTTCTTCTCCAGGTCGTAGACGTACACGTGATCCCGCGCGCCGGCCTTGGCGATGAACGCCAGCTTGCCACCGCGGCTGACGTCGATCGTCGACAGCAGCGGATGGATCGACTCGTAGTCGCCCGACCGGTTGGCGGTGACGCGCGAGTCGATGTGCTCGTTCTCTCCCAGCAACGCGGCTGTGTTGATCGTCGTGTAGCCGCTGCGCAACGAGACGTACGCCAGCTCGGGTCGCTCGCCGTCCACGCCGGGGGGCACGAGCGCCGGGGTGAAGTTGAGGCGTCCCTCGGTCACGACGGGAGTGGCCGTGGTCCCCGCCGGACGCTCCACCGCGAGCTCGGGGAAGTAGCGCCGGCGCAGCGACTCGCGCCAGCCGTTCACGGCATCCGGGAACGAGATCCCGTAGACGTTGCGGAACGCGGTCTGGAAGTTGGGATACTTCCACTCGTTCTCGAGAAGCTCGACGACGCGATCCTCGCCGTAGGTGTCCGCGAGGTATCCGAAGAAGCTCTGGCCGAGCTTGTACGTCGGGAACGAGCCTCCGAAGCGATCCAGCGGCTGGTCTCCCGCCAACAGGCCGTTGAGCAGAAGGTCGCGAACGACCAGATCGCCCTCGGCGCTCCACGGGCCGGACCAGAACTCGGCCAGGCCCTCGGTGAACCACAGCGGGGATATCCACTCGTGTCCGCCCGGATGGACATGCTTGAGATGGGCCCCCTTGCGAGCCTGGAACACGTGGACCATCTCGTGCCGGATGACGTGCCGCAGGTCGGAGTACGAGCCGTTGAACGGCAACGCGACCCGACCCTTGAGGAACTCGGTGAATCCCGCCACGCCCTCGGGGATGAAGAACGGAACGATGTTGGTCTGCTCGAAGTGCTGGTGACTCGCGTAGAGCACCATCGGGATCCGGTCCCGGGGCGCGTAGCTGAACTTCTGCTCGAGAAAGTCGAACGACTCCTCGGCGTAGTCCAGCGTGACGTACGCCAGGTCGCGCTCGGCCGGATAGTAGTACAGGTCGACGTGCTCGCTGGACAGGACGCCCCAGTCGAAGTCGTCGTACTGGACCTTGTTCTTGCCGAAAGCGCTGAGCTGGGCGTGGGCCTGAGAGGAGAGGGAAGCGGTCAGGAGCAGGCCGCCGACCACGGCCATGATCGGGCGGACTGGAGAGCGACGAACGGCCGGTCGCAACGGGGCCCTCCTGGGCTGGGGTGCGATCGTGCGTCAGACGATAGGCCGGGCCCGCTCGCCGGCAAGGGGGACCCGGTGGGTTAAACGACGCGCTCGGGGGAGCGGTTTAGTCCCCCGCCGCCTCGGCCAGAGCCCGCGCCAGGTCGGGCGGAACTCGCCGTGGCGCGCGTTCGCGGTCCAGCGCCACGAGGGTCGTCTCGCCCGTAGCCACTACGCTCTCTCCGATCCGCATCCGGTAGTCGAACGCCACCGTCCGGCTGCGCGCCCGGCTGACTCGTGTCTCGACCTCCACCTCGTCGTCGTACCGCGCCGCCCCCAGGTAGCGACAGCGCGCTTCGACGACCGAGAACAGGACGCCTTCCCGTTCGAGACGCGGATAGGGGAAGCCCAGCTGCTCGAGGAGACGTGTCCGCCCGATCTCCATCCACACCAGGTAGTGGGCGTGGTAGGCCACCCCCTGGGCGTCGGTCTCGGCGTAGCGCACACGGACCCGGGTGGTCGTCACGACCGGACTCAGAAGGCCGCCTCGAGCTGCTCGTCCACCAGCGACTCGCGATCGCACGACCGGGCGATGGCCCGCGCCGCGCTTTGGATGACGCCGGACTCGACTCCCGCGTGCCGCGCGCCCCGCAGGTGTGACACGAGCTGTCGCGCGGCCCCGAGCTCGATCAGCGCCCCGACGGCGGCCAGCTCGCGCAGCGCCGGGCTCGGGCCCGGACGGCCGAGCACCTTGCCATAGCCTTCGACCAGCGTCCACTCGGCGAGCGCCGGGTGGAGCCGTGCGAGCCGCGCCTGGAGGGCTTCGTAATGGTCCCCGTACACGAGCCGGCACACGCCCTCCCCACGCGCCCGCCGGCCGTCAGCGGCCTCCTCCTCGACGAAGAGTCTCCCACGGCCCAGGCCAGCCTCGTTCGACCAGCGCTGCCAGGTGAAGAACGCGTTGATCGTCCGTGGAAAGCCGGCGAACAGATACGTCTGCAGAAGGAGCTCCTCGATGTCGTCGACCGAAACCAGGTCACGCGTCGCCTCGAGCGCCTGGACCAGACGCTCGGGTTCTCCCGATGCTGCGGCCGCCCCCAGGGCCACGACGACCCGTGCTTCGCGATCCGTCACGCGGCCTCGATCGGCAACCGCGCGTCGATCCGGCCGACGCTCCGGCCGGCGCGGTTCGTCACCACCGCTCGGCGCCAGGACGACAGGGTCTCGTCGTCCGCCGGGAGCGCGCCCAGACCGTCGAGCAGGGCCACGAGCGCCACGTCCTGCGCCCGGTGCGCCCCGTCGGCCACCTTGAGGGCCAGCCCGCGCGGCTCCCCACCGGCCCCTCGCAGGACCGCACAGTACACGCCCTCGGCACCCGTCTTGGCCACTACCCGGGCGCCGGCGCAGGCCATCAGAGCCGTGCACAGGCGGTCCGTGCCGGCGACATACTCGGGATGAGCGGCCATCGCGTCGAGCACGCGCCCGACGGCCTGCGCTCGCTCGCCGTCGCGCCGCGCGTCGGCATCCGCGAGGGCGGCGAACGCCGTCGCCATGGCGACCACCGGCAGGGCGAAGGTCGGCGCGCCGCAGCCGTCCACGGCGACGCCGATCCGGGCCTCGTCGACCCCGGCCAGCTCGGCCAACGTGCCGCGGATCCGGCGCTGCAGCGGATGCTCGGGGTCGAGGTACGTCTCCAGCGGCCAGCCCTTGGCGCGGCACGTGGCGAGCATCGCGGCGTGCTTGCCGGAGCAGTTGTTGTGCATCGGGGTCGGCTCGAGTCCGGCTGCCCGCAGCGCCTCGGCCGCCGGCGGATACATCGGCTCGTGCGGCCCGCACTGCAACTGCCCCGGCTCGAGCCCGGCCTTCTCGAGCAGCGAGCCCACCGCCGCCAGGTGGAACGGCTCGGCGTTGTGCGAAGCGGCGGCCACGGCCAGCTCCTCGTCGGTCAGCCCGAGCGCGTCGACCAGGCCCTCCTCGACCAGCGGCAGCACCTGGATCGGCTTGGCCGCCGAGCGCATGAAGGCGCGCGTCTCCGGCTCGCCGTGCCGGGCCACGAGCCGCCCATCGCGCGCGACGGCGACGTGCACCCGGTGCAGCGATTCGACCTCGGAGCCGCGCCAGACCCGCACCCCGACCGGTCCCGATCCGTTCCGTCCCGTTGGCATCTCGCCTCCCGTCAGGGTTTCGCCCGGCTCACAGGTTGGCGGCCGCCACCTCGTCGCGCACGCCGCGCCGGCCGAGGGTCAACACGATTCCGCCCAGGACGAGCGCGCCGCCGATCAGCGTGCCGGCGGCCGGCGTCTCGCCGAGCAGCGCCGCGGCCCACGCCGTCGCCCCGACCGGCTCACCCAGGATCGCCACGTTGACCTCGTAGGCCTTCAGGTAGCGCAACGCGTAGTTCATCGCCGTGTGGCCCAGGATCGTGGGCCCCACCGCGAGCAGCGCCAGGGCGCCCCACGTCGACGCCGGATATCCGCCCAACGCGTGGCCCGTCAGCACCGCGCCGAGCCCGAGGAACGCGGCCGTCATCCCGTACACCACCGTGACGTACGGCAACAGGTCCTTGCTCGCCCGGAGGAAACGAGCGAACACATAGTACGCCGAGATCCAGATCGCCCCCAGCAGCGCCAGGACGTCCCCCGTCAAGGCGCGCCGGTCGAGGGCGAAATCCGTCCCCGCGATGACCGCCGAGCCGACGATCGCCAGCCCGATGCCGAGCCACGCCGCGACCGTCGGCCGCTCGCCGAGGACGGCCCACCCGAGAAGTGCGACGAACGCCGGCTGCGCACTGACGAGGACCACCGAGGCGGCGACCGTCGTGTACTCGAGCGAAGCGATCCAGAAGCCGAAGTGGAGCGCCAGGAGGAGCGCCGCGCCACTCCCGGTCCACCAGTCTACGCCACGCCAGGAGCGCCAGAAACGGGTTCGCGTGACGAGGCACGTGGAGAGCAGCAGGGCCGTGGCCAACGCCATCCGCCAGAACGCGACGGCGATGGCCGGGGCGTCCGACCAGCGCACGAGGACCGCGGCCCAGGTAATGGCCAGGACCCCGACCGCGAGGGCCGCGCGCGGCGGCAC
This sequence comes from uncultured Gemmatimonadales bacterium, assembly GCA_964502985.1. Lineage (GTDB taxonomy): Bacteria > Gemmatimonadota > Gemmatimonadetes > JACCXV01 > JAHWKZ01 > CAZCZH01. Next base: position 23,473 of record CAZCZH010000010.1, read on the forward strand.
GCGCGGAGGGCGGGACGGGGGCTGCTCGCTCACGCCTCCGGCTCGCCGCGCAGGCGGGCTTCGAGCCGCGCCAGGCGTCGCGGCGGGAGCATCGCGTGGAGCGCGATCCAGGTGCGCGGATACGTCCGCTCGAGATCGGCCTCGCGCGCCCCGGAATACAGCTCGTACAGATCCTCCGGCGTGTCCAGGTCGCGGAGCGGCTCGAGGAGCTGAAGCGTCCACCCTGCTTCGGCGATCCGCTCGCGCGTCGCCGCCAGCACTCCGGGCGTGCTCCACGGGACGCCGGCGAACAGCTCGCGCCGCGGGCGGCGCATCCCGACCAGGTAGTAGCCGCCGTCCCGCGCCGGCCCCAGGACGACGTCCACGCGACTCGTCACGCGCGCCGCTTCGCGCAGGACGACGGCATCCAGACCGGGACAGTCGCTGCCCACGACGAGGACCGGCCGCCGCTCGTCGCACAGGGTCTCGAAGGCTCGCGCCAGGCGCGCTCCGAGGTCCCCCGGCCCCTGCGGCATCAGGCGCCTGCGGCTCCCCACCAGACGCTCGACCGCTCGCCGTCCCGCGAGCGGCGCGAACGCCACCACGATGTCGGCCGGCGCGGTTTCGGCCGCGTCGATCGTGTCCAGCAGGAGTGCGCGGTACAGGTCGGCCGCCTCGGTCGCTCGCAGGGTCGGGATCAGGCGGGTCTTGACGCGCCCCGGCTCGGGCGCCTTGGCGAACACGCAGACCAACGGGCGGGGAGCATCGCGTCCGGCTCGCCGCAGCGCGTGGGGCCGGCGCGCGGCGGGTCTCTGGCCACGCGGCATCGGGCGCCAAGATAGCACGCCCGCCGCGAAGGAATCGACGTTACAGCCCGACGAGTCGGAGAATGTCGGCCGTGAAGGCCCATGCCATGACGAGCACGAGGAACGCCAGGCCAACCTGAGACAGGCGCAGCTTCTGCCGTGCCGAAAGGGGGCGCCCGCGAGTCGCTTCGATCGCCAGGAACAGAATGTGACCGCCGTCCAGCACGGGGATCGGCAGCAGGTTGAGGATCGCCAGGTTGATCGAGAACAGGGCCACCCACGCGAGCAGGCTGTCGATCCCCTGGCGGGCGTAGTGCGCGGTGAGCTGCCCGATGGCCACCGGGCCACCCAGGCTGCGCAGGCTGACCGATCCGCTGACGATCTGGTACAGGCCGTCCAGGATCAGCGTGCCCGCGCCGACCGCCGCCTTCGTCCCGGCGGCCACGGCCTGCGCCGGACCGAGATCGATGTGTCCGATGTCGGTCGCCACTCCGAGCTGTCCGACGTCGACGAACTTGCCGTCTTCCGGTCGCGGCGCGCGCTCGACGCCGGTCTTGACCGTCAGCGAAAGCGACCGCTCCCTACCCTGCCCGCGACGCTCGACCTGTACCGCGATCCGCTCCCCCGGTCGCTCACGGACGGCCTGCGACACGTCGCTGAACGCGTGGGTCGGCGTGCCGTCGATGGCCGTGATCCGGTCGCCGGGCCTGAGGCCGGCGCGATCGGCCGGGCTCCCGGGCTCGACACTCGTGATGATCGGCGGCACGAGGGGCTCGAGGGCGGTCATCACCTCGTCGCGATCGTGGCGCCCCGCGACCGGTACGTCGACCTCCTGGCCGGAGTCCAGCAAGAACGTGACCTCGTGGCCCTTGCCGCCGCCGACGCGCTCGTCGATCTGATGCCAGTTGGACACCGGCCGGCCGTCGACGGTGCGGATCTCGTGTCCGGCGAGTGCCGCCAGCCGGGGATGGGAGGCCAGCGCCACCGAATCGACGCCCGCCACGGCCGTTCCCTCGACGGTCGGGATTCCATTGTGCCAGGCCAGCCCGACGTAGATCGCCCAGCCGAGCAGGAAGTTCATCAACACGCCGGCGGCCAGGATCAGAAGCCGAGCCAGGATCGACTTGTTGTCGAAGCGTCGCTCCGGCGGGACGTCGGCCAGCTCCTCGTCGACCTCGCCCCCCTCGACGCTCTCGAACGCCTCTTCGCCTTCCATCCCGACCATCTTGACGTAGCCGCCGAACGGAACCGCCGAGATGCAGTAGTCGGTCTCTCCGAGCT
>CAZCZH010000011.1:0-13016 GCA_964502985.1 uncultured Gemmatimonadales bacterium
ACGACAGCCTGGCGCCGCTGGTCGGCGCGAGCTACGCGCTGACCGACTGGGCGGCGGCCGTCGAGTGCGCCCTGGACACCGGACGCACCGGCGTCATCAAGACCACCTTCCGACCGTGACGCGATGAAGGTCCTGACCTACTCCGGCAACGCGCTGATCGACGTCGATCTCCCGGACGACGCGACCGTCCTGTACCCGCCGCGGGCCCTGCCCGGCGTCGCGACGCGCGAGCTGCCGGGCGCCGTGGCGCGGGCCGTCGAGGAGCCGCTCGGGATGGAGCCCCTGTCCGAGCTCGTCGACAGCCGCTCGAAGGTGCTCATCGCGTTCGACGACAATTGCCAGCCGTTCCCGCCGATGAGCCGGCCCGACGTGCGCCAGGTCGCCATCGAGACCCTGCTCGGGATGCTGTACTCGTACGGCGTCAGGAAGGAGAACGTCCAGCTGCGCTGCGCGGTCGCGCTGCACCGCAAGATGCAGCGCCACGAGCTCGAGCACATGCTGGGACCGAACCTGATGCGCGAGTTCTATCCTTCCCAGGTCAAGAACTTCGACGCCGAGGACCCGGTCGACATCGTGCGCGTCGGCGAAACCGACCACGGCGAGCCTGTCGAGACGAGCCGCGCGGTGATCGACGCCGACCTCGTGCTGTACGTCGACTCGATCCAGATCCCGCTGAACGGGGGCCACAAGTCGGTGGCCGTGGGGTTCGGGACGTACGACTCGATCGCCCCACATCACTCGCCGAAGATGACCGAGCACGTGCCGCACGTGATGCAGCCCGAGGGCTCCCACATGCACGACTCGATCGAGCGCATCAGCCGGGAGCTCCAGAAGCACTGCCGGATCATGGTACTCGAGATGGCCATGAACGGGGCCACGTATCCGCCGCACCTGGCGTGGCTCGCCAAGCCGCCCGCCGCGCGCAACGCCGTCGAGCGCGCGATGCGCGCGGCGACGCCGCTCTCGATGAAGGCCCTCCCCGAGTCGGCGCGGGCCGGCGTATTCCGCTCGATCCGCTCGGTGTACCGGCCCATCGCGGTGAACGCGGGTGCCATCGACCCCGTCCACGCGCGCACGCTCGAGGCCCTCCGGCCGCAGCTCGAGGTACGCGTGGATCGCCAGTTCGACACGCTCGTGTTCGGGCTCCCCGACCTGTCGCCGTACTCGGTCGGGGCGCGGATCAATCCGGTGCTCGTCGTGAGCGACGTCCTGGGATACGTGTTCAACTGGTTCTGGAACGAGCCGTTCGTGAAGCCGGGCGGCGTGGTGATCATCCTGAACCCGGTCTACGAGGTGTTCCACGACCGCTATCATGCGGCGTACCGCAAGTTCTGGGACGAGGTCCTGCCGGCGACCACGGACCCGTTCGAGATGCAGCGGGAGTTCCAGGAGGCATTCGCCCGCGACCCCGAGCTCGTGGACGCCTATCGATTCCGTTTCGCGCACCACGGCTTCCATCCGTTCACCGTGTGGTACTGGGCCACGTACCCGCTGCGCTACCTGTCGGACACGATCCTGGTGGGTCCCGCGGACGGACGCGCGGCGGAGCGGCTCGGCGTGTCGTGGGCTCCGTCCCTCGACCACGCTCTGGCCATGGCGCGCGAGAAGTCCGGGGGCGACGACGTCGTCTCGCTCAACATCCCGCCCTTCCTTTACGTCTCGGTGGACGGGACCTAGGCGAGGCCCGGATGAGGCGCGCGAAAAAGCCCGAGGACCGCGCGCAGAGGGTCGAGGGCGGCCCTCGTCACGATCTTCAACAAATATATTTGTTACGCTGCCAAGAAGAAAGACCCGGGAGCGTCGGTTGCGGTTCGACCAGGCCGCTGCCCCCGGGTCCGATGCGCTGGTGGGGATTCCGCTCGGCTTCCGCCGTCGAAATCCTCGGCGGAATCACCTAACGGCCAGGCACCTCACGGGTCGGTCTCATACTTGGAATAATGGACCACCTCCTTTCTCGTGTACGCGCAGCATAGCGACCCGGGACGCCTCCCGCAAGCGGTCAGATGGCCGGCACGCCATCGAAGAACTCGACCTCGCCGGTCTCCAGCGAGTACTCCGCGCCCACGACGAGGAGGCCGTCCTCCCGGATCCGCCGCTCGAGCACCGCGGAACCGCTTCGGAGATGGTCGGCCGAGGCCCGGACGTTGGCCCGGACGGCGGCGCCGACCAGGGCGTCCCCGTCGAGGCCGCCTTCGCGCAGAAGCGGCTCGACGGCCGGCCGCACGCGATCGACGATCGCCTGCAGGTTCTGCGAGGACGCCTCCCCTTCCCCGCCCAGCGCCTCGAGCGTGGCCAGAACGGCCCCGCAGCTGGAGTGGCCGAGCACGACGACGAGTCGAGTGCCGAAGCGCTCGGCGGCGAACTCGACGCTCCCCACGAGCGACGGCGCCACGATGTTTCCGGCCACACGGATGACGAACAGGTCGCCGAGGCCCTGGTCGAACACGAGCTCGGCCGGCACGCGCGAGTCGGAACAGCCCAGGACGACGGCGAACGGTCGCTGGCCGTCCGCCAGGGCCGCGCGGCGCGTGGCGGACGGGGCGACCACGCTCCTGTCCGCGGCGAAGCGCCGATTCCCCTCGCGCAGCCGCTCGAGGGCCTCGCGCGCCTCGGGCGCTGGCGGAGTCCGGGTTTCCGTCACTCGGCGGGCTCCGCCTCGCGGACTTCGCTCAGCAGCCTCTCCCGCTCGCGCAGCGCGCGCCGATAGCGCGCCATCCGACGCACCTGGGCGGCGAACTCGGGGATCACTTCGAACCGGCCCTTCACGAGGGCACGCGCGAGCGCCGACAGGACGACTCCGACGGGTACCGCCTCGTACGGCGAGCATTCGTGTTCGGGAAGGCGCGTCATGCGACGCTCCAGCCGTTCGTCCCGCGCGACCCGCTCGAGGACGAGGGCCTCCAGCCGGGAGGGCGGTTCCAGCGACCCCTCGTCACGGCCCCAGAAGTACGTCGGCAGCGCCTCGACGTCGCGCCTCCTCCACCAGTGAACGAGCGCCCGGTCGCCTCCCTCGCGGATCGCTTCGGCGAGCGACCTGGCCTGGATCAGCGCCTCCGTGATGCCGTCTCCCACGACGAACTCCTTGTGGTGGCCGGCGTCGCCCACGAGTGCCCAGCCGGGTCCCGCTCCCCGGCGGAAGAAATAGCGCTCCTTCAGCGTCCCCCGGACCGAGCCCTCGGGGTCGGCCCCCTCGACGAGAGGGCCCGTGACGGGGCCCTCGGCGAGGTTCCGCTTGAGCGCCGCCCGCGCCTCGCGGCTCCAGGTTCTGGCGACGCGGACCGGGGGCAGGCTGCCGATCAGGAGCTGCTCGTCGTCGGTCTGGAAGATGGCGCGAATGTCCGCCCCGACGTGACCGATGTAGACGTCGAAGGGGTAGCGGTCCGTCGTCCACTCCCGCGGGGCGTCCCAATAGGCCCAGTACATGGCGCGCGGAGCGTCGTAGGCCATGTACTCCTCCGCCCCGACCTGCGAGGCGACCAGCGAGCGGCGCCCGTCCGCGCCGACGACGAGCCCGGCCCGGATCTCCTCCTCGCGTCCCCCATGTTCGACGCGTACGCCGACGGCCCGACCGTCCTCGAACTCGACCCGCGTCGCGCGGGTCCGGTCGCGCAGGTCGGCGCCCGATTCCGCCGCGGCCTCCTGCAGGAGCCCGTCCAGACGCTTCCGCCTCGGGCACAACTCGGCCCGACCATGAGGGAACGACAAGTCCACCCAGGCATCGCCCTTCCGCAGGCGGATCGTCGGGCTCGCGCGAACCCTCGAGCGGACCTCGTCCCCCACGCCGAGCTCATCCAGCACGTCGACCCCTGGCGGGTGGATCGTGTGGGTCGACAGGACCTGGTCGCTGGGCAGCGTGGCGCGATCCACCAGGAGGACTCGTGCGCCGGCGCGCGCCAGGAACGTGGCCAGGGTCGCCCCGGCGCAGCGCGCGCCGACGACCGCTACGTCGAAGCGCTCGCGCCGATACGTCCCGCCGCGCGCCGCGGGGCGGCTCACGGGCCGTACCAGCCGTTCACCAGCCGGTTCCTCTCGGCCAGACCGGGATCGATGCGGAACTCGCGTCGCGCGCGGAATTCGTAGCCCCCGCGCTCGTTCATCCAAAGAGTGCCGTCGATCCGGGCCCCGCGCGGATCATTCCGCGGACGCGCGTGCAGCGCCGCGAGTCCGGCCAGGAAATCGCGCCGCCCGAGACGACGAGCGGAGGCGTCGGCGCCCGGCGGCACGCCCGTCAGATCCGGCGCTCGAACGCCTCGAGCCCCATGGTCCACACGCGCTCGCCGCAGAACCGCGTGCCCTCCGGGCACACCGGCCGCTGGCCGGCGCGGTGACGGGTCGTACACGGCGGCACGAGATGCCGCCCGATCCGCGGGTTGACGTCCGTCACCTGGCGGGCCTCCTCGAGAGATGCCTGCCAGATCTCCTCCTGGGCGTTCCAGCACAGCCGCATGGCGTGCTTGTGCCACAGGTTGAGGAGATCGGCCGACTCGGTGAAGCGGATCGTCACGGCGTTCGGCAGCAGGTACTCTGCGTACTCCGCCGGCGCGCCGGCCGCTCGCACGGCGGCCACGTCGTCCCAGGTACGCTCCATGCTCTCGCGATACGCCGCCTCGACGCCGGGATCTTCCATGACGAGCCGCGGTACGACGTAGTCCGGATCGCCCGTCACGTGGGTCGTCAGGGCGGGCCGCGAGCCCGGCGTCATGCGGTGCCGCTGGTCCTGGGAATCCGCGGCGTGGGACAGCTTCTTCCGGAACGTGTAGTGCGGGTGGTACAGGGCACGGGTCAGCTTGTCGTGCGTCATCAGGTTGAGCGCCTCGCCGAGGAGCGGGTTGGTCGCCGGGTCGAGCGCCAGCTCGATCGCCTCGTCGTCGGAGAGCGCGGCCCGCGGCCGACCGAGCACCTCGCGCACCGCGTCGGCCAGGACCTCCTCGTTCCTCGCTCCCCAGTCGACGAGCCGTGACACGCCGCCCTCCAGCGAGGCGTCGAACTCCGCGCGAAACGCGCGCGCGTGGTCGAGTCCGTCCTCGACCCCCGCGAAGCGCCACTCGGGCGTCTCCTCGATGGGCAGCGGCTCCTCGAGGATCGTCTCGTAGGCCGGGTCGTGATCGAGCAGCTCCTCGACCATGCGCCGCACGACGATCCGCGTCTCGGTCGGCGCGTCGACCTGCTCGCACAGCCTCCAGTAGCGCAGCAGCGTGATCCCGCTGACCGTGTGGTACAGGTAGGCGAAGGTGGCCACCGGCAGCGCGTAGCGGGCGATTTCCTGGGCCCGCTTGCGGATGTCCTTCGCGTAGCGCTCGGCGCGCGCCCGGCGCCCTGGGAAGCGCTCGAAGAACGCCTCCGCCGTGACCGGGGTCAACAGCTCGATCAATCGCCGGTAGTCGGCCATCTGGCGCTCCACGCCCGCCCGGTAGCGCTCCAGCGCCGTCCCCGACAGGGGCGGAATCGCGACGCTTCCCGGCTTGACGGCGACGTAGCGCTGGCTTACCTGCTCCGAGTTGTAGAACGGATGGCTGTGGAGAAAGCTCCACAGGAAGTGGCGGCTGACGTTGGCCAGGGTGAACTGGAACTGGGCGTGCTGCAAGGTCGTGTGGTGGCCAGCCTGGTACAGGCTCTTGGCCAGGCCGATCCACTTGTCCTCGAGCTCGACATCGCCGACGACGCCCTTGCCGCTGTAGCACGTCCGCGCCGTGGCCAGGAAGTTGGCGAACGGCGACTCGAACGCGCGCGTCAGGCGGACCTCCGGCGCGGGCGAGAGGAAGGCGGTCCCCGCGGAGCGGATCAGGGCGTGACCCCGCGCTGCTCGGCGAGATCCTCCGCGGGGCGGGCCTTGGCCCGGTGCCGGCTGATGGCCGCGTCGATCGACACGGGTCCCGGCCCGATCAACGTCACCGTAGTCAGGAGCACGATGAGCGCCAGATTGTACTCGTAACCGCGGGCCATCGGCTCGCCGAAGTGGAACACGTCCCATCCGTTCGGAAAATGGACCATGACGCCGGCGACGAACATCTCGACGATGAACAACAGCGCCACGATCCGTGTCAGGAATCCCGTCACCAGGATGATCCCGCCGAAGAACTCGAGGATCGCCACCGGGATCGCCATCCAGCCCGGGAACCCCATCCCCTGGAACGCGTCGGTCGTCGCGGCCAGGTTGAGGATCTTGGGTGTGCCGTGCACGATGAACGCGATGCCGCAGAACACGCGGGCGAAGGTCGAGGCCCATTGAGCGCGCGTCATCCGGTCTCCTCGTCGGGGGAGATTGTCGTGGGGTCGAACGCAAGATCGCCGCTCGTCGGGCGACCTGTCAAACCCAGGGCCGCGAGCGCCGAGCGCGCCGCGCGCGAGCCCGCTCCGGGCGGCCCCACCGCGGCCGCCACCTCGGCCAGGCCCTGTCGCACCGCCTGCGCAGCGGCGGGATCGGCGAGCCACGTCAGGACGGGATCGGCCAGGGCCGCGGGCGTCGCCGCGCCCTGCACGAACTCGGGGACGAGGCGTCGGCCGGCGATCAGGTTCGGCAACGCGATGTGCTCGACGTCGACGAGGAATCGCGCCAAGGCATACGTCGCGGTAGAGGTGCGATAGGCCACGACGTGCGGAACGCCGAGGAGCGCCAGCTCGAGCGACACCGTGCCCGACGTTGCCAGGCCCGCGGCGCAGTGCGCCAGGACGTCCAGGCGCCCGGCCTCGACCAGGCGCAGCATGGGCCCCTCGGCCAGAACCCGCGCGAGCGCCGCCGCCGAGGCCCCCCGGGCGACCGGAGCGACCAGCTCGACATCGGGGCGCGCGGCGCGGATCCGGGCCGCGGCGGCCGCCAGGAGAGGACCCATCCGGGCCAGCTCGACAGCCCGGCTTCCCGGCGCGATCGCGACCCACGGCCGCTCTGGGTCGAGCCCGAGCCGACGCGCCACGTCGCGTCGCGGCTCGGGGTCGTCCGGAATCCGGTCGCGGGCCGGGTTGCCGACGTACACCGCCTCGATTCCCGTTCCGGCGTACACGCGCGGCTCGAACGGCAGCGTCACGAGCAGCCGCCGCACGTGGCGCTCGAGGATCCGGATCCGCCCCCGGCGCCAGGCCCATACGGTCGGTCCGACGTATTGCACGACGGGGATCCCGCCGCGGGACAGACGGCGCGCCAGGCGCAGGTTGAAATCGGGGGAATCGACAAGCACGGCGCCCACGACTTCGCGCTCCATGGCCGCCCGCTCGAGCATCTTCAGCGCGCGCCACGCGGTGGGCAAGGCACGGACGACCTCGAACAGGCCCATCACGCTCAGGTCGGAGGTCGGGACGACGCGCTGGGCGCCGGCCTCCTCCAACGCCGGTCCGGTGGCGCCGAGGAACACGACGTCGGGGGCGATCGCCCGCGCCGCCACGACCAGCTCCGCCGCCAGCTCGTCGCCCGACGGCTCCCCGGCGACGATCAGGACGGCAGGCACGGCAGAGCGCGCGGAGACGCTACGCGCCGGTCGCCCGACGGTAGTACTCGTCCACCGCTTTCCAGTTCACGTTCTTGAGGAACGCCTCGACGTAGGCCGCGCGATTGGGGCCCTGGTCGTAGTGGTAGGCGTGCTCCCACACGTCGAGGGGCAGCAGCGGCTGCGCGCCCCATACGGCGCCCGCGTCGTTGCCGTCGACGAGGTACACGTGGAGCCGCCCGTCGGACGGGTCCCAGCACAAGACGGACCAGCCACGCGCCGCCGTGGCCACGGCCTTGAACTCCCGGAGCCAGGTGTCGTAGTCGCCGAAGTCCTCGACGATCCGCGCGTGGATCGCGAGGTCCTCGTCGACCTCGCCGTCGCCGCCCAGAACGGCGTAGTAGATCTCATGGAGGATCTGGCCGGAGGCGGTGTGGCTCTCGCTCCGCTTGACGGCGCGGACATCCGAGAAGTCCTCCTTCTCGCGCATCTCAGCGAGGCGTTTCTCGACGGCGTTTCGGCCTTTGACGTAGCTCGCGTAATGGGTGTCGTGGTGCCATTCGGTCACCTGGCGCGAGATCCCGTCGAGCGCGTCGGTGTCATACGGCAGGGGGCGGGCTTCGTGCTCGTGGCTCATCGAAGCGGCAATATATCGGCCGAACCTTTCGCTCGCCCGCGGGGTTTGAGCCGGGCGAGCCTTTCCCTCCACCGCTTCGGAGATCGATGACCCGACGATCGCCTACCGACCGGCAGACCCGGCCGGAGCGCCACGTCCGCTGGAGGCGGGCGCTGCTCGTCGCGCTGGGAGCGGCTCTGGCGGCCCACCTGCTCGTCCTGGGCCTCGCCGTCGTGCCGGGCCCCGAGGCGCGACGACCGGGCGGAGCGATCGTCGTCGTGCCGCTTCCCGAGAGCCGTCCCGCGGCGCGGCGCTCCCCGCGGGGGCCCGCCGTTCGTCCGACGGAGGTCGAACCGCGCCGGCAGGCGGCCGGGCGTCGCCCCCGCGGATCCCGGTCCGAAGGCGTTCCTGCCATCCCCCACGAGTCCGGGGCGGCGCCCCTCGACCGAACCATCGCCCCCAACGCGCGGCTCGAACTGCGCGAGCCCCTGCAGCCGCTCGTCGCTACCGAAACGGGGGTCCGGCGCCGCGTCGCGTCGAGTGACGAGCGGCGCCTGGCCACGATCCGCGCCGAGTCGCTCGTCAGCGCCCGAATCGCCGACCTTCCGGGCGTCGGCCGACCGACCGAGCCGCGGACGATCGCCCTGGCCAACGGTGGTCTGAGCCTGGCGATCCCGTGGCAGGGTTTCGTCCGGCGCGACCGCACCGACGCCGCCTGGCGGCGCGAGCGGTGCGACAAGGGCGACGGCGGGGCCGACAAGCCCGGCGAAGCCGCGGCCCGCCGCGCCCAGTGCGCGCGGTGAGCCGGAGTCCCACGCCGCAGCCGCATCGAGGAAGTGCAACGCCGAGACGCGGCGCTTCCAGCCGCCCCTACACGTAGCCGCGAAGGCGGGTCGCCTCCATCACCCTCGAGATCCCGATCATGTACGCCGCGATGCGCATCGACAGCCGCTCCTGTGACTGCACCACCTGCACCTGTCGGTACGCCTCGGTGATGAAGCGCTTCAGCTCGTCGTTGACGCGCTCCAGGGTCCAGCGAAACTCCTGGATGTTCTGGACCCATTCGAAGTACGACACGATGACCCCTCCGGCGTTCATCAACAGGTCCGGTAGGACGATCACGTCGCGCCCGGCGAGGATCTGGTCCCCACCCGGGGTCACGGGATGGTTGGCCGCCTCGACCACCACCCGCGCCCGGACGCGCTCGGCGACGTCGGCGTCGATGACGCCGCCCACCGCGGCCGGGATCAGCAGATCGCAGTCGCAGGTCAAGAGCTCGTCCTGGGTCAACGGGTCGGCGCCTGGGAAGCCGGTCACGCTTCCCGTCTCGTGCACGTGTTTGAGCAGGGCCGGCACCTCCAGCCCGTCAACGTTCCCGACCCCGCCGTCGATATCCGAGACGGCTACGATCCGGCAGCCGAGCTTGTACAGGATGCGCGCCGTCCAGGATCCCACGTTGCCGAAGCCCTGGATCGCCACGCGGGCGCCCTCGACCGGGAAGTCCAGATCCTTGGCGGCCGCCTCGAGGACGTAGGCCAGTCCCTGGGCCGTGGCCTGCTCGCGTCCTGGCGAGCCGCCCAGCTCGAGCGGCTTGCCGGTCACGATGCCCGGGGTGTAGCCCATCTTCTGGCCGTAGGCGTCCATCATCCAGGCCATGATCTGGGCGTTGGTGTTGATGTCCGGGGCGGGGATGTCCCGATTGATGCCCAGGATGTACGAGATGTGCTGGGTGTAGCGCCGGGTCATCTGCTTGAGCTCGTCGTCGCTCATCCCGCGCGGGTCGACCTGGATCCCTCCCTTGGCTCCGCCGAAGGGGATGTCGACGAGCGCCGTCTTCCAGGTCATGAGCGAGGCCAGCGCGCGGATCTCGTCGAGGTCCGCCTGCGGGTGGTAGCGCACGCCGCCTTTGTACGGACCACGGGCCCCGTTGTGCTGGACCCGGTAGCCGATGTACACCTCCAGCCGGCCGTCGTCCATGCGCACCGGGACCTCGACGCGCATCTCGCGATACGGAGTCTTCAGGAGGAGTCGATAATCGGGAGCGATTCCCGCCGCTACGGCGCCCTGGTCGAAGTAATGATTGACGGCGGCGAACGGGCTCGTCTCGATGTCGTCGACGGCTGGAGCCACCATCGGGCGAGGCTCCCGTGGCTTCTCCGGTGGGTCCTCGGGCGGGGCTGCGGTGTGGTCGGAATTCATGAATGAGGGCATTATAACGAGGCCGGTCGCGTTCGCCTATCATGCATCTTACGCGTCCGCCGTCCCGCCTGCCGCCTCGATCCCACGGAGATCCGCATGCCGCTCGACGATCGCGCCGCCGAATCGCCCGTCGACTGGAGCCCCTGGGGCCCGGCCGTCTTCGAGCGCGCCCGCCGCGAGGGGAAGCCGGTCGTACTGCGGATCTCGGCCGTGTGGTGCCACTGGTGCCACGTCATGGACGAGACCACGGACTCCGACGCCGAGGTCGCCCGGCGGATGAACGAGTGGTTCGTCCCCGTGCGCGTCGACAACGACGAGCGTCCGGACGTCAACGACCGCTACAACCTCGGCGGCTGGCCGACGACGGCCTTCCTGACGCCGGACGGGGACCTGATCACGGGCGGGACGTACTTCCCGGCTTCGCAGTTCCGGGACGTCCTGGAGCGGGTTCATCGCGGCTGGACGGAGAACCGCCAGGCGATCGACGCCGAGGTGGCCCGGATCCGCGCCCGCAAGGACGAGGCTCGCGCGACGGTCGTGGTCGACGAGACCCTCGCCGGCGGCGCCGTGGCGGACGCCGTCGAGGCCGTGCTGGCGGCGTTCGACTGGCGCTACGGCGGGTTCGGCTCGCAGCCCAAGTTTCCCCAGCCCGAGGCGGTGCGGCTCCTGCTCCACGCCCACGCGGGGAGCGGGGCCGAGCACCCGCGCGAGGCCGCCGAGAAGACCCTCGTCGCCATGTGCACGGCGGGCCGCGAGGAGGGCCGGAGCTATGGCCTGTACGACCACGTCGCGGGAGGTTTCTTCCGCTATTCCACGACCCGCGACTGGAGCGCACCGCACTTCGAGAAGATGGCCGAGGACAACGCCCGGCTGGCGCTGACTTACCTGGATGCGTGGCGCCTGCTGGGCGAGGAGCTGTACGCCGACACCGTGCGCGGGGTGCTCGGATTCGTCCTGGAGACCCTGTCCGACCCGGCGGGGGGCGCGTGGGGCAGCCAGGACGCCGACGGCGAGGCGGAGTACTACGGGCTGGCCGCCGAGGGTCGGGAGCGGCTTCCGGCCCCGCATGTCGATCGCCGGATCTACGCCGGATGGAGCGCGCTCATGGCGCGGGCCATGTTCGAGGCCGGCGCGGCGCTCGACTGGCCGGAGGCGCGAGCGTGGGCTCTGGCGACCGTCGAGCGTCTGACCGAGTCCCTGTCCACGCCGGAGGGCACCCTGCGCCACGTTCTGCGCCCCTTCGCGCCCGTGTCGGATCGCGTGGACCTCGAAGCGCCGCTCCTGCTGGGCGACCAGGCGTGGGGCCTGGCCGCCCTCCACGCCGCCTACCAGGCGACGGGCGAGCCGAGCTGGCTGGAGCGCGCGGAGCGTCTGGCGACGGCCGTCGAGGGGGCCTTCCTCGACGCTGAGCGGGGCGCCTTCCGCGACCGTGCGGACGGCCCGGCGCAGGGACCCCTCGACGAGGCGCGCTGGCCGCTGGCCGAGAACTCGTTCCTGGCCGAGGCGCTGGCCGAGCACGCCGCGCTCGACCGGGGCGAGCGCTGGCGCGAGATGGCCGGGCGGGCACTGGCCGCGACGGCCGGGGAGGCCCGGCGCCACGGCTTCCTCGGCGCCGTCCACGGCCTGGCCGCGGCGCATGTTCTGGCCGACCCGATCCGCGTCCACCTGGTGGGCCTGGCCGACGACCCGGCGCTCCGCGCGCTTTGGAGGGCGTCCTGGGCGGCCTACCTGCCGGCCCGAGTGACGGAGATCCTCGACCCGCAGGCGAACGCCGCGCGACTGGGGATCCTCGGCTACCCCACGGACGGTCCGCCGCGGGCCTACGTATGCCTGGGCGACCGCTGCCTCGAGCCCGCCCGTGCACCGGAGGAGCTGGCCGAGCGCCTGGAGCGGATCGAGGCCTAGGGTGGCGTCTCAGGGCGACTTCGGAGACGCTACACCAGCGCCCGCGAGCCACCGGACGCGGCCTCACTGCGCGGCGTCGAACACGACGCGTGACGCGGGGCTCTCGTTCCCCAGCCAGTCGGTGATGGTGGCATCCAGGGTCTGGACGCCAGGCGGCAGAGGCACGTCGGGAGGCGGCAGAGGCAGAAGCGTCTCGCGGCGCCCGACGGGGCGCCACGCGGCCAGGTGGATCGTCTCGCCGTGGGCCGTGTGGAGGGTCAGCTCGAGGGTGCTCCGGACGAGCCCGAACCCGGCCCGGTCGGCGTAGCGTACTCGCACCCCGTCTCCGGCCCGCTCGAGCTCGACCCGGGGAGCCGGGAAGGCAGCCACGGCGGGGGCCGGCGCGGCCACTGTCCCCAGCCGCACGAGCGCCAGCCGGGCCCGCCCGGACAACGCCGTTCGGGGTCCCGCGTTCAACGTGAACTCGAGCCGACCCGAGGCCGGCGCGGTCCATACGGTGGGCCCTTCAGACCAGGCGAACCAGGGGCCGCCGTCGAAGCGCGCCACGACGGCGCCCGGCGGCGCGTCGGGGACCGGCCGTCCCCCGGCGCCCGGGCGACCGACTTCGACGTCGGCGGCCGTCCACACGGCGATCCGCTCGCCGGCCCGGAGGGCCAGGCCGGGCGGCGCGCCCGCCTCGAGCGCGTCGGCGCGCACGACGAGCGAATCGCGGCCGACGCTCGACGGGAGCGACTGGCCGCGCGCCCCGACCGGCGCCACGAGCGAGGCGCCGAGAGCCAGCGCGGCCAGGGGCCTCGCCTTGCGGAGGGTCCGGGGGAGACGGATCATGGGAGCAGAAAGTAGTCGCCCGGGCGGCCGGCGAAACAGCCAGCGCCGGC
>CAZCZH010000011.1:13026-24813 GCA_964502985.1 uncultured Gemmatimonadales bacterium
CAAGTCGGCTTCACCGGCCCGCGCGAGGCGCAGCCAGCGCCGGCCGACAAGACCCGTGGTCGTCCGACCTAAACCGTGAACGACTGCAACGCGCGGGACCGCGAGACGTGCCGCAGACGGTTCAGCGCCTTCTCCTTGATCTGCCGCACGCGCTCGCGCGTGATTCCGAGCACCGAGCCGATCTCCTCCAGCGTCATGGCCTCGTGGTTGTCGAGGCCGTAGTACAGCCGGAGGATCTTCGCCTCGCGCGGCTTGAGGGAATCGAGCGACTCCTGGATCGTCCGCCGCAACGCGCTGTCGAACGCGTTGTCGGCGGGCGAGGGGTTGTACTCGTCCGGTAGATAGTCCAACAGCTTGTTGTCTTCGCCCGGTGTCAGCGGAGCGTCCAGCGAGAGGTGAGCCTGGGAGATGGACAGGGTCTTGCGCACCTCTTCCAGCGAGATGTCCATCCCCTTGGCGATCTCCTCCGCCGACGGCTCGCGGCCGAGCTCCTGCAGCAGCGCGTTCGACCGGCGCCCGATGCGGTGCAGCGTCCCGGCCCGGTTGAGGGGCACACGGACGATCCGCGACTGCTCGGCCAGGGCCTGCAGGATCGCCTGCCGGATCCACCACACGGCGTACGAGATGAATTTGACGCCCTTGGTCTCGTCGAACTTGTGCGCGGCGCGGATCAGCCCCAGGTTGCCCTCGTTGATCAGGTCCGACAGCGCCACGCCCTGATTCTGGTACTTCTTGGCCACGCTCACCACGAAGCGCAGGTTCGAGCGGCACAGCTTGTCGAGCGCCTCCTGGTCGCCGGCCCGGATGCGCCGCGCCAGTCGCGCCTCCTCGTCGCGCGTGATCAGCGGGTAGCGGCTGATCTCCTTGAGGTAAAGGTCCAGCGACCCTTCGTCGAAGCTCGTCTTTTTGGCCTTACTGAGTTCCATAGCCATACAGGTCCCGGTCTCCCTGGCTTATGGACTGGAGGACCGGACGCGGCCCCCCTGGCGGTCGCGGTCCGGTAGGTGAGGTGTGGGCCGATTATACCATAACTGGATTGGCCCTGTCTACCGGAGTGCCGATCTCCCCCGCCGGACCCGAAAACCGCGTCCCGCCGCGGTTCTCCGGAGCGAGGTCAGTGGATCAGGTCGCCGATGCGACCGAAGCGGATCTGGCTCGGCGCGGGGATCGGGCTGGCCGTCTCCTTCGAGAAGTAGACGATCAGCGGGCGACCCTTGACCGCGGCCGCCGGAACGAAGCCCCAGTAGCGGCTATCGGCCGAGTTGTCCCGATTGTCGCCCATCACGAAGTAGTGCTCGGGAGGTACGACGATCGGCCCCCAGTTGTCGCGCGACGGTCGGTAGCGCTCGGGGTCCACGCCGGGCGCCAGATAGCGCCGCTGCCAGGCGAATTGCGGGCGGTACTGGTCGTCCACTCCGTCCTGGTAGTGGACGTACGGCTCGTCCTGCCGCCGTCCGTTGACGTACAGCACCTTGTCCGCCATGCGCAGCGTGTCTCCGGCGACCCCGACCACGCGCTTCACGTAGTCCGGATCCGGATCGTACTCGTTGTACGGGTCGGGATACTGGAACACGATGATGTCGTGCCGATGGACGTCGCTGAACGCCGGCAATCGGTAGTGCGTGCCCGGGATCTGGGCTCCATAGACGGCCTTGTTGACGAGCAGGAAATCGCCCACCAGGAGCGTGTCCTCCATCGAACCGGTGGGGATCTTGAACGCCTGCACGAGGAACGTCCGGATCACGAGGAACAGGACGAACGCGACGGCGATCGACTTGGTCCACTCCCACGCGACGCGCCCGAACGAGGACGACTCGACGGCCCGCGACGAGCGGTACCGCGTCGCTGGCTTGCGGGGCGGTTTGCTCATGGTTTCGCCTCCTTCATCCGGCCAGCTCTCCCAGAACGCCGGCGAAGATCTCCAGCGCACGGTCGGCCGTCGGCCGGTCGATCACCAGGGGCGGCGCCCAGCGCACCGTGTTCCGGCCGCAGCCCAGGATCAACAGCCCCTTCTCGAAGCAGCGCTCGACGACCCGGTCGCGGAGCGCCTTGGCGCGCTTCCGGGTCTTGCGGTCCTCGACCAGCTCGACGCCCAGCATCAAGCCCCGACCGCGAACGTCGCCGATGGCCGCGAACTCGTCCTGCAGATCGCGCAAACGCTCTTCGATATACCCCCCGACCTGGCACGCGTTCTCCATCAGCTCCTCCTCGAGCAGATCGATCGTCGCCAGTGCCGCGGCGCACGACACAGGATTGCCGCCGAACGTCGAGGCGTGGGCCCCCGGCTTCCAGTCCATCAGCTCGGCCCGGCTGACGAGGACTCCCAGCGGCATCCCGCTGGCGATCCCCTTGGCGACGGCGATCATGTCGGGCCTGGCATCGGTGTGCTCGACGGCGAACATGCGGCCCGTGCGGCCCATCCCGCTCTGGACCTCGTCGAGGAACAGCAGGATCCCCTCGCGCCGGCACACCTCCTCGATGCGCTCGAGCCAGCCGTCCGGCGGGACGACATAGCCGCCCTCGCCCTGGATCGGCTCGACGACGACCGCCGCCACCTCGGACGGTGGGGCGACGGTCGCCAGAACCTCCTCCAGCTCCTCCAGCGAGCCCTCGACGGTGCCTCCGCGGTACGGATCGGGATAGGCCAGGTGGGTCACGCCCGACAGCAGTGGCCCGAATCCGTCGCGCTGGACGGCCTTGGAGGCGGTCAGGCTGAGCGCCCCGAACGTACGGCCGTGGAACCCCCCGCGGAACGCGAGGAAGCGCGGGCGGCCCGTGTGGTAGCGGGCGAGCTTCATGCCGGCCTCGATCGCCTCGGCCCCCGAGTTGCCGTAGAACACGCGCGCCGGGCCGTCGCCGGGGAAGAGTCCCGTCAAGCGCTCGGCCAGCCGGATCTGGCTCGGATAGTAGAAGTCGGTTCCCGACATGTGGATCAGCCGCGCAGCCTGGGACTGGATGGCGTCCACGACCCGCGGGTGGCAGTGTCCCGTGGCGCACACGGCGATGCCGGCGCTGACGTCGATGAACGCGTTGCCGTCGACGTCCCACACTGTGCACCCGTCTCCGCGCTCTATGACCGCGCCGTACGACCGCGTGTAGGACGGGGAGATCGTGCGCGCGTCGCGCGCGATCCAGTCGCGCGCCCGCTCGCCCGGCGGCGAAACCTTGAGATCGGGCGCGGCGCCCGTCGCGGCAGTCGTCGTGGAATCGGTCATCGAGTCCTCCTGGGCAGGCGCCTCACGCATCGATCTGGGCCTTCTGCAGTCGCCCGCTGTAATCGACGTAAACGGTCTTGAGATCGCTGAAGAAATCGTACACGGGCCAGCCTCCCTCGCGGTGTCCGTTGCCGGTGTCCTTGACCCCGCCGAACGGGAAGTGCGCCTCGGCACCGATGGTCGGCCCGTTGACGTAGGTGATGCCGGCCTCGATCCGCTCGATGGCCTGGAACGCGCGGCCGACGTCCGCCGTGTAGATCGAGGAGGAGAGGCCGTAGCGCACGCCGTTCATGACGGCGATCCCCTCCTCGAAGTCGGAAACCCGGAGGACCGACAGGACCGGGCCGAAGATCTCCTCCTGGGCGATGCGCATGTCGGGCTCGACGCCGACGAACACGGTGGGCCGATAGAACCAGCCCCGCGACAGGTCGTCGTCGTCGGGGATCCCGCCCCCCAGGACGAGCTCCGCGCCCTCGTTCTGCCCGATCCGGACATACTTGTCCACCTTCTCGCGCGCATCCTCGTTGATCAGCGGCCCGACGTCGGTACCGTCCCGACGGCCGTCGCCCAGCCGCAGCTCTCCCGCCCGCGCGACCAGCGCCTCGACCAGCTCGTCGTGCACCCCGTCCTGGACGATCAGCCGGCTGGTGGCCGTACAGCGCTGGCCGGTCGTGCCGAACGCGCCCCACAGGACGCCCTCCAGCGCCAGGCCGAGGTCGGCGTCGTCGAGCACGAGCTGGGCGTTCTTGCCGCCCATCTCGAGCGACACGCGGCGGCCACGCGCGCCGCACAGCCCGGCGATGTGACAGCCCACGACCGTGGAGCCGGTGAACGAGACGCCGGTCACGCCGTCGGCCTTGACGAGCGGCTCGCCGGCCTCCGAGCCGAACCCCGTCACGAGCTGGACGGCCTCCGGGGTCACGCCGGCCTCGACCAGGATCTCGACGAAACGGACGGCCGTCCAGGGCGTGTCCTGAGCGGGCTTCCAGACGATGGCGTTTCCGCACACGAGGGCCGGGAAGATCTTCCAGGAGGGGACGGCAAGGGGGAAGTTCCACGGCGTCACGATGCCGAACACCCCCGCCGGGCGCCGGACGGCGAAGCCCATCTTGGCGGACAGCTCGGAGGGCGCCGTGTGGCTGAACAGACGGCGCCCCTCGCTGGCCGCGTAGTACGCCGTGTCGATGGCCTCCTGGACGTCTCCGCGAGTCTCGACGAGCGGCTTTCCCATCTCGCGCGTCATGCCGTCGGCCAGCTCCTCCTTGCGCTCGACGAGCAGGTCGCCGGCCCGCTTGAGGGCCTCGCCGCGCTTGGGGGCCGGGATCCGCGACCACATCTCGTATCCGTCCCGCGCCGAGGCGACGGCCCGCTCGACATCGACCGGCCCGGAGGCGGCGAACGTCCCGATGAGGTCGTCCCGACCGGCCGGGTTGCGGTTCTCGTAGGTGGCGCCGCTCTCGGCGTGCACCCAGCGACCCGCGACGTGGTTGCGGAACTCGTCTGACATCGGCCTCCGACTGTGGAAACGGAACGCGGCGGTCAGTCTGGAGCGGTCTCCTCGGGGAGAGCCGGGATCCGGGCGCCTCGGGGGCGTTCCCGGCAGGTCACCCAAGCTAGCGTGGGGATGGGTCGCCGGCCAATCGCCGGACCGCCTCTCAGCCGTGGCCCTCGGCGCGGCGTCGCGCGGCGGCCTCGCGCCAGCGCGACTCCTCCTCCTCGGTCTCGCGCACGAGCCCCGGGACGGGCGCCGGACGGTACTTCTCGTCGAGCGCCACGAACGTCAGCCGGCACGAGTTGGTGTGGCGGATCTCCCCGCTCAGCAGGTCTTCGGCCTCGACCTTGACGCCGATCACCATCGAGGTCCGCCCCACATAGTGGACGGATGCCCGCAGGGTCACCAGGTCGCCGACCCGGATCGGGCTGCGGAAGTCGATGCGATCGATGGACGCGGTGACCGCCGGACGCCCGGCGTGCCGCACGGCGCAGACGTACGCCGCCTGGTCGACCTGGCGCATGACCCAGCCCCCGTGGACCGAGCCCATCAGGTTCCGCGCTTCGGTGTCGGTCAGGAGGCTCATCTCCACCCGGCTGGCCGATACGGGACGCGGATCGAGCGTCGGATCGCCGCCGTACTCGGCAGCGGGCGTGAGGTCGGCCCCGCTCATGGAGGCGAATATCGGCCAGCCGCGGCCGGGGCGCATCCGGGCCGATGGGCGCGCGTCGCGCGCGTGCCTTACAATGCCGCCGCATGACACGCTCCGACGTCCAGCGTCTGGCGACGATCGAATCGCGGATCCCGGATTGCCGGCGCTGCCCGCGGCTCGTGGCCTGGCGCGAGCGCGTCGCGCGGGAGAAGCGCCGGGCGTTCGCCGGCGAGGAGTACTGGGGCAGGCCCGTCCCCGGCTGGGGCGACCCCCGGGCCCGACTGGTGGTGGTCGGCCTGGCCCCCGCGGCCCATGGGGCGAACCGGACCGGCCGCATGTTCACCGGCGACGAATCGGGGCGCTGGCTGTACCGGGCGCTGTGGCGGGCAGGCTTCGCCGATCGCCCCGAGAGCGTCGCGCGGGACGACGGCCTGAGGCTGGAGGACTGCTTCGTGACCGCCGCCGTGCGCTGCGCACCGCCCGGCAACCGCCCGACCCCCGCCGAGCGTCGCGCCTGTCGGCCGTGGCTCGAGGCGGAGCTCGACGCGCTCCCCCGGGCCCGCGTCCTGCTGGCCCTCGGCGGCTACGCCTACGACCACGCTCTCAGAATCCTGCGCGACGGCGGCCGGAGCGTGCCCATCCCCAAGCCCGCCTTCTCCCACGGCCGCGAGGTCGGGATCCCGGATGGCCCGCGCGTCCTGGCGAGCTATCACCCGTCCCAGCAGAACACCTTCACCGGGACCCTCACCGAGGGCATGCTGGATGCCGTGCTGGAACGCGCCCGGGAGCTGCTCGAGGCCTGAGCCCGAGGGCGCGGGATCAGGGCCGGGACTGGTCCCGCGGGCAGAACACCGCGTGGCGCCCGACCACGCCGATCTTCTCCATCTCCTCGCCGCACCGCGGGCAGAGCCCGTCGCCGTGACGGTGCGGGAGCATCCACGAGTCGGGCATCCTCTCGACGTCGACGCGGTCCGCGATGGCCTCCTCCAGGACCTCGCGCATCGTGTCCCACGCTTCGCCGAGGTCGTCCTCGTCGAGCTCCGAGAGCTCGGTCTCGGGATGCAGCCCGAGCTGGAACAGGATCTCGTCCGAGTACTCGTTGCCGATCCCCGCGATCACCGACTGGTTCATCAGCGCGCCCTTCAGGGTCCCGCGCTTTCCCGTCAGGGCGTCGACGAATGTATCGCGGTCGATGTCCAGAGCGTCGGGGCCCAGGTCCTTGGCTTCGGCCAGTGCGGCGAGGCTCTCCGTCAAACCGACGCTTCCCAGCTTGCGCGGGCAGACGTAGGCCAGATGGCGGCCGTCCTCGAAGTCCATCCGCAGGCGATCGTACTCGGGCTCGTCGGCGAGGTCGTCGAACGCCCGCAGCTCGCCCGTCATGCCGAAATGCAGTGCGAGCCACGGCGGATCGTCGTCGCCCGACAGCTGGACCAGCAGGACCTTGCCGTGGCGCCGGGTGGCCGCCAGCTCCCGGCCATGCAGCGCGCGACCCAGAGACTGTGGCGTCACGCCGTCCAGGACCTCGTCCGACGAGACGTGGATCCGGCCGATCTTCCGGTGCAGGGACGTGGCATCCAGGTACTCGCGGAACACCTGTACGTCGGGGAGCTCAGGCATGGCCGACCTCGGTGCGCAGGACGACGCTGATCGCCCCGTCCGGCTCGAGACGCGCGCTGGCCACGTCCTCGAGGCGCGTGGCGTGCGCCTGACGCCTCACGGCGCTGACGAGATCCGTCTCCGTGATGTGACACCGACGCATGTTTCCTTCGACCAGCCGGCCGTCCTCGATGAGCGGCCACGGCCGTCCACGGACCCAATCGCCGAACCGATCCCAGCGGAAGGCGACCGTGGCGAACAGTCGATCCAGGAGCACCAGCACGAGCGCCGCCGCGAGCGTCGGGAACAGCGGGGCCGAGCCATTGATGGCTCGGGCAAGGACGGCGCCCAGGATGATGCTCAGGACCA
Source organism: uncultured Gemmatimonadales bacterium (assembly GCA_964502985.1). Taxonomy (GTDB): domain Bacteria; phylum Gemmatimonadota; class Gemmatimonadetes; order JACCXV01; family JAHWKZ01; genus CAZCZH01. Next base: position 20,351 of record CAZCZH010000011.1, read on the forward strand.
TGTCGAAGGGCGTGTGGCGTCCGAGGAAGCGCTTGCTCGCCAGGCGCAGCATGACCACCCCGCAGGCGTACACCACCAGCGCGCGCAGGGCCATCTGTTCGAACGTCAGCGCCCCCTGCGGAGCGTCCATGCCGAGGGCCGTGCGCACGGCCTGCCAGATCGGCTCCATCCTCCCCTCCTCGCTCGGTTCCAGTCGCGTGAATCAAGCCCCGGCGTCCTCCCGGGACAAGCCGTACTTCTCGATCTTGCGATACAGGTGGGAGCGCTGCATCTCGAGGCGCCGCGCCGTCTCCGAGACGTTCCAGTCGTACTCGTCCAGCTTGCGGCGGATGAACTCCTTCTCGGCCGCGTCGCGGTAGTCGCTGAACGAGGCGTCGGTCTCGAGCAGCTCCGGCAGCCCCCGCTCGCGACGCCCGGGGATCGGGGAGCCGGTCAGCCCTTCGACCTCGGCGGCTCCGATCTCGTCGCCGGGGGCCAGGATCACGAGACGCTCGACGGTGTTGCGCAACTCGCGCACGTTGCCCGGCCAGGGGCGAGTCCGCAGGGCCTCGATCGCCTCGTCGGAGAACGTCTTCCCGGAGAGCCCGCTCTCGGCGCAGTAACCCGCGGCGAAGTGCCGCACCAGGAGCGGGATGTCGTCGCGCCGCTCGGCCAGGGACGGTACGTGGATCGGGACGACGTTCAGTCGATAGTACAGATCCTCGCGGAAGTTCCCCTCGGCGATCTCCTCCTCGAGGCTCTTGTTGGTGGCCGCCAGGACGCGCACGTCGCTGGCGATCTGCTCGCTGCCGCCGACCCGCTGGACGACCCCGTCCTGGAGCGCCCGTAGAACCTTGGCCTGGGCGGCCAGGCTCATGTCGCCGACCTCGTCGAGGAACAGCGTCCCGCCGTCGGCCAGCTCGAACTTCCCCTTGCGCCGGGCGTGGGCCCCGGTGAATGCCCCCTTCTCGTGGCCGAACAGCTCGGACTCGATCAACTCGTGCGGGATGGCCGCGCAATTGACTTCGACGAACGGCTCACGGGCTCGATCGGAGAGCGCGTGGATCTCCCGCGCGATCAGCTCCTTGCCGGTCCCGTTCTGGCCCGTGATCAGGACGTAGGCCCGGGTGGGGGCTACCTTGGCGACCTTCTCGAGCACGTCTCGCAGGACCGCGCTCTGGCCGACGATCTCGCCCCGCGATCCCTGGGTCCGCTGTCGCAGGGCAGCGTTCTCGCGCTCCAGCTCGCGCTCGGCGAGCGCGTTGGCGATGCGCCGCAGGACGATCTCCCGATCGGGGGGCTTCTCGAGGAAGTCGAACGCCCCGCGCTTCAGCGCCTCGACGGCCGTCTCGACGGTGCCGTGGCCGCTGATCATGACGACCGTCGCGTCGGGATCCTCGGCCCGCAGGCGCTGCAGCACCTCGAGCCCGTCCATGCGCGGCATCTTGATGTCCAGGAGGACGAGGTCCGGGCGCCGCCTGGCGTATTGCTCGAGGGCCTCGGGCCCGCTCTCCGCGGCCCACACCTCGTATCCCTCGTACTCCAGCATCTGACGCAAGGCCTGCCGGATTCCGGGCTCGTCGTCGACGACCAGGATCCGACCGGCGGATTCTTCGCGGCTCATCCGGCATCACCTCGCAGGTCCAGCTCGTACACGAGGTAACCGGTCTCGCGCATCCCGATCCGCCGGTAGACTTCGCGCGCGCCGGCGTTGTCCCGCTCGACGTAGAGCCGGACTGCGCGCACGTCGCCCGCGCGACGCGCCTCGTCGACCACCGTCCGCCACAGGGCACCGAAGACGCCCGCCCCGCGCCTCTCGGGCGCGACGTAGACCGACTGGAGCCACCAGTAGCGCCCCGCGGTCCAGTCGCTCCACTCCGTCGTGACCAGGCACTGACCGACCGGCTCGCCGTCGACACGGGCGATCCAGTACCGGCCGCGTCCTGCGTCCGACAGGATCGCCCGCACGCCGAGCTCGACAACGGTCGGGTCCAGATCCCGGCCCTCGCTCTCGACGGCCAGCCGCACGTTGAACCGGACCAAAGTCGAGGCGTCGGCCTCGCCGGCCGGCCACACGGTGCAGGATCCGCTCACGAGCCGCCCTCGAGGCGCCCGGCCGCACGCAACAGCTCGAGGGTCCGGTCGAGCGGCAGGGCCTCGACGGTGCGTCCCCGGGCCGTCGTCGTGGTGGCTCTGAACAGGGAGTTCAGGATGGCCTCCTCGGTGGCCTCGACGACGGCCAAAAAGAGCGGGTTCAGCGCCTCGCCGCGGAGCCGCGAGACGTGCACCACGGGCGTCGTGACAGCGTACTCCACTCGAACCTCGGGCGCCGTCGAGAACGCGATCACGTAGTCCCCCGAGCCGTGGCTCGAGAAGCCGCCGACCCGCCCGATGGCGTACGGCGCCCGGCGCGCGACGCGCTCCAGAGCGAGGGGGTCGAGCGGCGCGTCGGTGGCCACGACGATCATGATCGAGCCTCCCGCGGCGTCCGGATCCCGCTCGGGACGGAACGTCTGTCCGGCGGCGTCCGGCGCGGGGCTCGAGTCGGGCGACCACTCGCGGTAGAACGGGGCGCGCCCCAGCGCCCGGCCGACCGGCACGCCCTGGATCTCCAGCGCGCCGCCGAAGTTGGACTGCACGAGGACCCCCAGGGTATAGGTCGCCTCGCCGATCCGCACGCGCCGGCTGGCGGTCCCGATCCCGCCCTTGAACCCGAGCGCGCTGGTCCCCGTCCCGGCCCCCACGGCGCCTTCGGCGACGGGGCCGGCGCGCGCCGAGTCGAGCGCAGCGAAGACCTCCTCCGCGCCGACCCGCGGGGACGTGATGGCGTTCAGCCCGGCGTCGTTCGTCTCGCCGACGACGGGGTTGACCGAGTGGACCTCCGAAGCCGCGGTGTGCGCCAGGGTCCAGCTGACGAGGGCGTCCGCCGCGCGGCCCACGGCCAGCGTGTTGGTCAGGACGATCGGCGTCTCGATCGTCCCCAGCTCGCGCACCTGGGTCACGCCCGTCAGCTTGCCGAAGCCGTTCGCCACGTGGATCGCTCCCGGCACCTTGTCAGCGAACACGTCGGCCGGGTGCGGCAGAACGGCGGTCACGCCGGTCCGGATCGAATCGCCCTCGACGAGCGTCACCTGGCCGACGAGGACGCCCGGGACGTCGGTGATCGCGTTCTGCGGCCCCGTCGGCAGGCCGCCGACGACGACCCCCGCCTGGCGAGCCCGGGGGCGTTCCTGGGCGCTCGCGGGCGTCGCCGCGAGGGCCACCAGAAGGACGCCGCCGAGCCACGGCACGGCGCTCACGAGGAATCCTCCGCGACGCGCTCCCGCGCCACTACGTACAGCGCGATCGAACCGGCCACCGCGACGGACAGCGAGTCGACGCCGGGGGCCATCGGCAGGCCGACGACGGCGGTCGCGGCGGCCCTCACCTCGTGCGACAGTCCGGCCGCCTCGTTCCCCACGGCCAGGGCCAGTGGACCCGCCGGCAAGGGGGCCGTCAACAGGTCCGGCCGGCCCGCCTCGAGGGCCACGACGGCGACCCCTCTGTCCGCGCACCACGCCAGCGCCGCGGCACGCTCGACGTCCCACGCCAGCTCCAGTGTCGGCGCCAGGCCGGCCGATCCGCGCAACGCCTTCGGGTTGTACGGGTCCACCGTTCCGCGGCACAGGATCGCCTGGCGTCCCCCGACCGCAGCCAGGGTGCGCAACAACGTCCCCAGGTTGCCCGGGTCCCGGAGACCGTCGGAGAGCAGGAGGAGCCGACCCGCCGGGGAGGCCAACGCGTCCAAGGATCGCTCGGGCAGTCGGCCGATGGCCACGATGCCCTGGGGGGTATCCGTGTGCGCGATCTTACCGATCTCCTCCGCGCTGGCCGCGTAGACTACCGTTGTCGTCGGGAGGAGGTCGGCAGCGGCCCACTCGTCGAGCCGGTCGCTCGCCGATCCGGTGACGACGAGGAAGGGGACGTCGGCGCCACGCCTCAGGGCGTCCTCGATGGCTCGCGGCCCCTCGAGGGAATACAGCCCCTCGCGGTCCCGGCCGGAGCGTCGCGCGAGCCGAGCGAAGCGCTTGAGGCGCGCGGCGGACAGCGGCAGGAGGTCGGGGCGCGAGCGGAACTTCGGGACCCGTGTCACGCTATCAGTGGGACGGGTCGCGCGAGAGGACAACGGACTACACGGAAGGGATATCGACCATGAAGATCGGCGTTGGAAACGCGTTTCAACTCGCGCTGCGCGCCTCGCTCGCGACACTCCTTACTGTCGGATGCGCATCGACCGGCGTCAACAAGGGCGACTTCAACCTCGTCTCATACCAGGAGGAGTGGCAGCTCGGACAGCAGCTGTCCCAGGATGTCGCCAAGCAGATGCGGCTGGTCAACGATCGGGAAGCGCTGGCCTACCTGAACCGCGTCGGCCAGCGCATCGTCGATCAGACCGAGCTCGCCCAGGCACCGTGGGAATTCCACATCGTCGCCGACCCCCAGAT
>CAZCZH010000012.1:0-14512 GCA_964502985.1 uncultured Gemmatimonadales bacterium
CCCCGCCTGCCCCGTCGAGGGGCTGGTCTGCGACTCGATCTGGCGCGTGATGGCCGCCAACCCCGACCTCGTCGAGCGCGACGCGCGCGCGTTCCGCGGCGCCGACCGCGTGACGGGCGCCGATCCCGTGACGGTCCTCGGAGACGACGTCCGCTTCGGGCCCGACGTCGCGCTCGATCCGTTCACGCTCCTCGACGCCCGCGCGGGGCCGATCGTCCTCGACCGCGGGGTCCGGGTGCGGGGCCACGCCGTCCTGCGGGGCCCGCTGTACGTCGGGCCCGAGGGCTCGGTCCTCGGCGGCGAGGTGGGCGCGGGGACGTCGCTCGGTCCGCGCTGCAAGGTCCGCGGCGAGGTCGAGCAGTCGATCTTCCAAGGGTTCGTCAACAAGGCTCACGACGGGTTCGTCGGCCACTCCGTCCTCGGCGAATGGGTCAACCTGGGGGCCGGGACCGTGGTCAGCGACCTCAAGAACACGTACGGCGAGGTGCGCGTCGGCGCGCCCGACGGGCGCGAGCCGACCGGTCTGCTGAAGGTCGGCGCGTTCCTCGGGGATCACGTCAAGACGGGGATCGGGACCCTGCTGGCGACGGGCGCCCGGATCGGCGCGGCGAGCCACGTCTTCGGCGCGCGCGGGGTGACGCCGGCCTGGCTGCCGGATTTCTCGTGGCACGACGGCGTCGAGCGTCGGCTCGTGCGCCTGGACGATTTCCTGGACGCCGCGTCGAGCGCCATGGCGCGCCGCGGCCGGACGCCGGAAGACGCCGAGTGGACTCTCCTGGCGGCGCTCCACGCCGCGGCTCCGCCCGACTGAGTCACCCTCCCCTGCGGCGCTTGCTCCCGGCGTCGCGGGGCCGGTATCTTCCTCTTTTTGCCGTCGACGCCGGTTCGCGCGGCGCCGGGGTCCCTCCGACACCGCTCGCCCCCAACGTTCCGATGCGCGTCTTCATCACCGGGATCGATGGCTTCGCTGGACGGCACCTGACCGCCCGCCTGAAGGCGGCGGGGAACGACGTGCAGGGCTCGACGCTGGAGCCGGCCGGGCCAGTGGACGGCTCGCCCACGGTGGCCTGCGACGTGCGCGATGCGGATCGCGTCCACGCCGTGATCGCCGACGCGCGGCCGGACGGCGTCGTCCATCTCGCCGCCCAGTCCAGTGGCGCGGGCGCCCTGGAGCGACCGCGCGAGACGTTCGACATCAACGCCGGAGGAGCGCTGAACGTTCTCGAGGCGTGTCGTCGGACGAACGTCGGGCGAGTGCTCCTGGTGACGTCGAGCGAGGTCTACGGCGACGTCGAGCCGGCCGGAGGCCCGCTGACCGAGGACGCCCGGCTGGCGCCGGTCTCGCCGTACGGCGCCAGCAAGGCCGCCCAGGACGTGCTCGGCGGCCAGTACTGGCGGACCTGGGACGTGCCCGTCGTCCGCGCGCGGGCGTTCCAGCACACCGGGCCCGGCCAGGCGGCGCGCTTCCTGTTTCCGTCGGTGGCGCGGCGCGTGGCCCTCGCCGAGGCCGGTCGTGGGCCGTGCGAAGTGCGGGTGGGCGACGCGAGCCTCGTGCGCGACGTCGTCGATGTGCGCGACGTCGTCGCGGCCTACGCCGGGCTGTTGGAACGCGGGACGCCCGGCGAGGCGTACAACGTCTGCACGGGCCGCGGTCGGACGCTGGCCGACGCGCTCGAGCCGCTGCTGGCGGCCGCCCGTCGGCCGGTGCGGCTGATCCCGTTCGATCCAGGGCGCGCGCGTCCCGGGAACGCGCGCTGGCTGGTGGGCGATCCGACGCGGCTTCGCCAGGCGACGGGATGGAGCCCGGAGATACGATGGGAGGATACGATGCGCGACGTGTTGGAAGAATGGCGCGGGCGGATCGCCGAGACGGGCGACACCGCGCCGGACCGGCAAGCGGAATGAGCGGCTCTCGGCGGAACGCAGTCGTGGCTCTCCTCGCCGCGTGCGCGGTAGCCGTCGCGTGCGGCGAGGACAACCCGTTCCGCGACATCAACGCGTCGGTCATCGACGGCACGGACCAGGTGTGGGAGGTCGATGCGGGCGATTTCCCCAGCGTATGGAGCTTCTCGCAGGGCCGGCGATTCTTCCTCGGGAGCGGCGAGCTGGGCTCGTTCGACGGGACGTGGGTGCTCGACGCCCGGGCTGACGGGACGCTCGTGTTCCGGCCCTTCTCGACCGTCGTCCCGGCTCTGTCGGCGGTGCGGACGGGGATCCGCGATCTCGGCCCCACGGCGTTCGAATCCGTGCAGGAGGTCCCCGACGGTGGATACAGCGACGTCAACGACTCGACCGGAGTGGCCGTCGTCCAGGATCACGTCTACGCGTTCCGCGTCTCGCAGATCGGCGCCAGCGTGATCCCCATCAACTACGCCAAGCTGCAGGTCCTGGAGGTCGGCCGGCAGGATCCGGACGACCCGCTCTCGCGGTTCGTCCGCTTCCGCTGGGCGTACCAGGCGCAGCCGCTCAACCGGCGCGTGGTGGTGGAGGGCAGCGTTCCATGATCGACGTGCGCCTGCTGCGCACCGATCCGGCCCTGGTGCGGGACGGCCTCGCCCGTCGCGGCGAGGCGGTCGACGTCGAGCGACTGGTCGGGCTCGACGAGGAATACCGTCGCCTGCTGGCCGAGAGCGAGGAGCTCAAGGCCCGGCGCAACGCCCGCTCGAAGGAGATCGGCGAGCTGCTCAGGGACGGCCAGGGTGACGCCGCCGAGGCGCTCAAAGCCGAGATGCGCGAGGTGGCCGAGCGCATCAAGTCGCTCGATGAGCAGGTCGCCGCGCTCAAGGAGACGCTCGACGCCCGGCTGCTCGAAGTCCCCAACCTGCCGCACGACTCGGTTCCCCCCGGAGGGCCCGAGAACAACCAGGTCGTGCGCGTCTGGAAGGAGCCCCGCGAGATGATGTTCCAGCCCCGCCCGCACTGGGAGCTGGGCGAGGCGTTGGGGATCCTCGACCTGCCGCGCGCCGTGAAGGTGGCCGGCGCGGGATTCGTCGGCCTGGTCGGCGAAGGCGCCGCGCTGGCCCGGGCCCTGGTCACGTTCATGCTCGAGCGGCACCGGGCCCGGGGCTACCGTGAACTGTCCCTGCCGTACCTCGTCAATCCCGAGACAGCGACCGCCACGGGGCACCTGCCGAAGTTCGAGGAACAACTATACGGGATCGAGCGCGACGACCTGTACCTTATCCCGACGGCCGAGGTGCCGATCATGGGCTGGCACCGCGACGAGATCCTGGCGGCGGAGGAGCTGCCGCTGCGCTACTGTGCCTACACGGCCTGCTTTCGGCGCGAGGCCGGGGCCCACGGGCGAGACACGCGGGGCCTCATCCGAGTCCACCAATTCGAGAAGGTCGAGCTCGTCAAGATCACCGAGCCCGAGACGTCGTACGACGAGCTCGAGTCGTTGACCGAGGATGCCGAGGCGATCCTGCAGGCGCTCGACCTCCCGTACCGCGTCGTCCTGCTGTCGGCCGGGGACATGAGCAACGCCTCGGCCAAGACGTACGACCTCGAGGCGTGGGCCCCGGGGGTCGACGCCTGGCTCGAGGTGTCCTCGTGCTCCAACTGCGAGACGTATCAGGCGCGGCGCTCTGACCTGCGCTTCAAGTCGGGGTCCGACGGCGGGACGCGCTACCCGCATACGCTGAATGGCTCCGGGGTGGCCCTGCCCCGGACACTGATCGCGATTCTGGAGAACTACCAGAACGAGGACCGCTCGGTTACCGTACCGGATGTGTTGCGCCCGTATCTGGGCGGACGGGAGCGGCTCGAGCCGTCGCGGCCCTAGCCGGAGGATTCCCGAAGGAGGATGTCGTCACGCCCCACTCGTCGACCGCGCCGTCGGCCCGACTGCGGATCTGGCCGATCATCGCGATCGTGGCCTATCTCGGCCTGTTCGTGGGATACCTGTGGTACACGAGGGCGCTCGTCGGAGACATCCGCCAGGACACGGAGCGGCTGGCCACGCTGTACGCCCGGGCGCTGCGCGTCTCGTCGCCGGACGAGGCGCAGATCCTCCTGTTCGAGGAGATCATCCAGAACTTTCCCTACCCCGTGATCCTGACCGACGAGCAGGGCAACCCGACGGCCTTCAAAAACCTCGACGAGCTGGGGATCGAGAGCCCGACCGGCCCGTGGTCGCCCGCCGATCGGCTCAAGCTGCGCGGCGAGGCGGCCCACATGGACCGGCTCGCCGATCCGTATCCGGTGACCGACGAGAACGGCGACGTCGTGCAGTGGATCCATATCAGCGAGGCGGGGACGATCACCCTGCTGCGCTACCTGCCGTGGATCCAGGGCGTCGGGCTGGCGGCGATCGGACTGATCGCGTTCTGGCTGATTCGCTACTACATGCGCATCCAGCGCGGCCAGGTATGGGTCGCCATGGCGCGCGAGAGCGCGCATCAGTTGGGCACCCCGATCTCCTCGCTGTTCGGGTGGGTCGAGCTGCTGCGTCACGAGCGGGCCGCGATCGGTGCGGGGGCCACCGCGACCGGCCGGGAGGCCGACCCTGGTCCCATGGACGGGACCGAGGTCCCGCTGGAGGCGGCCCTCGACGCGATGGAGCAGGATCTCGGGCGCTTGACCAAAGTTGCCAACCGGTTCGAGCTGATCGGGCGCAAGCCGCGCCTGCGACCGCTCGACCTGAACGTCGTGCTGGGGGGGATCGACGAGTATTTCCGCGCACGGCTGCCGCGCCGCGGGCGGCGCATCGAGCTCGCTTCGCACGTCGAGCGGGTGCCGCCAATCGAGGCCAACCCGACGCTTCTCGAGTGGGCTCTGGAGAACCTCATCAAGAATTCGATCGACGCCCTGCAGGAGCGCGGCGGAACGATTCGCCTCGAGGCGCGGCCGGGGTCGCTTCCGGGCACGGTCACGATCCAGGTGTCGGACGACGGGCCGGGGATCCCGCGCGCGCTGCGCAAGCGGATCTTCGAGACCGGCGTGTCCACCAAGCCCCAGGGGTGGGGCGTCGGGTTGTCCCTGGCGCGACGCATCGTCGAGGAGTATCACGACGGGACCCTCGAGCTGGTCCCGTCCGAGACCGGAAGCGGAGCGACGTTCCGCATCACGCTCCGTGAGGCGTCGGGCAAGGAGCCGGAATGAGCGAGCGTCTGCTGAACGGGCTGAACGAGGCTCAGCGCGAAGCCGTCGAGTACGGTCCGGGACCGCTCCTCGTCCTGGCCGGAGCCGGCAGCGGCAAGACCCGCGTTCTGACGCATCGTGTGGCGTACATGATCGAGGCCCACGACGTCGATCCGGCGTGCATCCTTTCGGTGACGTTCACCAACAAGGCGGCCGGCGAGATGAAGGGCCGCATCCTGCGCCTCCTCGAGGGACGTCCCGAAGGCATCGAGGGGATGTGGATCGGCACGTTCCACTCGGTGTGCGCGCGAATCCTGCGCCGCATCGCGGAGCGCTTCGACTATCCGCGCGCGTTCACGATCTACGACGCGGACGACACGCTGCAGCTCGTCAAGCAGGTGATGGACGCGATGAGCTGGTCGATCGGCTCCGTCGACGCGTACGGCGTCCGGCGGCGGATCTCCGATGCCAAGAATCGGCTCCTCTCGCCGGACGAGTTCGCCGCGGCCAATCCGGGCTTCGTCGACCAGGCGGTGGCCGAGGCGTACCGCGCGTACCAGGCGCGCCTCGGGACCAACAAGGCGTTCGACTTCGACGACCTCCTGATGCAGACGGTAGTCGCGCTGCGCGAAGACGAGCGTCTGCTGGGCTCGTTCCGGCGGCGTTTCCGGCACGTCCTGGTAGACGAGTACCAGGACACGAACCACGCCCAGTACCGCTTCGTCCGGCTGCTCACCTCCGAGCACCGCTCGCTGACCGTCGTCGGCGATGACGACCAGTCGATCTACGGCTGGCGTGGCGCCGACATCGGCAACATCCTGTCGTTCGAAGACGACTATCCGGAGGCCACCGCCATCCGGCTCGAGCGCAACTACCGCTCGACGCAGACGATCCTCGACGCGGCCCACGCCATCGTCGAGAAGAACCGCGAGCGCAAGCCCAAGAAGCTGTGGACCGAACGCGCCGGCGGCGAGCCGCTCGTGGTGCGCGGCGCGGCGGACGCCGAGAGCGAGGCGCGGTGGGTGGCGCGCACGGTCCAGGCTCTCCAGCGGGACGGGCTGTCGGCCAGCGACGTGGCCGTCCTGTATCGCACGAACGCCCAGTCCCGCGCCCTCGAGGAGGGCATGCGCAAGCGCGGCCTGCCGTACGTCATCGTCGGCGGGACCCGGTTCTACGAGCGGCAGGAGATCAAGGACGCGATCGCCTATCTGCGGATCCTCGCCAACCCGGCCGACGACTGGTCGCTGACCCGCCTCCTGGGCGTGCCCAAGCGGGGCATCGGCGCGGTCACCGCACAGACCCTGGAAGAGGTCGCTCACGAGCGCGGGACGGCGCTGTCGGAGACCCTGCGGGATCCGGCCGTGCTGCTCCAGGTGAACGCGCCTACGCGCGCCGGACTGGAGGAGCTGGCCGACCTGCTGGAGCGCTATCGCGATCGGGCCGCGCGCGACCCGGCCGGGACCTGGGTCGCCGAGTACTTCGAGAGCGCCGGCCTGTTCGGCCACTATCGCGGCCTGAACGACCCGCGCCGCGAGGACCGGCTGGAGAACCTGCACGAGCTGGTGGCCGGTGTGCAGACCTTCAGCGTCGATCATGCCACATCCGCGGGAGAAGGCGATCTGGCGGCGTTCCTCGAGGAGGTGAGCCTGTTGACCGACCTCGACCAGGCCGAGCTCGACCGCGGGGTGGTGACGCTGATGACCCTGCACAACGCCAAGGGACTCGAATTCCCGGTCGTGTTCCTGGCGGGCCTCGAAGAGAACCTGTTCCCGCTCGGACGGGCCATCGAGAGCCCGCGCGAGTACGAGGAGGAGCGGCGCCTGTTCTATGTCGGGCTGACGCGCGCCAAGGATCGCGTCTATCTGTCGTACGCGCACGAGCGGTACCGCTGGGGTCAGACGGTCGCCGGCGGCCCGTCGCCGTTCCTCACCGAGCTGCCCGAGGAGCTCGTCGAGTGGGAGGAAGAGCCGCTCTCCGGCTGGGGCGGTCGCGCCGGGCGCCGGAGCTCGACGTGGGACGCGGCCGGCAGCCGTACGCACCGCTCCGGCGGTGCGGCGGCGTGGGACACGATCGCCGTCGACGACCCGCCCGGTGACTCGGTCGAACCGGACGAGGTGTCCGATCTGATGCCCGACTATCGGCCCGGCGAGCGCGTCCAGCACGGCGAGTTCGGGCCGGGAACGATTCGCGCCGTGTCCGGAGCGGGCCGCGACCTCAAGGTGACGGTGCGCTTCGACCGTCACGGGGAGAAGAAGCTGGTGGCCCGTTTCGCGCACCTCGAGAAGGAGTGGTAGGCGCGACCACGAGCGGAGTCGCTATCTTAGGGGGACTCCGCACCGGGTGCGGGGGAGTCCGACGCGAGAAAAGGGAGGCGCATGGACGCAGACCGATCGAAGGCGGGGAAGCTCCCGCCCCGCCAGACGGTCCAGCAGGAGGTCGAGGTCATTCTCGCCCGTCAGCTGGCGAGCTACCTCGCCGTCCCGATCTTCCTCGTCGACCCCGAGGGGGCGCTGCTGTTCTGCAACGAGCCGGCCGAGGAGATCCTCGGCCTGCGGTTCGACGAGACGGGCCGAATGCCGCTCGAGGAGTGGTCGCAGATCTTCCGTCCCACGACCGAAGACGGCCGGCCGCTGAATCCGGACGATCTACCGCTCGTCATCTCGCTGGGCCAGAAACGGCCGGCGTACTCCCGGTTCCGGATCCAGGGTCTCGACGAGGTGAGCCGCCTCATCGAGGTGGCGAGCATTCCGCTGACCGGGCAGGCGGGGCGGTACCTGGGAGCCGTGGCCATCTTCTGGGAGGCCGGATAGGCGCCCGGATCACCCTGTGGGGGACGCGCGGCTCGCTGGCCACGCCGGGTCCCGAGACGGCGCGCTACGGCGGCAACACGGCCTGTGTCGAGGTCGCCGGCGACGACGGGTCGCTGCTCGTCCTGGACGCCGGTACCGGCATCCGGCGCCTGGCGGCGGCCCGGGCCCGGATTCCGCGACGCATCGACATCCTGCTGACACATCTCCACATGGACCACATCCAGGGGTTGGGGTTCTTCGGGCCGCTGTACGATCCCGACATCGAAATCCACATCTGGGGACCGGCCAGCTCGGGGCAGGACCTGCGCGCGCGCTTGTCGCGCTATCTCTCGCCGCCGCTGTTCCCGGTCCACCTGCGCAGCCTGCCGTGTCGCTTGACCCTGCACGACGTGCCCGACGAGGAATTGCGAGTCGGCAAGATGCGCGTCACATCGGCCTTCGTTTGCCATCCCGGACCCACGGTCGGGTATCGGGTCGAGAGCCCGGAGGGGTGCCTGACGTACCTGCCGGACCACGAGCCGGCCCTCGGCGTGCGCGACTTCCCCGAATCGCCCGCGTGGACCTCGGGCTACGGCCTGGCGGACGGCGCCGATCTCCTGATCCACGACGCCCAGTACAACGACGATCAGTACGCGAACCACGTGGGGTGGGGCCACAGCTCGGTGCGCCAGAGCCTGGAGTTCGCCGCCCTGGCCGGAGTCGGGCGGCTGGTTCTGTTCCACCACGATCCGCTGCGCTCGGACGAGGAGTTGGACGGGCTGGTGACGGAAACGGTCGGACGGGACGGTCACGCCTTCGACGTCACGCCCGCGGCGGAGGAGACGTCGTTCCGGATGGACGGCTCGATGGTCGAGCGCGGAGCCGAAGCCTAGATCAAGTCACAGGCCGGCCGTCTCCAGGACGTGTGCGACGCGTGTCTTCAGGTCGTCGTGGATCTCGAGGATCGACCGGTCACCGTCCAGTCGATCGATCGAATAGCGCGGGATCAGCCGGTCGAACTCCTCGGCCATGCGTTGCTGATACTCCATGAAGCTGTCGTGCCAGTCGCGCGCGATTCCCAGGTCCATGCCCGACTCCCAGTAGTCCAGCCGGCCGCGTGAGTCCAGCGTGCGGTCGAGAAGTTCCCGGTAGGAGGTGTCGAGCAGGTACACCGCGTCCGGGACGAGGGCCATCGAGTACAGCGGCTCCAGCCAGTCCATGCGCGCTCCGCGGACCATGTCCCGCGCCATCAGGGTGAACACGTAGCGGTCCGCGAGGACGACCGAGCCGGCGCGCAGGGCCGGTGCGATCCGGTTCTCGAGCTGGTCGTAGAAGTCGGTCGCGTAGAACAGGGCCATCGTGCGTGGCGACAGGACGTTCCCTCCCTTGGCCCGCTCGAGCTCGTTGGCCACCAGCTTGGAGCGCTTGAGTCCCATCTGCTCGACGGCGTAGCCCTGCTGCTCGAGCCACCGCGATAGGAGCCAGATCTGGCTCGAGCGCCCCGACGCGTCGGGTCCCTCGATGACGATCAGCAGCCCGCCAAGCTCCTCCAGGTCGATCCCGGGGGGTGCGTGCCGGAACGAGAGACGCGGGCTCACCACTCCCCCTCGGCGTCCATCACGTCCTCCTCGAACACGGGTGGGGCCACGCCGTAGGCCTCGTGGATGACGTGCTCGGTGCGGGCCGGGAACTCGTCGAGGTCGATCGTGCGCTCGAGCAGCGTGCGCAGGTCCGTCTGCTGATCGTGGATCGGTCGCGTGGCGTCCATCTGGATCAGGCCGAACTCCTCGACGAGGTCGACGTAGTTTTCGGTGACCCGCGTCTGGAAGACGCGGAAGCTCTCGATGATCTCCGGACTCAGCCCGAGGTCCATCCCGGCCTCGAACCAGTTCGGCTGCCGACGCGACCGCAGAAGTCGCTGGAGGGCAACTTCCACCGGCAGATGGAAGTAGAACGTGAGGTCCGGCAGGTGGGCGAACCCGTACACCTCGCGCAGCCACTCGGGGTCGCAGCCGCGGGCCCGATCGCGCGCGAAGGCGGTGAACATGTAGCGGTCGCAGAGCACGATGTAGCCGGCCTTCAGCATGGGCAGGATCTGGCGCTCGTAGCGATCGGCGAAATCGGTGGCGTGGATCAGGCAGAATGTCGTCGGCGTCAGCAAGAAACGCCGCTTGCCCTTCTTCGTCGCCTCGCGCACCAGCTCGCTGGAGTTCCACTCGCTGAAGAACACCTTGCGTCCACGGGCCCGGAGCCACTTGTGGAGCAAGTCGATCTGGGTCGATTTTCCGGACCCGTCGACTCCCTCGACGGCGATCAACCGGCCGGGGAGGGCGTCATTCATCCTCGTCCTCCTTGCCCGATATCCGCAGCATCAGATCGAACGTTTCCTCGAGCAGGTCGCACTTGCGCTCCACCGCCCAGCGCTCGAGGTCGCCGCCCCCCTCCAGCGCCAGGCGCAGCGTGTCACCGTCGACGGTCGCCACGATGCCGCTGACGGCGGCGCGATGCCCGCGATCCAGGGCGTCCGCCACGCGCAACAGGGCCGCCATGCGCGTCACCCTTTCCCGGTCCTCCTCGTCCAGCGCCGCGAAGTGGTCGTGCTTGACGTCGGGCGGGGCCTTGCGGTGATAGCGGGCGACATTCGCCACGAGCTCGACCTCTTCGGTGGAGAAGCCGGGCAGCTCGGACTGGGAAATGAGGTAGTACGAATGCTTGTGATGCCGCTTGAACGAGATCCGCTGGCCGACATCGTGCAGCACGGCGGCGGCGGCGAGAATCTCGCGATCGTCCGAGTCCAGCTCGTGAATCCCGGACAGCTGGTCGAACAGGGTCTCGGCGAGGTGCGCCACCTGGACGGCGTGGGGCTCGTCGAACAGGAACCGGCGACCGAGAGCCACGGCCCCGGCGCGGGTGTCCCGCGCGTGGCGCGCCGAGTACCCGGCACGCTCGGTCAGCCCCTCGACAAGGTCGATCATGACCCCCTCCTTGACGCCGACCCGGGGAACATGGATCGCGTCCACCCCGATCAGGTCCGCCAGTCGGGCATATACCAGGCCGGCCGGAACGATGACGTCCGCCCGGTCCTCGCGCAGCCCGTACTTCTTGATGCGCCGCTCGACGCCCATCCCCGCCAGACGCTCGACCACGCGGTCCAGCGCCTGGGGTGTGACCACGGCCAGGCCGTCCTCGTTCATCTCCGCCCCGGCCAGCGCGGCGAGGGCCTCCATGTTGCCGCCCGTGGCGACGAACCCGGCGGCTTTCGGGCGGCCATCCAGTTCGAGAATCCGCAAACTACCAAGATACTCGCGTAGCAGGACTTGGAGCGATCCGACGTCGCCCGAGGCGTCTTCCAGCTCTTCCAGAAGCCGCACCGAACCCACGGCGTGCGACTCGACGGCGCGAATCCCGCCGGCGTCGACCCACGCCACCTCGAGGCTGCCCCCGCCGAGGTCGACCAGGAGCCACGGCTCGGAGCCCAATGGAAGCATCCTCCGCACCGCCCAGTATACCAGCCGGGCCTCCTCGGCACCGGTGATGGTCTCGAGTCGCAAGCCGGTTTCCTTGCGCACGCGACGCACCAGGTCCCGCCCGTTGTCGCTCTCGCGCACGGCGCTCGTCGCGACAGCGCGATAATGCTCGACGGAGAGCTCTTCGAGAACGTCGCGAAAGCGCTCCATGGCGCCCACGGCGGCGTCGATCGCGCGCTCCTCGAGAAGTCCCGTGCGGTACGTCCCGTGACCGAGCCGGACCGGGATCCGCTCGTCGACCAGAGCGGTCCAGGTCGCAGGCGCGATGAACTCGGCGACCTCGAGGCGGATCGCGTTCGATCCCATGTCGACGACCCCGACGCGTATGGGGAACCCTGGAGCGAGGTCGGGCCCCCGGGTTCGACTTCTCTTTCTCACGGGGACCTCCGTGGGCCGCGCGGCCCGTTGTGGTTTCCAAGGTGGTGCCGGAAAGTTAACCGGGGATGAAGAAAGATTGAAGAAAACGTGACGCACGGAGGGGCCCTGCCAGAGCCTCGGCGCCACCTTATCTTGCGCTCCGTATGTCGATCTCCGCCGCCGACGTCCGCCACATCGCCCGATTGGCCCGCCTCGAGCTCTCGGAGGCCGAGGTGGCGCGCTTCCAGCGCGAGCTGTCGTCGATCCTCGACTACGTGGCGCAGCTCGAGTCGCTGGAAGCGGCTCACGCGCAGGAGCCGTCCCCACCGGACCAGCCCCTGCGGGCGGACGAGCCCTTCGCCTGGCCCGACGTCCAGGCCCTGCACCGGGAGGCTCCCGGGTTCGAGGACGGGTTCTACCGCGTGCCGCGGGTCGTCGAGTGACGGATCGCGGAAGCCAGACGGCGAGCGCCCAGGCGCGGGCCGTGCGGGCTGGCGAGGCGACCGCCGTGGAGGTCGTCGAGGCGGCGCTGGAGCGCCTGCAGGCGGCCTCGCAGGACGCCCTGAACGCAGTCCTGTCGACGCGCGGCGACGCCGCCCGCAGCGAAGCCGCCGATGTCGACCGGCGGGTGGCCCGCGGGGAGGCGCCGGCCCTGGCCGGCGTGCCGGTCGTCGTCAAGGACAACATCGCCGTCGCCGGCGGCCGGACGACGTGCGGCTCGCGGCTCCTGGAGACGTACGTCAGCCCGTTCGACGCGACGGCCGTGACGAGGCTTCGAGAGGCCGGGGCCGTGGTCGTGGCGAAGACCAACCTGGACGAGTTCGCCATGGGTTCGTCGACCGAGAACTCGGCCTTCGGCCCGACCCGGAACCCGTGGGACCCGGAGCGCGTCGCGGGCGGCTCCTCGGGCGGATCTGCGGCCGCCGTGGCGGCGGGCCTCGCGCCGCTCGGTCTGGGCTCCGAGACGGGCGGCTCGGTGCGCCAGCCGGCGGCGTTCTGCGGGGTCGTCGGCGTCAAGCCGACCTACGGGCGGGTGTCGCGCTGGGGTCTGGTGGCGTTCGGTTCGTCGCTGGACCAGATCGGGACCCTCGGAACGACGGTCGAGGACGCGGCCCGCCTGCTGACGGCGATCGCCGGCTCGGATCCACGTGACGCCACGTCCCGGCCGGAGCCGGTCGACGACTACGCCGCCGGGCTCGACGACTGGGATCCGGCCGGCGCGCGGATCGGCTGGCCGACGGAGTACTTCGGCGCGGGTCTCGATCCGGCGATCCGGGCGGCGTGCGAGGCGGCGCGGGACGCACTCGCCGATGCGGGCGCCGAGATCGTCGAGATCTCGCTGCCGCACGCCCCGTACGGCATCGCCGTGTACTACACCGTGGCCATCGCCGAGGCGTCCTCCAACCTGGCGCGCTACGACGGGGTGCGCTACGGGCATCGCGCGCCGGACGCCGACGACCTTGAGTCGATGTACCTCGAGACCCGCGCCGCGTTCGGCGCCGAGGTCAAGCGCCGCATCATGCTCGGCACGTACGTCCTGTCGGCCGGATATTACGAGGCGTTCTATGGCAAGGGAACGGCCGTGCGGGCCCGGATCCGGGCCGACTTCGACGCGGCCTGGAACGAGGTCGACGCGCTCCTCTCGCCGACCACCCCGACGACGGCGTTTCCCGTCGGCGCCAAGGTCGATGACCCCCTGGCCATGTACCTCAACGACATCTACACGGTGAGCGCCAACCTGGCCGGGATCCCGGCCGTCTCGCTGCCGTGGGGGACGACCCCGGCGGCCGCCGAGCGGCGTGCGCTGCCGATCGGGATACAGCTCCAGGGCCCCGAGCTGTCGGAAGCCCGGCTGCTGGCGATCGCGCGCTTCCTGGAGCGGGAGGCGCCGTCCCTCTGAAGGCCGAGTCTCGCCGGCGCCTGGCGGCCGTGTGGTTCGCCGATATCGTGGGTTTCACCGGGCTCTCGTCCCGCGACGAGGACGCCGCGTTGCGCCTGGTCGAGACCTTCCAGGCCGTCACGCGCAGGGTCGTCGCGGAGTGCGCCGGCAGCGTGGTAAAGTTTCTCGGCGATGGCGGGCTGGCTCTCTTCCCCAGCGCGGAGGGCGCCGTGCGCGCGGGCCTGGCAGTCCAGCGAGGCTTCCCGACCCGGACCACCGCCGCGGGGACCGCCGCTGGTCTGCGGGTCGGCATCCACCTCGGCGAGGTCGTTTCGGCACCCGACGAGGATGTGTACGGTGACGGGGTCAACACCGCGGCGCGGATCCAGCACGAAGCTCTGGCTCGCGCCTATGAGGTGCACGGAAGGCGCGCCGAAGCGCTGGCCGAGTGCGAGAAGGCGCTCGGAGCCAACCGTGGGGACGCGTTCTCGTTGGGTTTCGTGGGGTTCGTCCACGCGCGACTCGGCCATCGGCGGGGGGACCAGACCTACTACTCGATCGCGGTCGTCCATGCCGGCCTCGGGGACCGCGACCAGGCCTTGACGTGGCTCGAGCGCGTGTACGCGCGTCGCTCCCCGAACCTGGTCTACCTGGCCATCGACCCGCGGCTCGACGATCTGCGATCCGACCCGCGATACGTCTCCCTGGTGCATCGGATGCGTCTCGCATGAACGAGCGATCGCGGGCTGCAGCGGGTCCGCCGCCTGACGGCCGCTTCGAGCCGGTCATCGGTCTCGAGGTCCACGTCCAGCTCAAGACGGAGAGCAAGATCTTCTGCGCCTGCCCGACGAGCTTCGGCGCGCCACCGAACACCCAGG
>CAZCZH010000012.1:14522-24002 GCA_964502985.1 uncultured Gemmatimonadales bacterium
TGTGCCCGATCTGCCTGGGATATCCGGGAGCCCTGCCGGCGCTCAACGCGCGCGCCGTCGAGCTCGCCGTGCGGGCCGCGCTGGCCCTCGGATGCGCCGTCCACGAGTCGTCTATCTTCGCCCGCAAGCACTATTTCTATCCTGATCTTCCGAAGGGCTACCAGATCTCCCAGTACGATCGTCCGCTGGCCACGGGTGGGGCGCTGGAGATGCGCTTGGACCACGGTGCGGAGAAGCGCGTCGGGATCACGCGGGTCCACCTCGAGGAGGACGCCGGGAAGTCGACCCACGGTCCCGACGGGACGCGCGTCGACTTCAACCGCTGCGGAACACCGCTCATCGAGATCGTCTCCGAGCCGGATCTCTCGAGCCCGAGCGAGGCGCACCTCTACCTGGCGGCCCTCAAGCAGACCCTCGAGTACCTCGACGTGTCGGACTGCAACATGGAAGAGGGCAGCCTGCGCTGCGACGCCAACGTCTCGCTGCGGCCGCGCGGCGAGAGCCGGATGGGCACCAAGACCGAGGTCAAGAACGTCAACTCGTTCCGCTACGTGGAGGACGCGCTGGCGTTCGAGATCGAGCGCCAGGCGGCGCTGCTCGCCGCCGGCCGACCCGTCGTCCACGAGACGCTGCTGTGGGACTCCGCCCGAGGCGAGGCGCGGGCCATGCGCTCCAAGGAGCTGAGCCACGACTACCGCTACTTCCCCGAGCCCGACCTCGAGCCGCTGGTCGTGACGAGCGCCGAAGTGGAGCGGATCCGCGACGCGCTGCCGGAGGGGCCCGCCGAGCGCGCGGCGCGGTTCGTCGACCAGTACGGCCTGCCGGAGTACGACGCCGGCGTGCTCACCGCCACCCGCTCCCTGGCCGACTACTACGAAGCGGTCGTGGAGTCCTTCGGCGATCCGAAGGAAGTCTCGAACTGGGTCATGGGAGAGGTTTTGCGGCTGGCCAACGAGCGCGGGGAAGAGGTTTATGTCGGCCCGCCGGCCACGCCCGTCACGCCGGGGCGGCTGGCCGAGCTCCTGCGCCTCAAGGCGGAGGGCACGGTCTCGGCCAGCGCCGCCAAGGAGGTCCTCGAGGCGATGGCCGGGACCGACCACGATCCGGCGACGCTCGTCGAGGAGCGTGGCCTGCGCCAGGTGTCGGACGACGCGCGCCTGGTGGTCGAGATCGACGCCGTGCTGGCGGCGCACCCCGAGGAGGTGGCCGCGTTCCGGGGCGGCAAGCAGGGGTTGCTGGGGTTCTTCGTCGGGCAGGTGATGCGCCGCATGGGGGGCAAGGCCAACCCCCAGAAGGTCAACGCTCTCCTGCGCGGGAGATTGACGGGCTGAAGACCTGTCGGTCGGGTCCGGCCCGACTCTATATTCCGTCGCCATGAGCGTTCTGCCCAACTTCGAATACGACCTGTTCATCAGCTACAGTCACGTCGACAACAAGCCTCTGACGAAGGGGCAACGTGGCTGGATCGACGCGTTCTGCGAGGCGCTCCAGGTACGCCTGGCGCAGGTCGTCAGCAAGAACATGCGCCTGTTCCGCGACGACCCCGAGCTGGCCGGGAACGACCGCTTCGAAAGCCGCCTCAAGAACGAACTCCGCCGCACCGCGTTCCTGGTTTCGATCGTGTCGCCCAGCTTCCTGGAGTCCGACTGGTGCCTCGACGAGCTGCGCATCTTCTCCGCCGCCGAGGCCGACGAGCGGGACTGGGCGGGCGACAAGGCGCGGATCTTCAAGGTCGTCAAGTGGCCCGTCGAGATCGACGACTATCCGGACCCGCTCCGGGGCCTGCTGGGATACGAGTTCTTCACCTGGGACGAGAAGGGCGTTCCGATCGAGCTCAGGCCGGACTTCGGCGAGGAGCGCTGGCAGCAGCTGTTCGTGCAGCGTCTCAACGACCTCGCGCTTCAGATCCGACGCTCGGTCAAGGAGCTCCTCGAGACGTTCCACCCTGAGCCCGGGACCGTCGTCCGGCGGGTGGCGCCGCGCGGCGGACATACCGTGTACCTGGCGCAGGCGAGCTACGACCTCCAGGAGGCCCGTGACGCCATCCGCCGCGAGCTGGAGCAGCGCGGCCACGGAGTCCTGCCCGATGGGGAGATCCCCCTCGGGCCCGGCCTGCGCGACTTCGTGTCCGGGCAGCTGGCCCGGGCCGAGATGTCGATCCACCCAGTGGGCGCCAACTATGGCCTGATCCCCGAGGCCGAGGACGAGTCGATCGTCGAGCTGCAGTACGAGCTGGCCAAACAGCGCGGGAAGCAGCCCGGCTTCGAGCGCGTGGTGTGGCTGCCGCGCGGGCTGGACCTGCGCGCGGACGACGGACGGCAAGCGGAGTTCGTGAAGCGCCTGCGTGATGGCGCCGACCTCGAGCTCCTCGAGACCTCGATCGAGGAGCTCAAGGCGACGGTGCTGGAGATCCTCGACCGGCCGCGCCCCGGGCCCGAGGCGGGCGTCCAGGGGGACGGCGCCCGGCCGCCCCGCGTGTATCTGGTCTACGACCGACAGGACGCCGAGGGAGCGCGCGAGCTGGACGACTGGCTGTTCTCCAGGGGCTACGACGTGCTCACGCCGCTGATGGAGGGGGACGAGCGTGAAGTCCACGAGGAGCATCGGCAGAGCCTCCTGACGTGCGACGCCGTCCTGATCTACTGCGGCGAGGCGAGCGAGCGCTGGCTGCGCGAGCAGCTGCGGGAGATCGACAAGGCGCCGGGCTACGGCCGCGCCGCTCCGTTACGCGTTCAGGCGGTGTACATGGCCCCGCCCCGTTCGGACTCCAAGGAGCGCTTTCGGAGCCACACCGTCCAGGTCCTCGCCGGCTACGACGGATTCGGCCCCGACAGCCTGACTCCGTTTCTCGAGGGTCTCGAGCGGACGGGTCCCGGGACATGAGCCACCGGTTCAATCCATTCCCCGGCCTGCGGCCGTTCGAATCGAGCGAGGCCCGGGTGTTCTTCGGCCGCGAAGGCCAGAGCGCCGAACTGCTGCGGTTGCTGCGGCACAACCGGTTCGTGACCGTCGTCGGGCCGTCCGGCAGCGGCAAGTCGTCGCTCGTCAGGGCCGGCCTGCTTCCGGCTCTGTACGGCGGGTTCATGAGCGAAGTAGGCTCGGACTGGCGCATAGCCCTGCTGCGGCCGGGGAGCGATCCGATCGGCAATCTGGCCCACGCGCTGAACTCCCGCGAGATCCTCGGCACGGACGCCGGGGACCCGACGCTCAACGAAGCCTTCATCCAGGCCACCCTGCGGCGGGGCGCGCTGGGTCTCGTCGAGGCCGCGACCCAGGCGCATCTCCCAGCCAAGGACAATCTGCTGGTTGTCGTCGACCAGTTCGAGGAGATCTTCCGCTTCCAGCGGGCCTCGCGTGAAGCCGGCTACCACGACGACGCGGCGGCCTTCGTGCGCCTCCTGCTGGAGGGCGCGGCCCAGCGCGAGGTCCCGATCTACGTGTTGCTCACGATGCGCTCCGACTATCTCGGGGACTGCGCCCAGTTCCGCGACCTGCCGGAGGCCATCAACCGCGGTCAGTATCTGATCCCACGTATGAAGCGCGACGAGCGCCGGCTGGCGATCACGGGGCCCGTCGCGGTGGGCGGGGGGACGATCGCGCCGCGACTCGTCAACCGGTTGCTGAACGACGCCGGCGACGATCCCGACCAGCTTCCGATCCTGCAGCACGCCCTGATGCGCACGTGGGACCGGTGGGCGGGGGACCACGCCAGCGACGAGCCGCTGGATCTGCGCCACTACGAGGCCATCGGGGGGATAGGCGAGGCCCTGTCGCGACACGCAGACGAGGCGTACGGCGAGCTGCCGGACGAGCGCGCGCGGACGATCGCGGAGAAGGTCTTCCGCCGTCTCACCGAGCGTGGGAGCGACAACCGCGAGATCCGGCGGCCGACGCGCTTCGCCGAGCTGTGCGCCGTGGCCGACGCGGATCCGGTCGAAGCGCGGCGCGTGATCGACACGTTCCGCGTCGAGGGCCGTTCCTTCCTGGTGCCCGCGGCGGAGATCGAGCTCGAGTCCCAGACCCTGGTGGACATCTCGCACGAGAGCTTGATCCGGGGCTGGACCCGGCTCCGCCAGTGGGTCGACGAGGAAGCCGAATCGGCTCACATGTACCGGCGCCTCGGCGAGACGGCCATGCTGCATCGCGCCGGGCGGGCTGGACTGTGGCACGATCCGGAACTCCAGCTCGCGCTCGAGTGGTGGGAGCGGGATCGTCCCAACGCCGCATGGGCGCGTAGCTACGACGACAACTTCGAGATCGCCGCCGCGTTCCTGGCCGCCAGTCGCGAGGCGCGCGACGCCGAGCTGGCCGCGCGTCGTCGCCGCCACCGGAGGACCGTGGCCGGGCTCGCGGCGGGCCTGCTGGCGATGACGTGCCTGACCGCGGTGGCGATCTGGAAGGAGCGCGAGGCGACCCGCTCGAAGCTGGCCGCCGATTTGGCGCGCGACTCGCTCAAGGTGGCCAGCGACTCGCTCCAGGCGACGGGCGACTCGCTCCAGGCGACGCTTCTCACGCTGCAATCCACCAACCGCCGGCTCGACGCCTCGTACGACTCGTTGCGCGTCGCGGCCGCGTTGCTCGAGGCCCAGCGCGCCGCCGCCGAGCGGGCGGCCCGGGACGCGCTCGCCGCCCAGCGCAGGGCCGAGGAGTCGGAGCGCTGGGCCCTCGTCCAGGCCCGGCTGGCGCGCAAGTCGAGCCTCGAGGGGTCGAGCACGGCGGTCGACCTGGCGGACGCGGCGATCGCGCTCGCTCCGCTCGAAGCGACTCTCGACCTGCGCTCGACCAAGGCGCTCCAGCTGGGCTATCTGGGACGCGATTCGGACGCCCTGACCGAGTTCGGCAAGGTTCTCGACGTGCGCCCCGGGCTGATGCAGACGCGAGTCAACCGCAGTGACGCGTATCTCAACGCCCAGCGCCCGGACAGCGCGCTGATGGACGCCGATTTCGTCGTCCAGCAGGCGCCGCACTACTTCCTCGCGCACCTCAACCGGGCGATGGCCTTGAGCCTGCTCCGGCGCTACGCGGATGCCGACTCCGCGTTCGTCGACGCGCTCGACGCGGCGCGCTACGTGGTCACGGGGACGGGCCAGTCGCTCGTCTCGCCGTCGATCCGCCACGCGACCCGCCAGACGCGACTGGCCCTGCCCCGCGGACAGGTCCCTGTCGCGCTGGCGTACGGCCGGGCCAGCCTGCACGCCTTCGACGGGGACGGCGAGTTCCAGCCGCGCCTCGCCGAGGCCGACGCCCGGCTGCGGGCGTGGAGCGGAGGGCGCTCCGCGGGCGCCGCGGGCCGACCTCTCGACGCCCTTCTGGCGGCGATCAACTGGACCTGGCTGCACCATCGCTACGTGACCCAGGATTACGGGGCGCTGGCCGCCGAGGGCGCCCTCTGGGAGCGCGCTGGCGAGCGTTTCCATGACGATGCGGTACGGGCCTACGAGGCTTTCGTCCAGGCCGCTCGACAGCGGCCCGACCCGCGCTACGCGCGTCTCGGGCGCTGGGTCGACGTCCGGCTGGCGGCTCTGCGGCCGGCGGGCGTCACGCCGATGTCCCCCGAGCCGCCCGCCGAGAGCCCGGACATCCAGACGCTCCTCGTCCAAGCCGACGAGTACCGCGCGCGCGGCGAGTCGGATTCGGTCCTGCTGACGGTCGACGCCGCGCTGGCCCAGGAGCCGGACAGCACCGAGGCGGCCCAGCTGCTGGTCGACCGGGCGGCGGCCCTGGTGAGCCTGATCTCCGCGCTCGATCGTCGGATCGACGACCTGCCGCAGGGTTCGCGTTCGGATGCGGCGGCCGAGCGGGACAGCCTGCTCGCCGAGCAACGCGAGCTACTGGAGCGGGCACGGTCCGACGCCCAGGCCGCCCTGCGGCGCGTGCCGACTCTGGCCCGAGCCTACAGGACCCTCGTCGACGTCGAGTCGTACGAGCTGTCGGGTCTCTCGGGTGGCGAGTGGCGCGCCAAGTGGGAAGAGATCCTGGGGGACGTCGACAACACGCTGCGCTACGATCCGTTGCAGGGCTGGCCGTACTGGTGGCGTGCGCTTTCGCTGATGGTCCTGTACCCCGATTCGCCGGACAGCCTGGCCAGCGCGGCGAGCACGATCCGCCGCGGCTTCGACGCCGTGGACTGGCTGTCGGGGAAGGACCAGGTGCATGCGACGCTGGCCACCCTCGAGCATCGTATGGGTCACGTCGACGCCGCCCGCGACGCGTATCGCGCGGCGATCGCCCTCCGAGGCGACACCCTGGCGTACCGCGACTCGCTGGTCGCGTTCGATTCGATCGCCGGCGAGCCTCCCCGCGAGGTCGGTCTGGATCGTGTCCGGAACTACGTGGAAGCGGGCGACATCCGGGCTCTGCACGGCGACCCGGCCCACGCGGCCGACGCGTATGTCGCCGCGGCGATCACGCTCCTGCGCCTGGGCTCGGGACAGCCGGATCCGGCGCTCGACTACGGGCTTCGGGAGACGATCGAGAAGATGAACCGGGTGGTTGTCGCGTGGCAGGGGAGCGAGGTGGGGGCAGCGGACCTGTATTGTCGCCTGCCGGAATCGTGGCCGGAGCCGCTGGACGACACCCGGCGCGCCCGCTTCCGGGCCCTGCTGCTGGAGTCAGCCGGTCGCTTGCGCGGCGCCGGACGAGCGCCCTGCTTGTGAGTCGCGCCCGGCGTCAGGCCGCCGGCGGAGCGGCCGCCGCGCCACGAAACGGCGCCATCGCGCGGCGGTAGATCCCGAGGTCCGTCCGGGCCAGCACGGCGGGGATCTCGCGCACCGCGTTCCGATCCAGGTCCTTGATCTCCTCGCTCAGCTCGTCCCACGGGACGAGGTACGGCGTGATCTTCCGCTCGACGTCCTTCCGCGAGCCCTGACGCCACCCCGCCCGACGTCGTTCCTCGACCCACCGGGCGTGCTCCATGATCGACAGCGTCTCGACCTCGTCCGGCTCGAACGCGAACAGCGGCGCGTCCCAATCCTCGAGCGGGACGACGCCGCACCCGATGGCCGCCAGTTTGTCGTGGATGTGGTCGGCCTGCCGCCGGTTGGACTCGCGCAGGCTCTCGGGAAGCTCGTCCCACGGTCGCAGGCTGGCATCGGAGGGATCGGCGCCCTCCGCCAGGCGGAAATGGCGGTACTCCTGGTGGATCGCCCGGGCCAGGATCTCGTGGGTCCCTCCCAGGACGAGCTCCGGCGTGCACGTCCGGTCCAGGAGCCCGAAGCCGTACAGCTCGCGAAAGTCGCCGCCGGCGGTCTCCAGCAGGTGCGCCAGGCCCGCGTCACGCGTCAGGCTCACGACGATCGGCAGGTTCTCGGCGCCCGGCACGCGGGACAGGGCCAGGGCGCCGGCCAGCGACAGGGAGTCGCTACCAAGACAGACGTACGCCACCGCGGGGGACTCGGCGCCGAAACAGGACGGGTCGAAGCGCAGGGTCGCCCGATCCAGCTCCAGCGGCGTGGTCTGGACGTAGCGCTCGAGCGCCGGCGTCCGGCGATGGATCGCGTCGAGCTTGCGCGCGGCGTCGGAATCGACGCCCCATACCGGCAGACGCTCCGCTCGGCCCGTGCGAGACCACGTTCGCGCTGCCGCCGTCAGTACGTTCTCGCCGTACTCCCCGAGGCCGAGGACGACGATGGGCGGCGGGTCGGACGTCGGCGGGTCGGCGCGAAACGGCGGATGCTCCCGCAGCAAGGCCCGCGCCCCGTGGGTGAAGACGTTGAAGAACTCCAGCCGCACGTTCTCCGCCCCCGCGCCCCGGAGCTCCTGGTCCTTGAGCAGCAGGCACAGGCGGGGGTTCGTCACGTGGAGCGCGATCGTGAGGGCGCGCCCGGCTCCGCGCACCAGCTCCTGCGCCTGTAGCGCCACCTCGGCGTTGACGTCGTCCTCGCCGCACACGGCGATCAAAAATCGCGCCCGCGCGACGCCGGCTCGCGCCAGCGTCAGCGGCTTGCGGGCGTCGCCCTGCAGGACGACGGCCCCGGCCTCGCGCGCCGCGTCGAACAGCGGGTGATCGGATCGTTCGTCGACCGCGACCACGGGCTGTCCGATACGTCGGAACTCGGTGACCAGGCTGAATCCCATGTCGCCGAGCCCGCACACCACGACGTGGTCGCGATAGAACACCTGCGCTCGGAACTGCCTGAAGCGGTCGACGTTCAGCATGGCCAGGGCGCCGAGCGCCACCAGGGCGGCGACCATCGGCGCGACGACCCGCGCCACGTGGAGCCATGCGTCGTGCGGACCCAGCGGCAGACCCGCGAAGTGGAGGAAGAACAGCCCGAACGACTCGTAGGCCGCGTCGGGGAGGAAGAACTCGTCCCGTCCGACCCGGGGATCGTGCGCGTAACCCACGATCCCGACACACCAGACCGCCAATACGAGCGCCAGGTAGAGCCACCACTTGTAGGCCTCGAAGACCGCCCGGAACCGCCGTTTCATCGACCGTTTCGCCGAGGTCGGAGCGCTACATTCCGCCGACGTCGGTCAGCGAGGCCGGTTGCATGACCAGCTCGCTCTTCTGACGGCTGACCATCGCGCTCCACTGGTCGAACACCTGCATCGCCTTGTCCATGCCGCCCTCCTGCGCGGCCAGGGCCTGCATCCACTTCGCGCCGGAGGGGGTCAACGTCCACGACAGGGCGTCGGGCCCCTCGGGGAGGGGGAAGTACGCCACGAGGTCCCACTCGCCGGTGAACGGTACGAAGACGATCGGCTGCTCCTGTCCGGCCGCGGTGGTGGCCTTGCCGAAATGCTCCTGGGCGAACTGCATCGCGTCGTGCTCCTTGCCGGTCGCGAAGTCCCAGTAGACGGCCATGAAGTACTTGGTGTTCTCACGCTTCTTGGCCTGCATCTCCTGAGCGGAGGACGTCGAGACGAAGGACAGACCGACGACGAGCACGGCGATGGCCGCGATCAATCGCTTCACGGTGACCTCTCTGGCTGGGGGTGGGATGGACACTGTCGAATGCTCGTCCCACGATACGACTTGCGGCGGACCGAGTAAAGATCGGCCGCGCCCGGGGCGGTTCAGCTCCCGGCGGGCAAGGCCCGTCCGCTGGTGAACGCGCTCCAGAAGGCCAGCGGGTCGCGCTCCGCGAAGTGCCCCGGCCGAGGATGGCCGTTCGCCCCCTCGATCGTCGGGGGCGGCGCCAGGGGGTCGGGGAACCACACCGCGGCCAGGATCTCGAGATCGGCCTGCGGAAGAGGCTGGGGCGCGAGGAGGCGGGTGGCGTCCTCCACCGACACCGTGGTCAGCGTCGCGGAGGCGATCTCGCGGCCGGCCTCGCGTCGCGCGGCGCGGAACGATTGCCGACGCAGCTTCTTGGCCAGGGCCAGTCGTTCGTGGCCCGTCGGGTCCAGCCGGTGCCCGAGGCTCTCGGCGCCGCGCACGAGGAGATCCGACACGTAGCCCCCGGCCAGCACGCCGTACGTCTCGACGTCCGCGTCGGGCAGCTCCCAGCGCGAGTTGTCGGCCATCCGGACCCA
>CAZCZH010000013.1:0-1732 GCA_964502985.1 uncultured Gemmatimonadales bacterium
GAACGGGGAATCTTGTCCCCGCCGTGCTCGTCCCCGAAGAGTGATATCGGGCGAATCGAACAACAGGAGAGCGTTGTGGCCACGCTCAAGCCCACCGTCCGCCTCGTCTGCGACGACGAGGAGATGTCACACTGGCTGGGCGGGCTGGCGCCGCCGGCGGTGCGGATCGTGCCCGCGGCCTCGCTCTGCGCCGTGACCCGCGAGCCGGTTCCACCGGGCAGCGTGACCGTCCTGGTCACGGAGGAGCTGAACACCCTCCAGGCCGGCCGCGTGGAGGCTTTCCTCGCGGAGCGCCCGTGCCGTTTCGCGATCCTCTGTCGGCAGGTCGAGCCGGGCGCGTTGTACGACCTGGTCCGCGCCGCGGCTCCGCTGGGGCTGGTGGACATCGACTCGATCGGCGACGAGGAAAGAGTCTCACGCAAGCTTCGCCGCTGGTCCCACGGCGCGGTCGTCCGGCCCGACTGGACGAAGCTCGGAATCGGAGAGGAAGAAAGGCCCTGTGAAATCGTTCTTCGATTGATGCGGCTGGTGGAGCGGCGGCCGTTCCGCGACTGGCGGGCGCGCGATGTGGCGCACCGACTCGGCGTGTCCGAGAGGACCCTGGGGCGGGCGGTTCGCGATTCCTGCGGATGCACGACGAAGAGTCTGCTGATCGTCGTTCGTGGACAGTTGATCGAGTCCGTCGAGGCGCTGGGCTGGTTGAGCCGGAGCGAAGTGGCCGAGCTGTTCGGGTTCGAGTCGCCGAAGGAGATGGATCGGTGGCGGCGCGTGCATGGAGACGAGCCGGGCCCGTCGAGATGAAGCAGACATGACGCCGGCCGTGATCAACCGCCGTACAGGGTCGGGTCGGGGACGCCCGCCTCGGCGAAGCCGAGCTTACGCTCGGCGCACTTGTTGCACGCGCCGCAGTGGCCGTGGCCACGGGTCGGCGCGAGGCACGAGAACGTGAGCGCCAGCGGCACACCAGCCTCCGCCGCCCGGCGCACGGCCTCGGCCTTGGACAGCCCGGCCAGCGGCGCCTCGACGGGGAGCGGCCCGCCGAGCCCCATGCCGAGGCCGATCGCCCGGCCCATCGCTTCGAAGAACTCCGGCCGCGCGTCGGGGAACGGGTTCGCCGCCAGCGATCCGACGACGATCGCGCCCAGGTCGCGCTCGCCCGCGAACACGCCGACCTTGGACAGGACGAGCAGGTTCCGGCCCGGCAGGTACACCGCCGCGTCCGGCGTCTCGGCGCCCGGGATCCCCTTCCCGGTCACGCTCCAGTGCTCGCCGTACAGGTCGCCGACGGGGACGTCGAGGACGACCAGCGCTTCGGCGGCGCCGCCCGGCAGCGCTTGCAGGAGCCTCATCGACCAGTACATTTCGGCCGACTCCCAGACCAGCCCCGAGCGGACGTAGACCGGCGTGACCGGGGCCCGGTCGCGGGCCGCCTCGACCAGCGCCAGCGCGCTGTCGATTCCGCCGGAGAGGAGGACGCAGGGTCGGTCGGGGGGCGGCACGCCCCCCAACCTACCGCCACGCCGATGGACGTCCAGGACAAGGTCGCGCTCGTCACCGGATCCGGCGTCCGCGTCGGAAAGGCCATCGCGCTGGCCCTCGCCGGCCGCGGGATGCGCCTCGCCGTCCACTACTATTCTAGCCACGGACCGGCCGAGGACACGGTCGCGGAGGCCCGGAAGGCCGGTGTCGAGGCGCACGCCTTCCAGGCCGACCTCGGCGTCGTGGCGGGGAT
>CAZCZH010000013.1:1742-5692 GCA_964502985.1 uncultured Gemmatimonadales bacterium
GATCGAGGGGCTGATCGACGCCATCGACGAGCGCTTCGGCCGGCTCGACGTCCTGGTCAATTCGGCAGCCATCTTCCCGCGCACGCCGTGGGACGAGATCGACGAAGCGACGTGGGATCGCACGCTGGCCGTCAACCTCAAGGCGCCCTTCTTCACCGCGTGGCACGCCGCGCGGCTGATGCGTCGGGGTGGCGGCGGCAAGATCGTCAACATCGCCGACTGGGCGGGCCTGCGGCCGTACGTCAACTACGCGCCGTATGTCATCGCCAAGGGCGGTGTCGTCACGATGACCAAGGTCATGGCCAAGGAGCTGGCGCCGGACATCGCCGTTAACGCCGTGGCACCGGGGCCGGTCATGCTGCCCGAGGACTTCGACGCGGCGGCCGCCGAGCGCGTCCGCGAGGCGACTCTGCTGAAGCGGCTCGGGAGCCCGGGCGACGTCGCCGAGAGCGTCGTGTTCCTCGTCGAGCGCACGGACTTCGTGACCGGCCACGTGCTGGTCGTCGACGGCGGCCGGCTGATCGCCTGAGCCCGGGGGACGAATGACGTACCGCGTGAGCGTCCAGATCCACTTCTGCTACGGCCACCGCCTGCTGGACTACGACGGCGCCTGCGCCCACCCGCACGGCCACAACGGGCTGGCCGAGATCGAGCTCGAGGCCGACGAGCTCGACGGCCGCGGCATGGTGATGGACTTCGGCGACGTCAAGCGCGACGTCAAGGCGTGGATCGACCGCACGATGGATCACCAGATGATCCTGCGGAAGGACGACCCGCTGGTCGAGTGGATGCTGGAGGAGGGCGAGCCGCTGCTGGTCCTCGACGCGAACCCGACGGCGGAGACGATCGCCCGCGTGATCTACGAGCACGCCGCCGAGCAGGGCTATCCGGTAGTCGCCGTGCGGCTGTGGGAGACCCCGACCAGCTGCGCCACGTACCGCGGAGAGGAATAGGCGGGAACGGCCCTGGCGCTAGGCCGCGAAGTGCTCCCGGATGGCGCCCTCCGCGGCCGGCGCCAGCTCGTCCCAACCCGCGTCCGGCGCCTTGCTGACCGTGATCGAGTTCGGCATGAAGAACACCGACACCACGCCGGCGAGGCCGAACAGGGCGCTGGCCAGGGGATCGGCCTCCGCGTCCTCCGCCGAGTTGTACTGCACCATCCGTTCCTCGGTCACCGTGTGGTCGACGTGGAACAGCAGCGAGTTGGGGTTGGGGGTCTGCTGGACCCGGATGTGGACGTCGTCGGGCATCGGCTCCCTCCGCTGAGGTCGTCCCCAAGGTAGCCCGTCCGGGCTGCCGTTCCAAGCGAGACCCGGCATATTGTGGTCATGACCTTCCCGTTCCTGGCGAAGTATTCCGACGTGGCCCTCCTGCTCCTGCGCCTGGCGCTGGCAGTCCTGTTCGGCGTCAGCGGCTGGTCGCACGCCTCGCGGCCGAAGGAGCGCGCCGAGAGCGTCGGCCTGCCGGTCCCGGCGACGTTCGCGCTGGGCGTCGTCGAGGTCGCGGCCGCGGTCCTGCTCGTCGTCGGACTGTGGGTCCAGCCGGCCGCCCTGGTCCTGGCCGCGATCATGCTCGGCGCGACGTTCAAGAAGGCGTTCGTGTGGAAGACGGGCTTCTGGGGCGAGTCGAACGGCGGCTGGTACTACGAGCTACTGTACCTCGTCTGCAACCTGGTCCTGGCGACCGTCGGCGGGGGCGCGATCGGGATCGGCTAGCGGTCGGGGCCCGTCTCCAGCTCCTCGATGTCGGCGAGGTCGCGCGTGCGCCCGACCACGCGGTTCGGCCAGGCCTCGTCGAACCGGACCCCGGTGATCGACGTCAGGATGTCGATCCGTGGTGCATTGTCCTCGCCGGCCCGGACCCACAGGTCGAGATCACCGGTGGCGCGGGGCAGCCCGTGAGCGGCCAGGGCGTGCGCCCCGGCGATTCATCGGATCTGCCCTCCTTGAACTTCCAGGCCTGAAGCGTGAGCGTCCAGACGAGCGCCACGCGCTGGGCGGGCGTCATGTCACGGACGGCGGAGGGCTCTTCATCTCCCAGCCTTGCGAGTCGAGTCGGATAGTCGGAGCGGGTCACGTCAGGAAACCTGCCGTCGTGAGCGCGGTGCGGCAAGAATGCCCCTCATGCCCCGCACGCGCCGGCGTAGGCCCGGCCGTCGAGCACCTGGTCGTGGTCGACGTCCCACAGCTGCGGCTGCTCAGGGGCCAGGACGACGCTCGCCGCGCGGGTCAGGCGGTC
Source organism: uncultured Gemmatimonadales bacterium (assembly GCA_964502985.1). GTDB lineage: Bacteria > Gemmatimonadota > Gemmatimonadetes > JACCXV01 > JAHWKZ01 > CAZCZH01. The sequence continues at coordinate 3,981 of CAZCZH010000013.1, forward strand.
GGGACGCTCCACCGGCCTCGCCTCGACGCGCACGGTGCCCGTCCTCAGCTTCGCGAAGCACGTGACCTTTCCGCTGTCCGCCACGCCGACCTCATCGCCATCGACCGTGATCGACTGCGGGACGGGCTCGGAGTGGCGCACGATGAGAATCCCGTCCCGGTCCGGGCCGAAGCCGAGGTAGCGCTTTGCCGCGCAGCCGGCGAGGAAGAACACCGAGAGGGCGAGGAGGGCGAGCCCGGCGGCCCGTGAGCCCGCGGCCCGACGGCCGCGCTCGCTGGTCACCGGATGGCCAGCATCCGCTCGAGGGCCGTGCGCGCCAGGGCGGCGGTCCCGGGCTCGACCGCGATGCGGTTGACGACGTGGCCGGCGACCAGGTTCTCGAGCGCCCATGCCAGATGCGGCTGGTCGATCCGGTACATGGTGGCGCACATGCACACGGTCGGGCTGAGGAAGTGGATCGCCTTGTCGGGATGGCGCTCCTTGAGCCGGTTGACGAGGTGGATCTCGGTGCCGATGGCCCACGCGCTGCCGGCCGGCGCGTCCTCGATCGTGCGCACGATGACCTCCGTCGAGCCGACGACGTCGGCCCGGTCGACGACCTCCATGCGGCACTCGGGGTGGACCAGGATCTGGACGTCCGGACGGGCGTCCTTCAAGCGGTCGACGTGCTCGGGCTGGAACAGGGCGTGGACCGAGCAGTGGCCCTCCCACAGGACGACCCGCGCCCGCTCGAGATCCGCCGCCTCGACGCCGCCGCCCGCGACAGTCGGCCGCCAGAGCGCCATCTCGTCGAGCGGGATGTCGAGCGACCGGGCCGTGTTCCGCCCCAGGTGCTGGTCGGGGAAGAACAGGACCTTCTCGCGCCGCGCGAAGGCCCACTCAAGGACCGCCCGAGCGTTGGTCGAGGTGCACACGACGCCGCCGTGGCGGCCGCAGAACGCCTTCAGGTCGGCGCTCGAGTTCATGTAGGTGACCGGGGTCACGCGCTCCTCGGGGTCCGATCCGAGCGCTTCCTCCAGCGCGATCCACGCGTCCTCGACCTGATCGATGTCCGCCATGTCGGCCATCGAGCAGCCGGCCGACAGGTCCGGCAGGACGACGACCTGCTCCTCGCGCGAGACGATGTCCGCCGTCTCGGCCATGAAGTGGACGCCGCAGAACACGAGCAGGTCGCCGGCCGCCTCGGCGGCCTGGCGCGACAGCTTGAACGAGTCGCCGGTCAGGTCGGCGTGCTGGTAGACGTCGTCCCGCTGGTAGTGGTGGACGAGGATCGTCAGCCGCTCGCCGAGCTCGGCCCGAGCCGCCGTGATCCGCGCCGCGCACTCCTCGGCGTCGAGCCCGCGGTACGAGGCGAACGGGATCGGGTGGCCGTCGGAGCCGGGGTCGAGGAGCCCCACCGTGCCGTGGGAGTGGCCGCCCTTGTAGGGCGTCGTCCCCTTCTCGACGCACTCCAGCGAGACTTCCTCGAAGATCTTCAGGTCTTCCATCACGCGGCGGGCGTCAGGCGGCGCCCTTGGCCTCCTTCACCTTCTCGACCAGCGCCGGCACCACCTCGAACAGGTCGCCCACGATGCCGTAGTCGGCGACCGAGAAGATCGGGGCGTCGCGGTCCTTGTTGATGGCGACGAGCGTGTCGCTCGACTGCATGCCGACCAGGTGCTGGATCTGGCCCGAAAGGCCGCACGCGACGTAGTGCTTCGGGCAGACGGTCT
>CAZCZH010000013.1:5702-9272 GCA_964502985.1 uncultured Gemmatimonadales bacterium
GGCTGAACTTGTCCAACCACAGCGGGGAGCCGGTAGCGCGGTTGATGGCCACGATCGTGCCCGAGTTCTTCATACCCACGAGGTGCTGGATGGCTCCCGAGATGCCGACCGCGACGTACAGCTTCGGCGCGACGGTCTGGCCCGAGGAGCCGATCTGGCGGTCCATCGGCAGCCACTCGTTGTCGCACACCGGGCGGCTCGCCGCGAGCTGGCCGCCGAGGGCCTCGGCGAGCTCGCGGACGACGGGCAGGTTCTCCTCCTTGCCGATCCCGCGGCCCACGGCCACGATGACGTCCGAGCGCGACAGGTCGACCTTGTCCTCGACCTCCTGGAACGTCTCCAGGACCTCGGTCCGGACCTCGACGTCGGTCAGGTCCACGGACAGGTCCGCGATCTCGGCGGGGGCGTCGCCCTCGGCCGCGTCGCTCGCCAGCCAGGCGCCCGCCTGGAGGCTCGCCAGGTGCGGGCCGCCGCCGGCGAAGACGCAGTCCGCGTTCAGCTTCCCCTGGTAGGGCTGGCGCACGAAGACGGGCTTCCCGCCCTCCACGCGAGCGGCGACGACGTCGGAGACGAAGCCGAGATCGAGCGCCGCCGCGAGACGCGGCGCCCAGTCGCGGACCTGGTAGGTGTGGGGGAGGAGAACAAGGGACGGCTCCTCGGCGGCGACCGCGCGCTGGACGGCGGCGGCCATCGCGTCCGGCGTATACGGGTCGAGCTCGGGGTCCTGGACGCGGAGGACGCGCGAGAGCTTCCGCTTCGCCAGCGCCTCGACGGCGGGGCCCGCGTCGGCCGCCAGGACGAGGGCCTCGAGTGGCGCCCCCAGCGCCCCGGCCAGCGCCTGGCCGCAGGCTACGGCCTCCAGCGAGACCGGCTTGAGCTTCGAGCCGGCGTCCGCGCCGGTCGTCTCGGCGACGATCCAGATCGCGCCCGCCATCAGAGGACCTTCGCTTCCTTCTGGAGCTTCTCGACGAGTGCCCCGGCCGCCGTCTTCGGGTCGCCCTCGAGGATCTCGGCCTCGGCGGTCTTCTCCGGGACGTAGAGCCGGGTCACCTGGACGCGGCGCCCGGCGGTCCCGACGGCGTCCGGCTCCAGGCCCAGGTCGCCCGGCCCGAGCTTCTTGATCTCCTTCTTCTTGGCTCCCATGATCCCCTTGAGGGTCGCGTAGCGCACCGTGTTGATGCCGGACTGGATCGTCAGGACGGCGGGCAGCGGCAGCCGGACCCATTGGAACCAGCCGCTCTCGAGCTCGCGCTTGACCTTGATCTTCTCGCCCTCGGGCTGGATCTCCATGACGATCGTCGCGCTCGGCCAGCCGAGGTGCCCTGCGATCAGGACCCCCGTCTGGGCCCAGCCGGCGTCGTCCGACTGGAGACCCGCCAGGACGAGATCCGGGGCTTCGGGCTCGATGGCCGCGGCCAGGGCGCGGGCCGTGGCGGCAGCGTCGCCGCCCTCGAACGCGGGGTCGTTCAGGTGCAGCGCCTGCGCCGCGCCCATGGCGAGGGCCCGCCGGATCGCCTCCTCGGCGCCGTCCGGCCCGAGGCAGGCGACCACGACCTCGCCGCCCTCCTTCTCGGCCAGCCGCAGGCCCGCCTCCAGCGCGTACTGGTCGCTCTCGTTGATCTCGGTCGGGACGCCGCTCTCGTCGATCGACTTCCCGTCGGAGGCGACCCTGAGGCGCGCCTCGCGCTCGGGGACCTGCTTGATGCACACGACGATCTTCATGACGGGGCTCCCGGGGGGATCTCGAGTCGCGGAGACGGGGCGAAAAAAGCGGCCCGCGGGCCGCGAGGAAAATCGAGCGGAAGTTAGAAATGGCGCCGGCACGCGACAACCCCGCCGTCGGGTGTCCGATCCTGCCCGTGGTGTCCGATTTTGCCCTGGAAACGGGTGCCGATGAGGGCGGGGGGCGCAGCAGAATCGCGAAAATATTGGCGTTCTGGCCCTGGCCCACCACCTTTGCCTTTCTACGCTCTGCCTCCGTCCGACCTTTGGCCTTGGATTCTCGAGGAGACGCTCATGATCAAGATCAAGTATTTCGCTTTGACCGCGGCAGCCGCTGTCGTTCTTACGGCCTGCAGCGGAGATCCACCGGCGGACAATGGAAACGCGGCTGACGCGACTGCAAAGGCCGCCCCGGCCGCACCGACGAAGGATGCCCTCGTAACGCTCGAAGAGAGTGCATACGAGGCCTGGAAGTCCAAGGACGCGAAGTTCTGGGACACGTTTCTTTCGGACAAGTTCGTCGGCTACGGCTCGTCTGGCAGGCTCGACAAGGCATCAGCGACAAACGAATACGCGGGCGCTGATTGCGACATCGAGAGCTACGCTCTGTCCGACGAGCAGATGAGACCCCTCGATGACGATGTGGCATTGCTCACGCACAAGGCGACCGTCGACGGCACATGCGGAGGACAAAAGGTCCCGGCCAGCAGTTGGGCGGCGAGCGTGTACGTCCGCGACGGCGAACCATGGAAAGCCGCCTTCCACGCCGAAGCTCCGATCGTCGATCCAAAAGCGGCCTCCGCAAAATCGGCTGAAGAGGGAGAAGCGCCTGGAATGGACGCGGCTGAACCCGCCGCTCGGGATGCCGGCACCGATGCCTTGATGGCGGCCGAAAGAGCCGTCTGGGAAGCCTGGAAAGAACACGACGCCAGGAAGATCGAGGACCTGACGGCCGAGCATATTTCGTTCATCAATATTTTTGGCACCTACTTCGCGACCAAGGCCGATGCGATCGAGGACTGGACCGGGCCCGGATGCGAGGTCAAGAGCGTCCGAGTCACCGACGGCATGGCCACGATGCTCTCGCCGACAGTCGGGATCCTGACATTCACGGGCACTGCCGATGGGACCTGCTTCGGCCAGAAGGTCGGATCTGTTCGGGGCACGTCGGTCTACGTCAAGGATGGCGATGCGTGGAAATGGGCCTTTGGCATAAACCTGCCCGCGCGCAGGGGATGAAACCCGTTCTCGAGACAAGCCGCCTCGTTCTGCGCGCGTTCACGCCGAGCGACGTCGACGACCTGCTCGGTATTTTCTCGGACCCTGAGGCCATGCGGTACTATCCCGCAACAAAGGGACGCTACGAAACCGCCGAGTGGATCAATCGCAACCTCGAGAGCTACACGGACCACGGATTCGGCATGTGGGCGGCGATTTCCAAGGACACGAACGAGTTCGTCGGCCAGTGCGGCCTGATTCTGCAGCGGGATGTCGCCGGGCGGGATGAAGTGGAGATCGGCTATTCCTTCCTGCGGCGTTGCTGGAACCGCGGGCTTGCGACGGAGGCTGCGGTCGGTTGCCGCACCTTCGGGTTCAGAAACCTCGACCGTGACCATCTGGTGTCTTTGATCGATCCAAAGAATGATGCGTCGCGGCGCGTGGCGGAGAAGGTGGGCATGTCGCTGGAGAGGGAAGTCGAGCGCTGGGGGAGGCGGATTCAGGTCTACGGAATCCATCGAGGCGCCGATCTCGCGAGCGCCTCGCAGGGAGGCATGTGACTGGCCCTGCCGAAGCCCGCCCCGTATATGTAGGGACGCTGCCGAAAACGAGAATGCCGAAGGAGGATCC
>CAZCZH010000013.1:9282-23737 GCA_964502985.1 uncultured Gemmatimonadales bacterium
AGGTGCGCGATCGGGACCACTGGGCGAGCAAGCATTCGGAGCGAGTGGAGGCATTCGCCCCGTGGGGATCGGAAGTAGTCGACTACCTGGGCGCGGACGGAGGCAACGAGGTCTCGGTCCGAGTGAACGTCCATGATCTCGAGGGTATGCAGGCGGCCCTCGACTCGCCGGAGATCGAGGCGGCCAAGAAGGCGCACGGCGTCCTCGAGCCCGTGACGATGCACATCGAACAAGGCTGAAGCGCCTCCGCGGAGAAGTCCCGCCGAGCCCTCAGCCGGCCGGGCTCGAGTCGGCGAACGGATTCGAGACGCGCAACCCGTCGAACCGGGAGAAATCACGATCGCCCGTCAGGAGCTCGGAGACTCCGTGCTCGATGCACAGCGCTGTGATGTGGGCGTCGTGGACGAGGTTCCCAGTCGCGCCCGATCGATCGAGCACGCGTAGCATGATCTCCGCATGACGTGACGTCTCCGAGAGCAGGACGAGGGAGGGCGATTCGAGGATTCCACCGAGATCGGATTGGAGGATCTCGAGTGGAACCGGCGGGTGGAAGACCCGCGGGTGCGTCGCGACCCGGACGAACTCGTAGACGCAGGGCCACGGGATGGCCCATGGGAGCGATCCCTCCGCGAGGATCGCCAGCAGGTCGCTCGCCTCTTCGTGATGTTCGCTACCGCGAATCTCTGCATAGACGAGAACGTTCGTGTCGACGGCTTGCATCTCCGGACCCGCCCCGTCAGCGGCCTTCCATCAGGTCGAACAGCTTGTCCCGGTCGAGGAGATCGACGCCCGGCTGGAGTTCGGCGTCCCAACCGCGAAGTTCCAGCGTATAATCGGCCGTCCTGACGCGAGCCAGGGCCTGGCGCAGGAGATCATTGACAGTGGATTGAAGCGTCCTGCCTTCCTTCGCGGCGCGCTGCTTCAGTCGCCGGAGGAGATCGTCGTCGAGCTTCAGGGTCGTCCGCATGCATCAAAGTGTATCGTCACAGCATCAAGATGTAAACCCGCGCTCGAACCGCTGGCGGTAGTGCCGCTGGAGGAGCGCGATGGCGATCGTGCCGACGACGGTCGGCAGGATCCACGGCAACAGTCCCAGGACTCCCTCCAGCGAGTACTCGACGAAGCGCCGCAGACCGAACACGAGGAACGCGGTGGTGAACGCGATCCCGCCGCCGATCATGGCGGCCAGGTGCTCGGTCCAGTGGGCCATCGGCGTGGGCCGCGGGCGCCTGGCGTAGCGCAGCCCGCCGAGCCCCACCAGGAAGCCGATCGGCGAAAGGGCGACGAAGATCCAGTGGCCGGGGTAGCTCGACAGGAGCCCCAGGAGGAGCGAGCCCGCGCCGGCGGCGATCGACAGCCCGTGGACGAGCGTGTGGAACGGGGTCCGGATGGCGGCCGGGTCGCGCTTCGTCTCCATCACACGCACGCCGTGGTATACGGTCGTCAGGGTGATGATCGCCAGGTATGCGAGGAACGCCTCGACGGCCCGCAACTGGGCCATGACGCCGGGCAGGTCGGCGGGATTCGCCGGGCGGTCCTCGGGATGCGTTCCCCACGGCGCGATCAGCGTCATGACGGCGATCGTGAACGCCGTCGCGGCCACGACGTAGGCCGCGATCTTGAACACCGTGCCCGCTTTGACGTGGAGCGATCCGCCCTTGGTCGAGAACAACGGGACCCAGAACGCGGCCAGGCCCACGAAGCCGAACGCCACGTGCGTAAAGATCAGGGCCAGATAGACGGCGTGCATTTCTCAGGCCTCCTTGGTCGCGGGGCGTCGCTTGCGGCCGGAAGACGCCCCTCGAGCCTTCCGGCGGTCGATTCGCTCGATCGTCTCGTCGCACCAGGCGAGCTTGGCGGCCAGGGTCAACAGGCCCATCCGGAGCGCCGCGTGGGGGTGGAAGCGCTCGGGCGGGAGGTCGTCGGGATAGCCCGGAGCGGTCGCGATCCTGGCCTCGATCGCCTCGAGCTCGGCCAGCCACGCGGCGAGCCGCGCCCTGAGCTCGACCATGAACGCGCGCGTCGCCGCGAGGTCGCCCAGCTCGTCCATGAAGAACAGTTGCCCGAGGTAGGCGAAGCGCTCGGTCCCGACCTCGGGGCCCGCCGCCAGCCAGCGCGTGAGCTCCCCGCGCCCGGCCTGCGTCAGCCTGTACACGACGCGGTCCGGACCGCGCTCGGAGGGCTCGGTATCGCTCTCCAGCCAGCCCTTCTTCTCCATCCGCCTCAGCGTCGGATAGATCTGCGACAGCTCGGCCGACCAGAAGTGGCGCACGTCCTCTTCGAAGCGCGCCTTCAGGTCGTAGCCGCTGGCCGGCTCGCGCAGCATTCCGAGGAGGATGTGGGGCAGGCTCATTATATCGATAATTATATAGTAAATGATATAGTGCGGTCAAGAGGCCGCCGGCGGACCATCTTGCGAGGGTGAAGACCGGAAGCTGCCCGCACATCGAGGCGATCGAGTCGGTCCGGACGCCGGAGCGCCGGGAGTGCGCCGAGTGCGTCAAGATCGGCGCCCGCTGGGTCCATTTGCGGACGTGCCAGGAGTGCGGCTCGACCCTGTGCTGCGACGACTCGCCGAACCGCCACGCGACCGCCCACGCCCGGGCCACCGGGCACCCGGTGATCGCCTCGGCGGAGCCCGGCGAGCGCTGGATGTACTGCTACCCGGACGACGCGTTCGCCGAGTACTGAGAGGACGATGACCCTGCTGCTCGTGGCCACCGAGGCGGGACTGGCGGTGGCGCGGGAGGCCGCGGCGGGCTGGACGCTGGACCTGTCGCTGACCCGCGACTCGCCGTACTGCGTGGCGCTCGACCCGGCGGATCCCGGGCGGGCGTGGTGCGGGACGCTGAAGTCGGGCCTGTGGCGGACGACGGACGGCGGGCGCGAGTGGTCGCGCGCGGACGCAGGAATCGAGCACGAGCGTGCGATGGCCGTCGCGGCCGCGCGCGACGGCGGCCGGACCGTCGTCTGGGCCGGGACCGAGCCGAGCGCCGTGTACCGCTCGGACGACGGCGGGGATTCGTGGGACGCGCGGCCGGGGCTCGGGCGGCTGCCTTCCGCCGGGACGTGGTCCTTCCCGCCGCGCCCCGAGACCCACCACGTGCGCTGGATCGAGCCCGACCCCGTCGAGCCCGCGCGGCTCCAGGTCGCCATCGAGGCCGGGGCTGTCGTCTCGACGCCCGATGGTGGCGCGACCTGGCTCGACCGGACGGTCGACGCGCCGTACGACGCGCATACCATCCGCGCCCACCCGACGGCGAGGGGGCTGTACCGCGCGGCGTGCGGCGACGGGCTCGGGCGGGCGGAGGGTGGTCTCGCCGAGAGCGACGACGGCGGGCGCTCGTGGCGCTGGCCCGCCGGGCCGCCCGACCCCTACCTGACGGGTCTCGCCCTGGACGCGGGGGACCCCGCGTTCGTTCTCGTGTCGGGCTCGGAAGGGCCCACGTCGTCGCACGCGAAGCGCGCCGCCGAGGCGCGGATCTGGCGCCGCGAGGGGGGCGAGTGGCTGCAGTGCGAGCAAGGCATGCCGGAGGCGAAGGGGAGCCGCGTGGCGACGCTCGTCGCCGACCCGGCCGCGCCGGGCGCCTTCTGGGCGGCCTTCGATCGCGGCGTCTTCCAGAGCGACGACCGCGGCGAATCGTGGCGCGCGATCGAGCTCCCGGGCTGGCCCGACGCGCACGTCCACTCGCTGGCGGTGGCGGTTTGAGGACGGCGAGGTGAGCCCCGCCGTGCGGCGCGCCGCGGCCCTGGCGCTGGCCGGGGCCCTTGTCGCCGCCTGCTCGCGGGGCCGGCGCCGGACGGCGGAGCCGGCGCCGGCGCAGGCCGACCTGGCGGTCGACTCGGCCCCGGCCGCCGATTCGACGCGCGCCTCGTGCCTCCTCGCCCCGCGCGACACGCTTACCGCGTACCTCCGGCCGAACGACCGCGCCGCCGAGTTCGGTCAGCTCGCCCCCGGCGACTCGGTTCCCGTCCACGGCTGGACACTCGATGGCTGGGTCGGGTTCGAGCCGGGCGTCGCGCAGGCGGCCAACATGGGGCCGTTCCGGCTGCGCTGGGTGCGGGTCGGCGGCCCCTACGCGCTGGTCGGCGACTGCGAGGCGCTGCCGCGGGTGCCGAGCCTGCCGGCGGGGACGTGCTTCACGATGGCGATGGACTCCGTCGAGGTGCGTGTCGATCCCGACTCGACGGCTGCGGTGATCGCGGTTCTCGTCCCGGGCGACTGGGCGCCGCTCGAGCGTCGGCGGGCGCGCGGCGCCGAGACCTGGATCCAGGTCGACCTGACCGGCGGGAACCGCGGCCGCCAGGCCGCCGACTGGGAGCCGGCCTCCCTGCCGGGCGGCGAGTCGGCCCGGCTGGGGGCCGATTCGACGGGCTGGATCCGCGAGCGCGACCTGAACGTCAATGGCACCCAGTGCGAGCGGTTCGTCCCCCGCCCGTGATGGGAAGGTCGGGCGGAGGTGACCGAGCCGCGCGGCCTCTCGGCTAGCTCCGGCTCCGCCGCAGCGCGGCGCGGAACGCCTCGACGGGGAGCGCGTTCAGCACGTGCTCCTTTTCGACCCACCCCTTGCGGGCGATCGCCACGCCCTCGGCGACGAAGGCGATCGTCTCGGGGCCGTGCGCGTCGGGGTCGATGGACAGCCGGATCCCCCGCTCGACGGCGGCGCCGTGCCAGCGCCAGTCGAGGTCCAGTCGCCGCGGGTTGGCGTTGACCTCGAGGGCCACCCCGTGCTCGGCGGCCGCGTCCAGGACGCGCTCCATGTCGAGCTCGGCGCCGTCGCGCGAAAGCAGGAGCCGCCCCGTCGGGTGGCCGAGGACGTCGACCCACGGGTTGGCCAAGGCGCGCACCACGCGCTCGGTCTGCTCGGCGGCCGGCAGCCGGAGCTGGCTGTGGAGCGACGCCACGACGAGGTCCAGCGACGCCAGCGTCTCGTCCGGGTAGTCGAGCGATCCGTCGGGCAGGATGTCGACCTCGCTCCCGGCGAGGATCGTGACCGGTCCGCCCTCGGCGTTCAGCCGGTCGATCTCCTCGCGCTGGCGGGCCAGGTCCTCGACGCTCAGCCCGCCGGCGTAGGCCGCCGTCCGGCTGTGGTCGCACACGACGAGGTAGGAGAACCCGCGCTCGGCGGCGCCCGCGGCCATCGCCTCCAGCGAGGCCCGCCCGTCGCTCCAGTCGGTGTGGCAGTGGACGGCGCCCGCCAGGTCCTCGACCTCGAGCGGCACGGGCAGCCTCCCCTCCGCGGCCGCCTCGACCTCGCCGCGGTCCTCGCGCAGCTCGGGAGGGATCCAGGCCAGCCCGAGGGCGGCGTAGACGGCCGCCTCGTCGGCGCACGCGAGGGACTCGTCCGAGCCCTCGGGAATCAGCCCGTACTCACTGAGCCGGAGCCCCTTCCTCTTCGCCAGCCCGCGCAGCCGCACGTTGTGCTCGGCGGAGCCCGTCAGGTGGAGGAGGGCGAAGGCGAACGCGGCTGGCGCGACGACCCGCAGGTCCGCCGGCATCCCGCCCGCCAGGACGACGCTCGCCCCCGCGTCGCCGCGCCGCGCCACCTCGGCGATCATGGGGTGGCCGACGAACGCCTCGATCGCCGCGGCGGGATCGGGGGAAGCGGCCACCAGGTCGGCGTCGTGGACCGTCTCGAGCCGGCGCCGGAGGCTTCCCGCGACGGCTACCTCGGTGACGCCGGGGACGGCGGACAGCCCGGCGGCGAGGATCTCGGCCTGGGCGCGCGCCTCGGGCGCCAGGTACCGCCCGGCGTAGCGCCGGACGCGCGCCAGGCCGGCCAGGACGGAGGCCACCGAGCGCTCGCCGAAGCCCGGCACTTCGGCCAGCCGGCCGCTCGTCGCGGCGGCCTCCAGGTCGTCGAGCGAGGCCAGCCCGAGCGCCTCGAACGCGGTCCGCGCGCGCTTCGGCCCGAGCCCCGGGACGGCCAGCATCTCCAGTACCCCGACCGGCGTCTCGGCCCGCAAGCGGTCGTGCAGCGCGACCGACCCCGTCTGTGCCCAGGCCTCGATCTTCTGGGCGATCGCCGCCCCGATCCCGGGCAGCTCGCGCAGCCGCCCCTCGGCGAGCAGCACGTCGAGCGGCTCCTCGAGGGACCCCAGCGTCCGCGCGGCGTTCCTGTAGGCCCGGATCTTGAAGGGATTGTCGCCGCGAAACTCCATGAGGAGGCCGATCTCCTCCATCAGACGGGCGATCTCGGCGGCGCGCAGCGGCATGGCCGAAACGTAGGCCGGGCCGCCGCGGCGCGCCGGTTCAACCGGCACGTCGGATCGCGTATATTGCTGACGACCGCTCGCCGCGCGGGCCGGGAACCGGCGCGCGACCTCAACCCAGGAGGAAGCCCGTGACGAGACGCATTTGTTGGATCCTGGCGTCGGTGGCCGCCGCGCTGGCCCTGCCCGCCGCGTCGGCGCACGCCCAGCGGTCGAGCGACGCCGGCGTGAGCGTCGCCGTGAACCCCTATGTCGGAGCGTTCGTGCTCGACGACTCCGAGCTCAAGGACGCGCTGGGCCGTGAGGCCAACATCGGGCCGCTGTACGGGGGCCGGCTGGAGGTCGGCCTGAGCCGCCGCTGGCGGATCGAAGGAACGTACGGCTTCGCCCCGCTCCAGACGGAGCCCAGCGAGTTCGACATCAACGAGCCCGACCAGGTCAAGGCCGACCTGGGAGTGCACCTGATCTACGGCGGCGTCGACCTGCTGATCGGGGGCGACGAGGAGATCCCGACGCGGCTCCTGTTGTCGGCCGGCGCGGGGGCCATCCTGTTCGAGCCCGACCAGGGCGACGGCGACGCCGCGTTCCTGCTGAACTTCGGCGCGGGCTTCACGCATCCCTTCAATCCGTGGATCACGTTCCGTGGCGACGTCAAGGACCACGTCGCGTTCTGTCAGGGCGACCCGTCGCACGCCGTGTGCATTACCGACGAGAAGCTGACGGACTGGGAATTCTCCGGAGGACTGGAGTTCTGGATCCGCTGACCCCGAGGACGATCCCCGAGCTGTTCCTGCAGGCGGTCGAGAGACACGGCCGGCCGGACTTCATGCGCTACAAGGCGGCCGGAGAGTACGTCTCGATCCCGGCCCGCGAGTTCCGCGAGGAGGTCGAGCTCGCCGCGTTCGGCCTCGTCGACGCCGGGATCGAGCCCGGCGACCGGATCGCGCTGCTGTCCGAGAATCGCCCGGGGTGGGCGCTGGCCGACCTGGCGACTCTTTCGTGCGGCGCATGGTCGGTGCCGATCTACACCTCGCTCGTCCCCGACGAGGTCCAGTACATCCTGGAGGACTCCGGAGCGCGAGCGGTCGTCGTGTCCGACGCGGAGCAGCTCGAGAAGGTGCTCGCCGTCCGCGACCGCTGTCCGGATCTGCGCTGCGTGGTCACCCTCGACCCGATCGAGTCGGATGCCGAGCGGGTCTTCCCGGCGCGTGAGCTGGTCGAGCGCGGACGCGCCCGGCGCGAGGCCGAGCCCGGCCTCGTCGAGGCGCGCCGCGCCGGGATCGAGCCCGAGGACACGGCGACCATCCTGTACACCTCGGGCACGACCGGGCGCCCGAAGGGCGTCATGCTGTCGCACCACAACCTCGTGTCCAACACGCTCGACGCCCTGCACTCGCTGGAGATCCACACCAGCGACGTCCACCTCTCGTTCCTGCCCCTGTCGCACAGCTTCGAGCGCACGGCGGGCTACTACATCATGATGTGGGCCGGGGTCTCGATCGCCTACGCGGAGTCGGTCGACACGGTCATGCAGAACATGCAGGAGATCCAGCCCACGGTCATGACCAGCGTGCCGCGGCTGTACGAGAAGATGTACTCCAAGGTGCTGCAGCGGGCGAGCGACGCCGGCGGGATGACGAAGTCGCTGGTCTTCTGGGCCCGGCGCGTGGGGATCGCCTGGGCCGAGGCCGAAGTGGAAGGCCGCGGCGCGGGTCCCTGGCTCGGGCTCCAGCAGGCCGTCGCCGACCGGCTCGTGTTTCGCAAGCTGCGCGCGCGGACGGGTGGCCGGCTGCGGTTCTACGTCTCGGGCGGGGCCCCGCTGGCGCCCGTCATCGCGAAGTTCTTCTACGCGGCCGGGCTCCCGATCCTCGAGGGCTACGGCCTGACGGAGACGAGCCCGGTCATCGCCGTCAACACGTTCGACGCGCTGCGCTTCGGCACCGTCGGGCGGCCGATCCGAAACGTCGAGGTCCGGATCGAGCCCGACCCCGAGCGTCGGCATGGTGACGGCGAGATCCTCGTCCGCGGCCCCAACGTCATGCAGGGCTACTATCACCTGCCGGACAAGACGGCCGAGGTGCTCGACGCCGACGGCTGGTTCCACACCGGAGACATCGGGCACCTCGACGCGGACGGCTTCCTGTCGATCACCGACCGCGAGAAGGACCTGATCAAGACGTCGGGCGGCAAGTACATCGCCCCGCAGCCGCTGGAGAACGAGCTCAAGACGTCGAAGTGGGTCAGCCAGGCCGTCGTCGTCGGAAACCGGCGAAAGTACGCCTCCGTATTGATCGTCCCGAACTTCGACACGCTGGAGGCCTGGGCCCGCGAGCGAGGCCTGCCGGCAGACGACCACGAGGCGCTCGTCGAGGCCGAGCCCGTGCGCGAGCTCTACGAGGGCCTCCTCGAGGACCTCAACCGCGACAAGGCGTCCTACGAGACCCTCAAGAAGGTGCGCCTCCTGCCCGACGACTTCTCGATCGCAGCCGGCGAGCTGACGCCGACCCTCAAGGTCAAGCGTCGGGTGATCGAGGAGCGCTACGAGGACCTCATCGATACGATGTACGAGGAAGAGGTGGCCGCCGGCCGGTGACCTTCGGCCAGCCTCGAAGGTGTCCGGGTTCCGGGACACCCCTGACCCCCCACCGCTCCACTTGCCCTGCCGCCGGGCCTGCCAGACGGTCATGTTCGATCAGTATTGCCTATGTTTATAGGCCGCGCACGCGAGCGGCACGGACCCTGCTTTTCTCCTGGGCGCAGGTTTTTCATAATCGACCCGATCGAAGGGAACGATCTATGAGCGCCACGAGTGTCCGGATCAAGAGCGACAATCGCACCGAGACCGAGCGCCTCGGCGACAACGAGCTCGTCACGCGCTACCTGGCCGGAGAGACGCGCCGGTTCCAGGAGCTGGTGGGGCGCTACGAGGGACGAATGGTGAACTTCATCCAGCGCTCGATCGGTGACCGTCAGCGCGCGGAGGACCTCGCCCAGGAGGTGTTCATTCGCGTGTATCGCCATCTCGAGCGGTTCGACACGTCGAAGAAGTTCTCGACCTGGATCTATACCATCGCCTCGAACCTGGCTAAGAACGAGCTGCGCAACCGCTCGCGCAACCCGCTGGTCCTGTTCCAGACGTTGACTTCGAGCTGGGACGACGACCACCGGCCGCTGCAGTTCGAGGACTCCTCGATGCGGCCCGACGACCTGTTCCACAAGCGTCGCCTGCAGGAGCTGGTCGAGCGCGCCGCGGAGCAGCTTCCCGACCATCATCGCGAGGTGTTCATCCTGCGCGAGATCGAAGGCAAGTCGTACGAGGAGATCGCCGAGATCACCGATACGCAGCTAGGAACGGTCAAGTCGCGCCTCAATCGGGCGCGCAACCGGTTCGCCCAGATCATCGCTCCCTGGCTGGACTGAGCGAACCACGGCGGTGGAACTCGACACGGGGTAGGGTGGTATTCGGAATCGACCCTGGTTCCGTCCCCTGTTCGAGGTCCATCGATCGTGACGAAGCGAAATCAGCCGACTTCCGCCGCTTGCCCCGAGTTTCTGGCGGCGTTCAGTGACTTCCTCGATGGGCGTCTCCCGGCCGCCGAGCGGGGCGCCATTCAGGCGCACCTCGACTGCTGTCCGGGCTGCCTGAAGCACCTGGCGGCGTACCGGCGAGGAATCACGGTCCTGCGGTCGGCGCCCGAGATCCCGGCGTCGCCCGACTTCTGGCCCCGGCTCGAGCGGCGGCTCTGGCTGGGACACGAGCTTATCGGCGGCCGCGACAGTCACGCGTCGTCGGCCGGCCGACGGGAACGGTCCCGAACCCGGTCCTGGAGGCCGACCCTGGCGGCCGCCGTCGTGGCATTCCTGGCGCTGGGCGTCCTGTGGTCGGTCGGGGCCGAGGGTCCGGTCCCGGCATGGCGAAGCTCCGGCGCGGATCGTGCCGGAAGCGACCCTGCCGCGCCGCCGGTCTCCGTAGCGAGCCTCGTTCCCAGCCTTCCGAGCTGGGCGCAGGCCGACGCGGTTTCCGACCGGGCCGCCCGGACGAAGAGGATCGGCTCTCCGCCTGCGGAGGATGAGGCCGTTGGTGGGCGAGCCATGGGAGCGGACGTCGCCGCGCGCGGCGTCCGCCTCCCGATCGAGGCGAGCGCGCGGGTGAGGCTCGCGCGCCCGATCCGCTCCATGTCGTCGGCGGGCTCGGTCGCGAGCTGGTCGACGCCGGCCGTCACGGGCGCCCCGGGACTCGAGCTGGCCGACTGGCGCGGCCCGGGCTGGAGCGACGTCGGCCGGTCGACGATCCGCCCACGGATGACTCCCGTCGCGTACCGCCGGACCCCCACACCGTGGCCGCTCGAGGCCGCATTCAGCCTGCCCTAGCGGTCCGGACCGCGCGTTGACGCCCTACGGGCTGCGATCTAGCTTGCCTTTGCCTCGTCCCATGTCCCGATTTCGAGCGTCCGCATGCCCACGATCCAGGCCGACGCGTTTCTCTCCGACCCGCCCGCCGACGTCCTCGCGTCCCACGCGATCCTGTTGGCCGGCGAGGAGCCGTACCTCGTCGACAAGGCGCTGACGGCGGTCCTCGAGCGCGTCCTGACGACGCCCGGCGCCGACCAGTTCGACCTCGACTCGCGGGACGCGTCCGAGCTGGCGCCGGCCGACTACGAGGCGCTGGTGGCGTCGATGCCGTTCGTCAACGACCGGCGGGTCGTCCTGCTCAGAAACGTCTCCGACATCCCCCCCGAGACGCGCGACCGCCTCAAGGCGACCCTGGAGGCCGCGCCCGCCGGCCTGCTCCTCATCGGGACGGGGGGATCGACGATGCGCGGGAACCTGTACCAGGTGTGGGAGAAGTACGCCGCGCGCGTCGTCTGCGAGCTGCCGCGGAAGTCGCCGCGCTCGAAGCAGATCGATTTCGATTTCGCGCGCTGGCTGACGGCCCGCGCCCAGGCCGATTTCGGCAAGCGGCTCGAGCCCCGCGCCGCGGCGGCCCTGGCCGAGATCGGGACGGAGCTGGGGCCGCTGTACGGCGAGCTCGAGAAGGTCGCGCTGTACGTCGGCGACGCGGAGCGGATCACCAGGGACGACGTCGCCCGGGTGTGCCTCGGAGGAACCCTGGGCACGGTGTGGGAGTGGTGCGACGCGGTCGGGGCGGGCGACTCGCGACGGGCGCTGGAGCTCCTCAAGGACCTGCTCGCGGCCGGCGAGACGGCGTACCGGCTGGTGCCGCTCCTGGCGACCCACTTCTGCCGCCTGGGCGTCGTCGTCGCCAGCGGCGCGCGCGACCCGCGGGCCGTCATGGCCGCGCTGCCCGGCCGTTCGTGGTTCGCCATGGCCAGAGGGCTCGCCGCTCAGGGGCGGCGCCACTCGCCGGAATCGATCGCCCGGGCGATGGACCTCCTCGCGGCCGCCGACCTGATGCTCAAGTCGACCTCGCACGCGGAGGAGTTCGTCATGGACCGGCACGTGATGGAGATCCTGCATGCGGCGTAGCGCATGGATCGCCGGACTGGCGCTGGCCGTCCTGGGGCTGGCGCTCGCGGCGCCCGCCGGCGCGCAGGAGCGCGACACGGGCAAGCTCCTGTCCGAGGGGCGCAAGGCGTACGAGGACGGCGACTACGCGCATGCGCGCGAGGTCCTGTGGGACTACCTCGACGCGACGGCCGGGCTGACGGGGGCCGCCCGGATGCCGCAGGCCGAGGCCCTGTGGTACATCGCCCTGATGGAGCCGGACGCGGCGGTCGCCGCTCAGAACTACCAGACCATCGTCGACGAGTACGCCTCCTCGTCGCTGGCCGACGAGGCGCTCATGCGGCTCGGTCAATACGCCCTGGTCGAGGGCCGCACGGATCGCGCCCGCGACGTTTTCCAGCGCCTGGCCAAGGACTATCCGTTCAGCAAGTACCAGCCCGAGGTCCCGATGTGGGTCGGGCGCGCGTACATGGTCGACGGCGACTACGACGCCGCCGAGGAGGCGTTCCTCAACGGCTACACCAGGGTCCGCTCCGGCGACCTGCCGCGATCCCTGTCGGGCCGCAACCGCGAGGCGATGGAGGCCGAGTACGTGTACTGGCTGGCGTCGGCCAACCGGAGCGCCGGCCGCGACGACACGGCCAACCAGTACTGGACCCAGCTGACGATGGACTACGCGGACTCGCCGCAGGCCGCCGAGGCTCGCGAGATCCTGTCCGGCGCCGGCGAGGCCGAAGGCGAGGAGGTCGCCCTGGCGAACCCCGCGGGGGAGTCGCCGGACCAGTCCTTGGCCGAAGAGGCCCCGGCCGAGGAGACCCCGCCGGACGAGGGGCCCGCCGAGACGGCCCCGACCGAGGAAGCCCCCGTCGCGGAGAATCCTCCGTCGGGAGAAGGCGCGGGTCGAGTGGAGAATCCGGCACCCGAGACGCCGGCGCCGGAGAAGCCGTCCGCGGAGAAGCCGAAGTACGTGCCGATCCAGCCACGGCCCGCAGCCGGGAGCGAGGGCCCGCCCGCCGCGGAGCCGCCGCGCGAGGAGCCGCGGCGGGAGGTCGCGCGCCAGGAGCCCGCCACGCCACGGCCCGCCCCGCGTGCCGAGGACCGAGTCGCCGAGGGCCCGCCGCGGAAGCCTCCCGCCGGCGCCGACCAGGTGTACCTCGAGGTCGGCGCCTTCTCCGACGCTCAGCGCGCGGCCGATCTGGCCAAGCGACTCCGGGCGATCGGCTTCGAGCCCGACCTCGATATCGGGCTGGTCGACGGCAAGGGCTACTACCGAGTGCGCCTGGGGCCGTATCGCGTTCCCAAGGACGCCGACCGGCTGACCGACGATCGCGGCAAGCTGGACAAAGCCGGCTTCGCCTCGATCACGATGCCGGCCAGGGAGTGACGACCCCCGGCGTTTCTCCCCGTTCTCCCACAGTCGGTCGCGAAGGATTCCCGACGCACGGCGGGCCGGGCCTCGGGTATCCTTGATAGCGACTGCGAAGGGAGGAGTCCCATGAACGTCCTGATCGTGTACGCCGGGCGGTACGGGCAGACGGCGAAGATCGCCCACCGGATCGCGCGGGTCCTCGAGACGCGGGGCGCGGCGACGACCGTCGTCCGCGCGGGCGAGCTCCCGGCGAGCCCCGACCTGGAGCGGTTCGACGTCGTGATCGTCGGCTCGTCCGTGCGCTTCGGTCGGCACGCCCGCGAGGTGCGCGACTTCGTGTGCCGGCATCGCGAGCGGCTGGACGAGGTCGAGTCGGCTTTCTTCTCGGTCAGCGGCGCGGCCATCGGCGGCACGCCGGAGGCCGAGCGTGAGGCCCAGCGCTACGTCGACGACTTCGTCGAGGAGACGGGCTGGCGGCCGGGGCGGATCGCGCGCTTCGGCGGCGCCGTGCCGTACACGCGCTACGATCCGATCACGCGCTTCGTCCTGAAGCGGATCCAGCGCAAGGCGGGCCGCTCGACGGACACCTCGCGCGACCACGAGTACACCGACTGGGGCGCGGTCGAGCGCTTCGCTGCCAGGCTCGTGCCGATCGCCGGGCTGATGCTCGCCTAGGGACCGAGCGGCAGCGAGAACACGGAGTCCCGGACGGCGAACGCCTCCGTTTCTGGATCCTCGTCGGGCCAGTCCTTTACGCAGCGCCCCATGTATGCTAAAATAATAGACTTAGGCAAATCCTGTTCCCAGCAGCCTCGGATCGACGATGCCCGGACTGGTCCAGATCGAGAACGTTCCGCGGTCGCCGCACGTCACGCCATCGCGGGCCACGCGGCGTGGACTCCTGATCGCGCCCGAGTTCCCGGCGTCGTCGTTCTGGAGCTACCGCCACATCATGCCGATGGTCGGCAAGCGGGCCGCGTTCCCGCCGCTCGGGCTGTTGACGTTCGCCGCGCTGATGCCGGACGAGTGGTCCTTCGACCTGGTCGACCTGAACGTCGAGCCCGTGCCGGACGACGAGCTGCACCGGCGAATCGCCCGGGCGGACGCCGTGTTCGTCAGCGCGATGTCGGTCCAGAAGCCGTCCCTCGTCCATTTGCTGGAGGGCCCCGCCCGGGGGCTCGACACGCCGTGGGTCCTGGGCGGCCCGTATCCGTCCAGCTATCGCGACCACCTGGTCGCCCCGAAGAACGCCAGCGACGCCGTGCTGTGTCGCGGGCTCGATCTGCTTGTATGGGGCGAGGCCGCGCAATGGATCGAGTCCATCGACGCGTTTCTGCGTGACCCCGAGACGCGCGTCCACTCGGACGAGGCCCCGAGCGTCCTGATCCCCGAGGCCATCGCCGCCGA
>CAZCZH010000014.1:0-788 GCA_964502985.1 uncultured Gemmatimonadales bacterium
ACAAGGTGATGGGCCTCGCGCCCTACGGCGAGCCGAAACACGTACAGCTCATCCTCGACGAGCTGATCGACCTCGAGGAGGACGGCTCGTTCACGATCAACCAGAAGTACTTCAACTACCTGACCGGGCTGACCATGACCAATGGCGCCTTCGACCGGCTGTTCGGGTCGCCCCCGCGCAAGGCGGAATCGAAGATCGAGCAGCGCCACATGGACATCGCCCGCTCGATCCAGGACGTGTGCGAGGAGATCATGCTCCGGATGGCCCGGACGGCGCATCGCGAGACGGGGCTCTCCAGGCTCTGCCTGGCCGGTGGCGTCGCCCTCAACTGCGTCGGAAACGGCCGCATCCTGAGGGAAGGTCCGTTCGACGACCTGTGGATCCAGCCCGCGGCGGGAGACGCGGGAGGCGCCCTGGGGGCGGCTCAGCTCGTCTGGCATCGACGCGAGGGACGACCGCGCCCCCGGCGCAGCGGGGACGCGATGCGCGGCGCCTACCTGGGGCCGGAGTACTCGCCGGAGGAGATCCAGACCTGCCTCGATTCCATGGGGGCCTCCTACGAACGCCTCGATCGGGATCGCCTGATTCAGCGCTCGGCGGAGTCGCTGGCCGCGGGCGACGTCGTGGGCTGGTTCTGCGGGCGCATGGAGTTCGGCCCTCGGGCCCTCGGCGCGCGGAGCATCCTCGGCGACCCGCGGGATGCCCGGACCCAGAAGGTGATGAACCTCAAGATCAAGTTCCGGGAGAGCTTCCGTCCGTTCGCGCCGAGCGTCCTGCGGGAGCGCGTC
>CAZCZH010000014.1:798-20583 GCA_964502985.1 uncultured Gemmatimonadales bacterium
ACACCCCTCGGCCCCGGGCGAGCAGGTAGGGGACGTCCTGCGGGAGCGCGTCGGCGAATGGTTCGAGCTGGATCGGGAATCGCCGTACATGCTGCTCGTGGCACCGGTGAGACAGGATCGGCGACTCGCGATCCCGCCCGAAGAGGAAGAGCGCTGGGGAATCGACAAGCTCAACGTGAAGCGGTCGGAGATCCCGGCCGTGACGCACGTGGACTACTCGGCTCGCGTCCAGACGGTGCGCCGGGAGGACCATGCGGAGTATTACGACCTGATCCGCGAATTCGAGCGCCTGACCGGCTGCCCCGTCGTGGTCAATACCTCGTTCAACGTCCGTGGGGAGCCCATCGTCTGCACACCGCAGGACGCCTACGTGTGCTTCATGCGCACCGACATGGACCACCTGGTGCTGTGGCCGTTCCTGCTCGACAAGACCCGCCAGCCGGAATGGCACGAGGAGGAGGATTGGAGAAAAGAGCTGCCGCTCGACTGATCGGGACGGAGGGACACGCGCCTGCCGAGCTGGTCGACTGGACGCCGGGCAGAGGGCGCAAGTTCGCGTTCACCCTGGCCCCTGTCTTCATCGTCCTGGCCGGGATCGTGTGGTGGTGGCGGGACGAGCCGCGGGTCGCTCTGGCGCTGGCCGCGATCGGAGCGATCCTGGTCGTTTCGGGCATCGTCGTGCCGGGTCGTCTGGGCCCCGTGTACCGGGCCTGGATGGGCCTTTCGCGGGCCATCTCCTGGTTGACGACCCCCATCGTCCTCGGTATCCTCTACTACTTCGTGATCACGCCGGCGGGATTGCTCCGTAGGATGCTGGGGGGCAATCCTTTGCGGCATTCCGGAGACGCGTCGAGCGAATGGGCCTCGCGCGACGCGCCGAGAGGCGATCTGGAACGGCAGTTCTAGACACCTGGAGCGAGCCAGATGAGCAACACGTCGCTAGTTCGCGAACTGTGGGCATTCATGCGCGTCCGCAAGAAGTGGTGGCTCGCCCCGCTCCTGCTGATCCTGTTCCTCGTCGGTGGCCTGCTGATCTTCGCTCAGACCTCGGCGCTCGCGCCCTTCATCTACACGCTGTTCTGAGGCCAGCGTCCGCCCCGTCCTCGAAATGAGGGAGTCGCGGGCCGTTTCCATGCAGCAGGTCTCGCCAACCTCCCGGGACGTCACGCTCTGCGTCATCAACCACAATGGGGAGCGCGTCCTCGGCGAATCCGTCGGGACGGCCGTGGAGCAGGCGCGAGCCGTGCGGGAAGTGGTCCTCGTGGACGTCGCCTCCGAGGACGGGAGCGTCGAGGTCGTGCAGGCCAGGTTCCCCGACGTACGTATCGTGCGTCTGGCGGAGAACACGGGGCCGGGCGCTGGCCGGAACGCGGGCCTCCAGGCGGCGGCGACCGACCTCGTGCTGCTGGTCGACAACGACGTTCGGCTCGTTCCGGGGTCCATCGAGCGGCTCGTGGCCGCCCTGGAGAGTCATCCCGCGGCGGCGGTCGCCATGCCCCGCGTGCTGTACGCCCATCAGCCGGACGTCGTCCAGTACGACGGCGCGGGGTGCCACTATCTGGGGCTGCAGACCCTCGATGGCGAGGATCGTCCGGTGGCCGGCTCGTCGTCCGAGGTCAGGCGGATCGGATCGGTCGTGAGCGCCTGCATCCTGGTGGATCGCTCGCGGCTTCCGGTCGGTGAGGCCTTCGACGAGTCGTTCTTCATCTACTTCGAGGATCACGACTTCGGAGTCCGCGTCCTGGCGGTTCCCGAGGCGCGGTGCCTGCACGGCAGCGGGAGCGCCGGTCTTTCGATCCGCGCGCTTGGTCACTATTCGAAGAAGCGCGTATTCTGCCTGATTCGCAATCGCTGGCTGTTCATCCTGAAGAACTATTCGGCGCGTACGCTGTTCCTGCTGGCCCCCATGCTGGGGTTCTACGAGGTCGCGCAGCTCGCGATCATGACCAAGAAGGGGTGGCTGGGCGAGTGGAGCGAAGCGGCGTGGTGGATCATTCGACATTCGCCCCAGGTCCTGGCGAAGCGGCGTCGCGCGCAGGCGTCGCGAGAGGTGCCCGATCGCGCACTGCTGGAAGGCGGGCCGATCCCGTTTCGTCGAGAGCTCACCACGAGCTGGACCGAGAGGGCCGCCAAGCGGATCCTCGACGAGCTGACGGCGGCGTACTGGACATGCGTGAAGCGCCTCCTGTGAAGCACGGCTTGACGGTGGCGATCGTAGCGGCGTGCCCGTTCCCCCAGGACCGCGGTACGCCCGTGCGCATCCAGCGAACGGCGGAGGCGCTGGCCGCTCGCGGCCACGCGATCCACGTGATCACGTATCCCCACGGAACGGGAGACGTGAACGGCGATGTCGCGGTGCATCGGATTCGCGGCAGGCGCAACAACCGCGAACTGGCGGCCGGGCCGACGTATCGAAAGCTCCTGATGTTCGATCCGATGCTGGCGCTGACCCTGCGTGGGTTCCTCCGGCGGCATACGGTGGACGTCATCCACGCCCACCACTACGAAGGGCTCCTCGTCGCGGCCGCCGCGCGCGGGAGATCGAGGATCCCGCTGGTGTACGACGCGCACACGCTTCTGGCCTCCGAGCTGCCGTACTATGATCTCGGTCTGCCCTCAGGCGTCAAGCGCTTCGTGGCGGCCAAGCTGGACCGGGGAGCGGTGAGGCTCCCAGACCACGTGGTCAGCGTGACGGACACCATTCGGGACAAGCTCGTGGCGAGCGGGGTCGTGTCGAGCGAGCGCGTCACCGTCGTCACGAATGGAGTCGAACTCGAGCTGTTCGACGCCGGTATCGCGGCCGCCGGAGAGCCGCGGAGCGACGTCAAGACGCTCGTCTTCAGCGGGAATCTCTCGCCCTATCAGGGGATCGACCTGATGATCGACGCGTTCGCCCGGGTCCGGGAGCGGCGCCAGGACGTTCGTCTGCAGATCGTGACCAGATCGCCCTTCGATTCGTACGAGGGGCGCGCGCGGGATCTGGGAGTCCGCCAGGCGATCGAGATCGTGCCGGCGGATTTCGACCAGGTTCCGACCCTGCTGGCCGGCGGGCAGGTGGCTCTCAATCCGCGCATCGATTGCGACGGCATCCCGCTCAAGCTGCTGAACTACATGGCCGCGGCCCGACCGGTGGTTTCCTTCCGCAGCTCCGCGCCCGTCATGCAGCACGAGCGAACGGGATGGCTCGTCCCCGACGGAGACGTGGCGGGATTCGCCGACGGGATCCTGCGCCTTCTCGACGACTCCGAGCTGGCCGCGCGTCTGGGACGAAACGCCCGCCAGCACGTCGAGCGGCATCACACATGGGAGCACGCCGCCGAGACGATCGAATCGGTGTACCGGAGGCTGTTGAGAGCCAGGGATCCGGCGCGTGTCTGAGATCGCGACCCGAGGATCGGGCGGCCGCCGGCTGTCGGTGGCCTACGTCGTCCCCGGGCACAATCTCCTGCCCTCGGCGGGCCCCACGCGCAACGTGCTGAGCCTGGCGGCCGCGCTTGGCGAGAGGGCCGACGTTACGGTGGCCTTTCGGCGCGTGATCGAGCGTGTCGAGGACGACCGCTTCGGGATCGTGGAGATCGACACGCGGAGCGCTTCGGGTTCGGGAGTCGACGACGCCGCCCTGCGCGGTGTCGGATATGGCGAGTTCCTGCGCTACCTTCGCGTCCTTCGCCGCTTCGCCCGAGAGCGCCTCGTCGGCCACGACGTCGTCCTCGAGAAGAGCTGGCTCCTGTCGGGCTTCGTGTGCCGGCAGTGCCAGGGGTACGGAATTCCGGCCATCGCGGTCGAGAACCTGGTTCCGGTCGCGGACGCGGCGCGGGAGGGCGCGCTGAAAGCCGCACGGATCCGAGGCGGTCGCTGGCTCGCCGGGCACCTGCTGCGCCGGGTCCCGCGCATCGTGGCCGAGACGGAGTACTTGAAGGCGGATATCGTGCGTCGCTGGCGCGTCGACCCCGACAGGGTCGACGTCATCGGGCTGGGAGTGGATCGGGACCAGTTTCGGCCGCAGGACCAGGCAGAGGCCCGCCGCCGGCTCGGGATCCCCGAGGAAGCGACCGTGCTGCTGTACGTCGGGGTCCTCGATCGAGCCCACGACCTGCGGCCCGTCCTGCGTGCCGTGCGGGAAGTCGGGGGGCGTTCGCTCCACCTGATCGTCGTGGGCGACGGAGCCTTGCGCGAGGAGCTGCAGGCGGAGGCCCGCTCGGTGGACGGGAAGGGGGACCGCGTGTGGTTCTTCGGGCGGGTGCCCCACGATCAGGTGCCCGCGCACATCGCGGCCGCGGACCTGTGTCTCGCGCCGTACAGCCCCGCGGCCTTCCCGGGCGGCGTGGTCGGGTACTCGACGCTCAAGGTGCGGGAGTACCTGGCCGCCGGTCGTCCGGTGGCCACGGTGACCAGCGGCACGTTGGGGGAGCTGGTGGAGGAGGGCGTGACGGGCTTCTTCGTGGCGAACGAGACTCCCGCATGGAGGCGTCTGCTGGGCGAGCTGCCCTCGCGGGAGCGGTTGCGGGAGATGGGCGTCGCCGCCGCCCAGACCCCGCTCTGGAGCTGGGAAGACTCGGCGCGGGAGTATCTCTCGGCCTGCGTGCGGGTGGTTCACGAGACGCGGGAGGCGCAGGTCGCATGCTGAGCGCGTACTCGATGGAGGCGTTCTTGCATCTGGTGGCCGGCGTCCTGCTCGTCGGGCAGTGCCTGTTCTGGGTGGTGATGGCGGTTGCGCTGGGACGCGAGACGGGAGCGCAGGAGTCTGTGCGGTTACTGGAGACGATCAATCGAGGAGCCTGGCCTCCGGTGGGAGTTCCGCGGGCCCTGCGACTCTCGCTTCCCGTTCTGGGCTGGTGCTTCCTCCTCGCTCTGGGGGCCACGGGAGGACTGCTGGTCGCACGACACGCCCCCTTCCCGGACGGCTTGTTCGCTGGGCATTTCGGGCACGTGCTGGCCGCCAAGATGGCGCTGTTCTGCCTGTTGCTCGTGGGCCACGCCATCGCGACCTTTCGCCCCCGCCGCGGGATCGCCTTCGTGAACGGCGCATTGGCCCTGCTCATCGTGGGTGTTTCGGCCCTACTCCGCCATTAGCCGGATGTCGGATATGACTCCTCGCTGTTCGCCATGAGCCTCTACCGGGTATGCCTCGTCCTGCACCTCGCGGCGGCCTTCCTGTGGCTCGGTCACATGTTCTTCTGGTCCGTCTTCGCGGGCCCCGTGTTGAAGAAGATCGGGCCTCCCGAGACCGGCGCGCGACTGAGAGCGCTGAGCCTGCGCATGGGCGGCCTCGGCTGGCCGGCCCTGACCGTCCTGGTCGCGACGGGGATCGTCATGCTGGGGGTCAGGGGAATCGGGGTCGAGGCGCTGGTCTCCGGCCAGCTCCTGGCGACCAGATTCGGGCGCGCCCTCTCGCTCAAGCTGGCACTGGTGCTGGCGATGATCGCCTACCAGGCGGTCTTCGGGCATCGCTCGGCTCCCCGGGCGATCTACCTGAACATGCTGGCGGCGCTCCTGGTCCTGGGCGCCTCCGCCATCGTAGCCGGGAGGTAGAGCGTGGCGCGACGCGTGGAGAAGCTCCTCGTCCTGGGCCTGGATGTGGGGGACGCTGGGCTGATCGAGGCGTGGGCCCGCGAGGGGCGCCTTCCGGCCCTCGCGTCGCTGATGGATCGCGGTGACTGGGCTCGGATCGAAACCACCGCCGACCTGCTCCACGTCTCGGCGTGGCCTTCGATCTATACCGGGGCGCCGCCCGGGGAGCACGGGGTGTACTACACGGCGCAGCCGGTCCCCGGAGAGCAGGGATACCGCAAGTTCCACCGCGGGCTGTACGGTCGTCCGACGTTCTGGAACCTCCTGAGCCGGAACGGCGTGCGGTGCAGCGTCCTGGACGCGCCGTACACGCATCCGGAGGCGGAGTCGCGGGCACTCCAGGTGTTCGACTGGGGGACCTGGGCCCGCTACTGGGGCCGTTCGTCGACCCCCGGGAGCCTTATCCGACGGCTCGATCGGGCCTGCGGCCGGTATCCGCTCGGCCTCGAGGCTCTCGACGTGGGGCTCGGGCCGCTCGACCCGCAGGACCTCGAGGGACCGCTTCGCGAATCCGTCCGGGCCAAGGCCGACGCGACGCGCTGGCTGCTGCGGCAGCACGAATGGGACGTCTCGGTCTCCGTGTTCGCCGAGACGCACCTCGGGGCGCACTATTTCTGGCGCTCCAGCGAGGAGGGGGATCTGTCGCGGCTCGCGGCGCTCTACCAGGAGATCGACGACGCGATCGGCTCGATCGTCGATGCGGCGGGCCCCGATGTGTCTCTGATGATCGTGTCGGGAGACGGCGCCGGCCCGAACAGAGCCGGCTGGCACCTGCTGCCCGACGTCCTGCGAAGACTGGGACATCTCGCCGAACCGCCGGAAGAGGGAGCCGCGGCTGGAGACGATCGAGCGACCGACGACGGGAGAGTAAAGCCCATTCGCGATCCGGTGCGCCTGCTGCGGGACGCCCTGCCGAAGGACTTCCGGAAGGCGCTGGCGAGGCGCCTCCCGGGAGGGCTCCGGGACCGGCTCGCGCGACGGGTGGACATGGCCGCCGTGGACTGGTCCAGGACCCGAGCCTTTTGCCTGCCGACCGATCTCGAGGGGTACGTGCGGATCAACCTGGCGGGTCGGGAGCCGCAGGGAATCGTGACGCCGGGCGAAGAGTACGAGCGGCTGTGCGACGACATCGTCGCGGCGATGGAGGAGCTGGTCGATCCGGCGACCGGCCGGCGCGTGGTGCGGCAGGTCGTCCGCTCCGACGCCGCCTTCCCGGGGGCGCGGCGCGATCATCTGCCGGACCTCGTAGTCATCTGGGATCGATCGGCGAAATTCGATCGGATATCCTCGCCCGCCGTGGGAACCGTGGCGGGAGAGTCGCCGGACGCCCGGCCCGGAACCCATGCGCCGCCAGGGTTCGTCCTGTCGTGCGCAGCGTCGTCCGATCACGAGCCGGCGGCGATCGCCGGGGTGATGGATGTCGCGCCGCACATCCTGGCTCGTTTCAGGGTGCCGATTCCGGAGTACATGAGCCGGGATCTTCCCGGCAATCCAGCCGTTCATCAGGGAGGGAGCGCGTGAGCGTCAAGATCGTGCAGATCGGAGTCGGGATTCGTGGCGGCCACTGGGTCGACATCGTGCGGGACCATCCTGATACGGTCTGCGTGGGGTACGTGGATCCAGACCCGGCCGCGCTGACCAGGGCCCGCGAGGTCGTCGGCGAGGGCGCGGGCTACTACGAGGATCTCGATCGGGCGCTCGACGAGTGCCAGGCCGACGCCGCGCTGGTCGTCTCGCCCTCCGTGCTCCACGCTCAGCACTCGATCCGCGCGTTGGAGGCCGGTCTCGCGGTGATGGTCGAGAAGCCCCTCGCCACGAGCGTGCCGGAAGGCGAGCAGGTTCTACAGGCCGCCCAGAACGCGGGAAGGCCAGTCTTGGTCGCGGAGAACTATCGCTACTGGCCCGCAGAGCGCACCGTCCGGCACCTCGTAAGGGAGGGCCGGATCGGCCGCCTCGACTCGGCCACCATGGTCGATCGCCGTCACCAGCCGAGCCACACCGAGGGGCCATGGCTGGCGGAGATCGAATATCCCCAGCTGCAGGAGGTGGCCGTTCACCACTTCGACAGCCTGCGCAGCTTTTTCGACCTGCAGCCCGTCAGCATTACCGCGCGCGTCTGGAACTCGCCGTGGAGCGACTATCGGCACGGCGCCAACACCGAGGCGTTCATCGAGTTCGATGGAGTGCAGGTCCAGTATCTCGGGACGATGACCTCGCATCGGTACGCCTTCTCCCTGTGGGTCGAGGGCGAAGAAGGTGTTCTATGGACGAACCGCAAGTACGTGTTCTGGCGTCCGGCCGACAGCCGCTTTTTCCGTCCCGTCCGCAACGTCAAGGTGCCGCCCGGCGACGAGGCCTCTTATCCGCAGGGCGGAACGACGTCGTTGCTGAACGCGTTGCGGGACGCGGCGCTCCACGGAGCTCCCGCGGAGACGAGCGGTTGGGACAACATCTGGAACGTGGCGATGATCGAGGCCGGGAAGCTGTCGGATCGCGAGGGGCGCAAGGTGCGAATCGACGAGGTCTATCGCCCGTGACGGCACCGCGACGTCGCGTGCTGGCGATCGGGCTGGACAGCGCCGATGCCGACCTCATCGAGAAGTGGGCGGACGAAGGCCACCTGCCGACCCTCGCGGCACTCCGCAGGGAGGGAACCTGGGCCCGGTTGGGGACGACGGCGGATGTCCTGCACGTGTCCGCGTGGCCGACCATCTATACCGGCGCCTCGCCGGGGCACCACGGGATGTACCACGCGTTCCAGATTCGCGCCGGCGAGCGCGCGATTCATCGCGCCCGTGCCGAGGAATGCGGGTTGCCGCCATTCTGGAAGATTCTCGACGATGCCGGCGTGAAGTGCCTGGTGATGGACGCCTTCATGGACTACCGACTGAAGGACTTCCGGGGCGTCCAGATCACCGAATACGGCACCTGGACGTGGTTCACCAAGCCCGCTTCGACGCCTTCGGACGTGCGTCGCGAGATCCTGCGGCGCTTCGGGCCGTATCCCGCTCCGGAGCACACGAATCTCTTCACTGTGCCAGATCCCCGGACGTTTCGTGATCAGCTCGTCGCCGGGGCGACCGTCAAGGGTCGGGTGGTGCGGTGGCTCCTGCGCGAGAAGCCGTGGGAGATGGCTTTCGTGACGTTCGGAGAGCCCCACGCGGGAGGGCACTACCTGTGGCACGTCTCGGACCACGAATATCCGAGTCATCCGATCGGAGGTGCCGCAGGGGCCGAGCACGCTCTGCGGGACGTCTATGCGGCGGTGGATCAGGCCATCGGGGAGATCGTGTCGGCAGTTGACGATTCGACGACCGTGATGATCGTGTCCGGAGATGGGATGGGTCCCAACTATTCGGGCTGCCACCTGCTACCGGAGGTCCTGAACCGCCTGGGCCTGTTCTACGGGACGAGCGTCGGCGGCGACCCGGATGGGGAGGAGGGCCGAGCCGATCGGTCCCGTCCCGGCCTGGCGGCGATGCTGCGGCAGGCGATCCCGTTGGGCCTGCGTCATGCCGTGACTCGCTGTCTCCCCCGCAGCCTGCATTATTGGCTCAACCTGAGGTGGGCCAATCAGGCCATCGACTGGGACCGGTCGCAGGCCTTCTGCATTCCCAACTCCAACGAAGGGTATGTGCGCCTGAACCTGCGCGGCCGGGAACCGGGCGGGATCGTGGAGACCGGCGCGATGTTCCAGGAACTGCTGGAGACCATCCACGAAGCGGTCGAGGAGCTCGTGGTCCCGACGGGGGAGGCGCGCCCTGCGCGGGAAGTGTTTCACATGGACCAGGTGTTCAGCGGGCCCCGGCGGGGGGACCTGCCGGATCTGGTCGTGACCTGGAACCCGAACGCTCGAGTGCTGGGGGACCTGCGGTCGGAGCGGTGCGGTCTGGTCCACGGACCGGCCGGCTATCAGGTCGCCCCGTATTACACGGGCAATCACCGGCCCAACGCGTTCGTCTTGTGTCGCGGCCCCCGGGCGGCGAGCCGGATCACCCTGGAGCGCGGCCACATCCTGGACATACCGGCGACGATCCTGACCATCCTGGGAATCGACCTTCCGGCCTATTTCGAGGGCCGGGCGTGGTCGGAATTCGTCACGGCTTGAGGCCTCCGTTCCGCGTGGCGATATGTGCGGAATAGCGGGCCTGTATTGCCTGGAATCGGCTTGCGGCGGTGGGGACGACCACGGGGCGACGGTCGAGGGGATGGTGGACATCCAGGCCCACCGTGGACCGGATGACCACGGTACGATCGATCTCGGCCGGGTCTGCTTCGGCGCGTGCCGGTTGAGCATCATCGACCTGTCCCCGGCTGGCCACATGCCGATGAGCGACGCGAGTGGGCGGTGGTGGATCACGTACAACGGCGAGATCTACAACTTCGCGGAGTTGCGGCCCGAGCTAGCGGAGCTGGGCCACACGTTTCACTCGCGAACGGACACCGAGGTCGCGCTGCACGCCTTCATGGAATGGGGCGAGCAGTGCATCGAGCGGTTCACCGGGATGTTCGCGTTCGCGATATACGATCGAGAAGAGGAGGATCTCGTACTCGTCCGAGATCGCCTCGGCGTCAAGCCGTTGTACTATCGGTCGGAGGACGGCCATCTCCTGTTCGCGTCCGAGATCAAGGCCCTCGTGCCGAGAGGTGGGTCGATCGACCGCGCGCGCCTTGCGGAGTGGTTTCTGTACAGGGACGTGGACTCGCGTTCCACCGGCACGCTGTTCGAAGGGATCCGGGCGGTCCAACCGGGTAGCGCCGTGAGGATCTCACGGGCGGGGATCGCGACGCGGAGCGTCTATCGTCTCGTGGCACAGGTCTCCGAAGAGGAGTACGGAGGGTTCGAGTCCACCCGGCGGAGGGACGTGATCGACGCCGTGGACTCCCTGCTGAGCGAGGCCACGCGGCTCCGGCTGGTCAGCGACGTGCCGGTGGGCACCCTGCTCAGCGGCGGCCTGGACTCGAGCCTCGTCACGGCCATCGCAGCGTCGAATTCACGGGACTTCACGGCGTTCCACGTGTCGGTCGCGGGCTTCCCGAATCTGGACGAGCGGCGATTCGCCGAAGAGCTGGCGCGGAGTCTGGATCTCGAGTTGATCTCTCACGAACTGACCGGGCGGTCGTTCCGCCGCGAGCTCGCTCGCGCGGTCTACCACTCCGATTTGCCGCTCAGCCATCCGAACTCCGTCGCGTACTACCTGATCTGTCGCGTCTCGCGGGATCACGGGGTGAAGGTCCTGCTGTCGGGAGAAGGGGCAGACGAGCTGTTCGGCGGATATTCCTGGCGGTATCGGAGGAGGTGGTATCTGCTGCGAGCGGAGCGCTTCTTCCGGCTCCTGCCGAACCGGCTCTGGCAGTGGCTGGCGCTCGTGACGTATACACGAGCGGGGATGCCCGCCGACAGCATGGCGTTTCGCGAACTTCTCCCACCCAGCGTGTCGTTCCTGGATCGCTTCGAACGGAATTCCTGGCATGCCGAGTGCAGCGAGGCCTACTCGTTCGTCGAGCGGTCCGCCGATCGTGAGGTGCTGGGCAGCACGTTGGCTGATCTGAATCAATTCCTCTCCCCACTGTTGCGTCGACTCGATCGAATGAGCATGGCCGCTTCGGTCGAATGCCGGGTGCCGTATCTCGACCACCGATTGATCCACACGGTGGTGAACCTGCCCCTCGACTACCGGATCGGACAGTGGTCGGACAAGTGGGTGCTGAAGCAGGTGGCCACTCGCTACATCCCGCGGAACATCGCCCGCAGGAGGAAGGCCGGCTTCCCGCTCCCGTTGGATCGCTATATCGGGCCGCTGGCGGTTCCCGAGTTCTTCGCCGACGGCTTCTGCCAGCGGGAGCTCGGCTTCGACAAACGTGGAATGGGGCAATTCCTCGACACCTGGCGACGATGGACTCTCGGCTTCTTCGGCCTCCTCACCCTCGAGATCTGGGGCAGGCTGTTCATCGACGGTCACGATCTCGAAGAGATGCAACGCTGGATCCAGCGTTTCGAGCCGGAAGACTGATCGCCTCGGGCAGCGCCGTGGAAGAGTGACGCCCCAGTCGACCCGCGCCGCGCGCGGTACGTTGCTCCTGCTGCTGTCCCAGATCTTGCTATCCGCGTCGGGCTACGTAGTTGCCGTGATCCTGGCTCGCGGTCTAGGACCGAGCGGCTACGGTGTCTACGGGATCGTGTATTCGGTTCTCCTCGGAGTGGAACTGATTGCTCGGCTCGGCGTGCCGCAGGCTCTGACCAAGCTGATCGCGGAGCGCTCGGAGCGATCGACTACTCTCGAAGCGACGGGCATCACGCTGATGCTCATCGTCTATCTCACGATCTTCGCCGCTTTCTGGCTCGGGTCCCCGCAACTGGCCGATCTCTTCCGGGTCGAAGGCGGAGCTCGGCTCTTCCGCATCGCGTCGCTGGACATCCCGTTCTACGGCATGTTCTTCGCTTGCGGGCATGTCCTGATGGGTCGACGGATGTTCGCGGTCGAGGCGGCGGCCGGCTTTCTGTATGCCGTCTCGAAAATGGTCGGCATGGTCGGGCTGCTGTACATCGGGATCTCGGTCGCGGGGGCTCTGGTGGTGAACGTCCTGGCTTCCGTCGTGGCACTGGCGTTCACCGTCCGGTGGGTGGGACTGCGCGCCTTCCGTCCGACGCTGATCTTCTGGTCGGACCTGACCCGGCTCGCTCTTCCGATCGGCCTGTTCGCGCTCGGCTCGCAATTACTGCTCAGCCTGGATCTGTGGTCCCTGAACGCGCTCGGCGCGGGAGTTTCGGACGAAATAAAGGGCTGGTACGTGGTCGCGACGAACGCGGCCAGGATCCCGAACGTGGTGGGCTTCGTGCTCATGGGAGTTCTCATTCCTTCGCTCTCTCACGCCCGCGCCGCGGGGGAACCGGAAAAGGTGAGCCAGACGCTCCAGAACTCCGCTCGCTTCCTCGCCGTCATGCTCCTGCCGGGATGCGCACTGATCGCGGTCGAGGCCCGGGACCTGCTGCAGCTGATCTTCTCGGAGGCCTACGTCTCTGCGGCTCCCTATCTTCGGGTCCTCATCTTCGGGCAC
Organism: uncultured Gemmatimonadales bacterium; assembly: GCA_964502985.1. GTDB lineage: Bacteria > Gemmatimonadota > Gemmatimonadetes > JACCXV01 > JAHWKZ01 > CAZCZH01. The sequence continues at coordinate 13,429 of CAZCZH010000014.1, forward strand.
GGCCTGCTGTACACCTTCCTGTTGACGGCGAGCGGGATCCTGATCGCCTGCGGGCTGGCGGGCACGGCGGCGAGGATCATGCTGGCGCTGTTGCCCGTCGGAGTGCTTCTCAACGCGGTATTGATCCACATGTCAGGGGCGATGGGGGCGGGTCTCGCGGCGCTGTTCGTCGATGCTGCTGGGGCGGTCGTGGCGGGAGTCATCGTCAGCCGCCGGGTCGGTTCGTTGCTCTCGGCGCGCGTTTTGGTGCGAGCGATGATCGCGACATCTCTCGTTGCCCTGGCCGGCGGGCTCGTGCACCTGCGCGGCCCGCTCCTGATCGTCGAGGTGATCGTTCTTCTCGCGGGCTACGTGGGGCTGGCTTTCATGCTGGACCTGTTGAGCATGGCGGACGTCAGGATGTTCCTTCCGGTGGGGCCTCGCCGCGCTGGCGAGGGAGATTCAACCTGACAGGATCCGGGTCACCTCCTCGACCGACTGGTCCATGAAGTGCAGGCGTCCCCACGTCTCGATGTTCACGAACTGCAGCAGATACGGATCGGCCTCCCTGGCTTTCGCCGGAATGTCACGGATCACGTCCCAGTGGAGCCCGAAGCAAGACTCTAGGAACCCGCCTCGAAAGAGTCCTGCTTGTATGCCGGGGTGAAGTACTTCCCGACCGGCACGTCCATGGGGATCTTCTTTTGGAAAGCCACCTCCCGCGGCACGTAGCGCGTCGCCAGTTCCTTGAAGATCCACTTCGACTTCTTCTTGTGGAAGATCAACTTCGTCGGCACGTTGAGCGCCAGGGACACGAACCGATCCTCCACGGCGGCGTCGCAGTACTCGATGGATTCCCCCATGCAGAGGCGGTCCCCCTGACTGTAGAACCGGGGAAGAAAGAGATGGTGATCGGACAGTCGCATCACCTGGATTCTTCGCTCGTTGAGGTCATCCAAAAAGCCGTAGGCTTCCTCGCAGCGGGAGACGATGCGATGCCGGGCCCCGCCAGCTACGAGCTGCATGGCGACGCCCAGCCGGCGCGCGAACTCGGGATTTCCGATCGGCAGTCCGGCGCCGGCATAGACCGCCTTCCGGAGCACCCGGAAGGACGAGTCGGGCAGACGGTCCAGAATCGGCGGGGGCAGGATCCATCGATACCGGTCGGAGGCAGCGCCGAGAAGTGGTCCGACGCTGACACCGGACAGCAACAGCCGGATCTCGTCCTGCCGGGCGCGACGCGCCAGGAGGTGGAGCGGCACGCCCTGCATGTGCCAGAGCGGCGCTTCATAGAGATAGGTCGCGGTCGCCAATCCGCGACGGTAAGTCTCTCCGTCGACGAGGATGATCTCCAGCGGCAGTCCGAGCCGCTCCGCGACTTCCCTGGCCATCGGACGTTCATCGAGTCGTTCGACGTCCGCGATGGCGAAATTGTACGCCTTGATCTCGCCGTGCCGGGCCGCGATAGCCGCGATGACCGTCGAGTCGACACCGCCGCTGAGCATGACCCCGACGGACGAGCTGCCCCGCATGTGGCTCTTCACGGCCTGATCGATCGCCTCGTCGAGAAGGGACAAGACTTCATCGATCGTTTGGGAGGAATGTTCCGCGTATCGGCCGGCCTCGACGACCGCGGTGGGGTCGTAATACGCCGAAGATTCCACTCGCCCCGAATCGTCGATCGCCACCATGTGCCCGACGGGGAGAGTGGAGATTCCCTGGAACAGGGTCCGCGGGGGAAGCACGTCACCGTGCATGGACCATTCTATGAGCGCGCGCTCGTCGGGAGCGCGCTCCGGCATCACGGATAGAAGGGTCTTTGCCTCGGAGGCGAAGAGCACGGTTCGATCGCGAATCGCGTAATGCAGGGGCTTGTGGCCGAAGCGGTCCCGCACGAGGTAGGTGATTCTTTCGCGCGGATCGTGCACGACGAACGCGAACCTTCCCCAGACCCGCCGCAGACACGAGGGCCCCTCGCTTTTCCAAGCCCGGAGGAGTAGTCCCCGATCATCCGTGTCGGCCTTCGGGACCTCGGCCTGGAGATCGCAGCGGTTGATGAGGTGGCCATCGTATGCGAGGATCGGTTCTTTCGGATCTTCGGACGGATCGTCTACGCCTGAATCACCCGAAGCATGGCTGGGGGATGCGATGTAGGTCATCTCGGGACGAGCTACGATCCGCCAGCCCCCAGGAGCCCGATGGGCTTGTACCCGCGCCATTTTCTCGACCAGCGCCCGCGCCTCGGCGGCGTCCAGCCGCCCTTCCAGGGAGGCGATGGCAACGAGCCCTGTCATGTCGTCCTTGCGTCAATTGAGCACCCATGAAATCCCGTGAGCTTGCCTTCGAAGTGCGGACGCTAACTCCCGCCGGAAAGCGGGGCAACTCGCGTCGAAGCCGCCGAACCGGCTCGATTCCCGCTCGTTCGTGAGATCAGGCCGACTCGCTCTTGACCGCCGGCATCTGGAAGTCGGCTCGCGAGAGCTCCCCGGTGCCCGCGAGGATCAGCAGGTAGAGGATACCTAGGCCCAGTAACTCGAGCAGGAGCCACGCCCCCTGAACGTCGATGAGGGCGGCCGCGATGCCGGCCGCCAGCGCCGCGAACAGGACGCGCGCGAGCGTAACGAGCCGGACGGGATTCCCGAATCGGCGATAGCAGTCGACGCCAGTGATCAGGGCCCCGGCGAGCATGCTGGCGGCCAGGGCGACAGCGGACCCGACGGGCCCGATCGTGGCCAGCAGCACGAGGTTCAGGACGAGCGCGCCCGGGACGAGAGCGGTGAAGATCTTGGCCGTCAGCGATTGGGCACCCCCCGCCATCAAGGCGTGGGAGAAGGCGTCGGCCAAGGCGTGGGCCCCGAAGGCGACGAGCTGCAACGAGAGGAAGATCGCTCCCTCGACGTAACGCTCGGAGAACAGCAGCGCGAGGACACCGTGCGATTTGACGCTCAGGATGACGCACGACGGCACGATGAGGACGAGAGCGAACCGGGTCGCCTCCTTCAAGTGCTGGCTGGCGAGCACGCGATCCCCCTGAGCCAGCGCCCACCCCATGGATACGAACAGGACGCCGGACTGAACCGTCGGAATGACGGTGAGCATCCGCGCGAGCTGGAGCGCCGCTACGTAGTAGCCGACGACTTCGCCATTGCCCTTCGCCTGGATCTGCAGGAGCCACAGGGGCGTGCTCAACAGGATCTGTACCACGACCAGATACCAGCCCATCGGAATCGCCAATGAGATCAGTCTCTTGGAAGTGGGCCGATCCAGGTGTACTCCGGAGGACGATCCATGCAGCGTGATGAAGGCGAGAGCGGAGCACGTGGCGAGGACGTTGACGATCAGCACGCCCGGCAAAGACAACCCGAGGAGCAGCAGGATCGAGATCCCACCGAGTTTCGCCATGCCATAGATCATCTGGGCCGCCGCCAGGCTTCCGAACCGGCGGTGACCTGTCAGGATCCCCTGATCCGCGATGTACAAGGCAGCGAAGGGGATATCGAGCGTGGTGAGCCGGAACAGAGTCGCGCCGTCCGGAATGCCGAACACCCGCACCAAAAGCGGGGCTCCGAGCCAACACAGGGCGAACATCGACACGCCAACGAGCAGCAGCAAGAACCGGGCGGTCCGCTCGATCGTACGCTCCCGCCCGGGTGAGTTCGGTATGAGCCTTCCGGTCGCAGCGGGGATTCCGGCGCTGGTCAACATCTCCAGCCACAGCAGGATGGAGAGCAGGACTCCGTATAGACCGTAGTCGGCAGGTCCGAGATGTCGCGCCAGGATGATGGTGAACGCGTAGCCGGTTACGATGAACCCGAGTCGCGCCAGGAGCAGTTGGAGCGTCCCGCGTCGCTGGCGGTCCTTGGCGTCCGTCAAGGCCGGGAGCGCTGCAAGTGTTCGGCGAGCCTCAGAGCCAGGGCCACGATGGTCAGGGTCGGATTGGCGTGCCCGGCGCTGGGAAAGACCGAGCCGCCCGAGACGTACAGGTTGGAGACGTCGTGCACGCGGCAGTCCGGATCCACGACGCCCTGTCGGGGGGTCGAGCCCATGCGAGTCGTTCCCATGTGATGCGAGGCGTCCGTGTACCGGACTTCTTCTTCGGGCGCGGCGAGCTCGCCGATTCCAGCCCCCTCGAGGCGCTCTCCCAGCAGGTCCTGGAGGCGCAGCACAGTGCGCGTGACCCGCGGGTCGATCCGCCACTGCAGCTGGATCCTGTTCACCCCCAGGCGATCCCGCTCGCCACTCAGCTTGACGCGGCTCTCGGGATCGGGCGGTTGCTCACAGAAGTAGACCACGACGCACGATTCCGGCGATCTCTTCGGAAGCGCATCTCGCAGCGCGGTGTGCCATCGATAGACGAAATGCGGCATCAACTCCTTGGGCGTGAGCAGGTAGATCATACCGGGGATGTGCCCGAAGCGGGCGCGCCCCACGTCCCGTCGCTTCCCGGCGTAGCCGCGCCTCAACAGGACCTTCATGGTCTGTACGAAGGACTGGTAGCTGGACTCCGTATACTGTGAGACGGCGGCTTCCAGCGTCGCATAGTGATTCAGCAGGCCTTCCCGTTCCTGGGCTTCCGGCGCGATTCCGATGCCGAGCTGGACCTTGCCGCCCGGCAAGGGTCGGCTCCGAACCAGGGGCAGCCGCGCGCCGGCGCGCAGTCGGACACGCCCGTAAACGCTCCGCGGGTGATCCATGAAGTACCTGCCCACGAGGTCGAACTGGTTCCCGATCCCGGCGGGTCGGGTCCCGCGGGAGACGAGGAGCAAGCGGGCGTTCTCGAGCGCTCCGCACGCCAGGACGTAGTTCCTCGCGCGGATCTCCAGCTCGTCTCCGGATAGCGTCCGAGCCTCGACGGCGTCGACGGAGCTTCCATCATCGCTCAGACGAATCGCGGTGACGGTAGAGTGCAGGACGACGCGGGCCCGTCCGGAGCGACGCAGCTTCGCTCCATATGCCGCGCCGAACCGGAGAGGCTTCTTCGCCCACAGGGAAACGGTCGGTTCGAGCGAGGCGTCCGAGAACAAGCGACGCTCGGGATCCGACATCCGGTCCGCGAACGATCCCCAGTCGAAGAGGGAGACCGACGGAAGCTCCAGGACGCGGGCCGCGGCCGGATACAGCCGCTCGAGCTCCTCGTAGGGAATCGGCCACGCGCTCTGGGGTACCCAGCTCCGGCCCGCCAGGTCGGCCCGACCGAGCTTCATGCAGCGGCCGGCCCACAGATTGCAGCTCCCCCCGAAATAGCGCGCCCGGGACATGAAATTCTCGCGAACCGGGTAACCCACGTTGTCCAGGTCGTTCAGCTCTTCGACCTCTTCTTCAGGGTCGAGTCCCCCGCTCTCGACCACGCAGACGTCCACGCCGGAGTCGACGAGAGCCGTCGCGAGGGTGAGACCCGCGGCGCCCGCGCCCACGATGCAGACGTCGGCCCGCAGGTCCGGGTCGTCGCCCAGCGTTCTCGCATCGATGATGCTCAAGCCGTTCGCACGCTCAGCGGACGACCAGGCGCTGGCAGGGCGAGACGATTGTCTCGGCAAACGGAAGCGTATTCCATGGCGGCCGGTCGAGCCGTCCGCCGTTGGGTCTCGAAATCGACCGCCGCGAGGCCAAACCGCGCCGTCGTGCCGAGACCCCATTCGTAGTTGTCGATCAGAGACCAGTACAGGTAGCCGATCACGTCGATGTCCCGCTCCAGCGCGTGCCCGACGGCCGCCAGGTGCTCGCGCAGGAATGCGCTGCGGAGGTTCTCATCGCCCGTGGCCACCCCGTTCTCAGTGATCATGAGTGGAAGGCCGAGCCGCGAGAACTTCTCCAGAATGGCCAGCAGACCTGGCGGGTAGACCTCCCAGCCGGTGTCGCTGAACGGTCCGCGATCCAAGTGGTGCGCGGACAGGCACTCTTCGCCCCACGGCGGGGCCAGCATTTTCCGCCGCCGCACGATGGTGCGCGCGTAGTAGTTGATCCCGAGGAAATCCAGCCGACGTGGGTGGCGCCGGGGTGGATCGATCAGCGCCAGGAACGCCCGGTTCAGGAGCAAGTCGCGCAGATAGGCCGCGCCGCGGTCCCCCACACGAGATCGATCGCACGGCTCGATCCACGGCGCGCTGTGGGCGAAGCCGACCCGGCTCTCGGGCCCGAGACGGCGCAGAATCTCGTAGGCTCGAGCATGAGCCCGTGCCATGCCGCGCAGGGCGCGAGCGGCTCCCAGCCAGGCATTCCGGCGGAATGGCGGCCAATCCCCCACGACGAAACCGTGCTTCGCGTAGACTGTCGGCTCGTTGATCGTGATCCAGTAGCGGACGCCCCGGATGCTGGAGGCGACGCGTTCGACGTACCGGCAGAAGAGATCGGCGCTGTCGCGGCGCGCCCAGCCGCCACGATCCGCGAACCATGCAGGGTTGGTGAAGTGATGGAGGGTGACGATGGGCTCGATGCCCCGGCTGAGGAGAGCGTCGACGACGTCCTGGTAATGGGCCGTCGCGGCCTCGTCCCAATGACCTTCGCGGGGCTCGATGCGGCTCCATGCGATCGAGAAGCGGTGCGCATTGTGGCCCCACGAGCGAGCCATGTCGAAATCGGCCTCGTACAGCTCGTAGTGCCGACACGCCTCGGCGGACGCGTGGGGAAGCCGTCCCGCTCGCTCGTGAGGCCACCAGTCGTTCCAGCGACTGTCACCCTCGACCTGATGACTGGAGGTCGCGGCGCCCCATAGAAACCCGGCGGGGAAGCTCGCGACGCGCGTGCCGGAGGCCTCTCCGCTCGCGGTCACGGGAGATCCAGTCTCCTGGCATTCTTCTCGAGGTACTCGCGGAGGACTTCCGCCATTACTTCGTTACCTCTGCGGTTGGCGTGCCCATCGACCTCGAAGTACAGTTTCTCCCCCGCACGGGCGTGCTCCTGGAACGGTTCCGTGAGGTCCAGATACGGAATGCCGCGACGCTTCAGCTCGTCGGCGAAAGGGGCGACCAGACGCGGGGTGGGCTCGTGAAGCAAGGGAAGATAGATCTCTTCCTTCGTAGGATACAGCAGCACGAGTAGCCGCGAGCCGGACCGCTCGGCGAGTTGATGGGCGTTCTCGATCGCGTCGATGGCGAGCTGGAACCCGGGGTCTCCTCGATGTGCCTTTGCGGCGCTTCCGGTGAGGATGCCGGGGGCGAGGCGGATCGCGATTGTCGG
>CAZCZH010000015.1:0-20567 GCA_964502985.1 uncultured Gemmatimonadales bacterium
CTCAACTCGACGTTCGGCCGGATGTACAACGAGCTGACGGGGGGCTGGACGCGGATCCGCGACCGCCGGCCGCCCAACGTCAGCTATCCCGAGATCAATGTCATCGTGCCACGCGTCGGCGGCGGGACGCGGACCCTGCGGGCGGGCGCCGAGTTCTTCAGCCAGGGCAACGAGCTCGACCAGGACATCCTGGACCTGAACGACAACCTGAGCTTCAACGCCGGCGAGCACCGGATCACGCTCGGAGTCCAGGACCAGACGTTCAAGTTCCGGAACCTGTTCTTCCCGGGCATGACTGGGTCGTGGACGTTTAACAGCCTGGACGACTTCGCGGCCGGCAACCCGAGCTCGTTCAGCCGGAACCTGCCCGCCGAACCGGGGCTCGACGTCACGGCACGGTTCACCGTCAACGAGCTGTCGCTGTACGGGCAGACCGAGTACCGTGGCATCGAGAACGTCGTGCTGACGGGCGGTCTGCGCTACGAGGTGCCGTACATGCTCGACGAGCCGACCGACAACCCGGCCGTCGAAGACGCGTTCGGCCTGAGCACGACCGAGACGGCGTCGGGCAACGGGACGCTCTCCCCGCGGCTGGGCTTCAACTGGGACGTCGGAGGCGAGGGCGAGACGCAGGTCCGTGGCGGCCTGGGCCTGTTCACCGGCCGACAGCCGTTCGTGTGGCTCTCCAACCTGTATAGCGGCACGGGCATCTCGACTCTGCCTCTGAGCTGCCGCAACGAGGACGTTCCCGCGTTCACCCTCGATCCGAGCCAGCAGCCGACGACGTGCGCTGGTGGGGGTGGACCGAGCGCCGGGGGAGCTCCGGTCCTCAACCTGATCGACCCGGACTTCCACTGGCCGAGCGCCTGGCGCTATGACGTGGCCGTCGACCACGCCCTGCCGTTCGGCCTGGTCGGCACGGCCGAGTTCCAGTACACGCAGTACAAGAACCAGATCTTCGTCCGCGAGTTGAACGTCGACTTCGACCACCCGGTGTCGGTCACGCAGGGGGGACGCGAGGTGTACGGGACGCATCTGTCGGGCGAGCAGTCTGGCGACAACGCCTTGATCGCCAGCCCGAATCGGCTGTCGGACGACTTCCAGCAGGTCGCCGAGCTGACGAACAGCGACCGCGACAACGCCTACAACTTCATCCTGCAGGCGCAGAAGCGGTACTCGGACGGGCTGGAGCTGAACGCGGCCTACACGTTCAACAACGCCGAGGACATCAACAGCATGACGAACAGCATCGCCACCAGCAACATCGGGTTCAACCCGGTCAAGGGGAACCCGAACGATCCGGAGCTGGCGACGTCCAACTTCCAGCAGCGGCACAAGATCGTGCTCAGCGGATCGTACGACGTGGCGCCGTGGTTCACGTGGTCGATGTCGTACGTCGGCCATTCGGGGGACAAGTACACCTACATCTACGACGGCGATATCAACGCGGACGGCTACGAGGCGTCGACGGCCAACGGCCGGAACAACGACCTGCTGTACGTCCCTACCGGGCCCGACGACATCACCCTCGTCGATCCCGGTGACTGGGACCAGCTGAACGCGTACATCTCGAGCGAGGCGTGCCTGGACGAGGCCCGCGGCGAGATCCTCTCGCGGAACGCTTGCGACTCGCCGTGGAAGAACCGGCTCGACACCCGGTTCACCTTCCGCGTCCCGACGCGCAGCGGGCAGCGGGCGGAGATCATCCTCGACGTGTTCAACTTCCTCAACCTGCTGAACCAGGACTGGGGCCGGAACGAGGGCGTCCAGTTCGGCACGATCGAGCTGCTCCAGCTTCGCGGTTGGGACGACGCCAACAATCGGGGGATCTTCGATCTGGACACGGTCAACCTGGGCAGCGGCGGCGACGCGCAGCCGTTCACGACGTTCGACCAGTCCTCCCGCTGGCAGGCCCAGATCGGGTTCCGCTACGCGCTCAACTGCCGGGGGCGGGGGGGAGAGGCCCCGCTCGCGCTCGCTCTCGAAGACCCCCGCGCTCGTTCCGGCGCGGGGGTCTTCCTAGCTTAGGGGCAGCGATGCGGCGTCTGATCGAGCGAGTAGGCCGGGCGACCGCCCTGGCGGTCGCCGTGCAGGCGGCCTGCGCCGGGGCGCCCCGCGTCCCCGCGGGCGGAGCGCCTTCGCATATCGTCCTGGGCCCGATGGTCGGACACACGACGGACCATTCGGTCCGGCTGTGGCTGCGCGCCGACCGTCCGGGCCGGCTCGTGGCGCTGGCCGTCGACTCGACCGGCGCGGGCGTCGCTCGCGGCGTCGTACGCCTGCGGGTGGCGGACTCGTCGATGGGCGTCGTGGAGGTCGACGGGTTGAAGCCCCGCACGCGCTACGACGTCCGGTTCGTCCTCGAGGGCCAGGCGCTGGACGCCGATCCTCCGGTCGAGTTCCGCACCTTCCCGCCGCCCGGCGCGTCCGGCCGGCGCACGATCGCCGTCGTGTCGTGCGCGCGGATCCCGTGGGACTCGGTGCAGAGCGTGTGGGGCGTCATCGACCGCGAGCGGCCGGACGTCCTGGTGTGGCTCGGCGACAACGGATACCTGGAGCACGCCGACTCGACGGGCGCGGCGGATTACGGGAGCCGCGAACGGATCGAGTTCCGCTACGCCCAGATCAAGCGACTGGCCTCGCTCCAGCCCGTCCTGCGGCACGTCCCCAACTACGCCATCTGGGACGACCGCGACTACGACGGCAGCGACTCGAACCGGAACTTTCCGCTGCGCGACGCGGTGACGCGGATCTTCATGCGCTACTGGGCCAACCCGTTCTACGGCGGACCGGGGCTGGACGGCATCTGGAGCGACTTCCGCCTGGGCGACATCCACGTGTTCCTGCTGGACGACCGCTTCTGGCGGGACCCTGACTCGCTCCCCGACGCGCCCGACAAGACGCTCCTCGGAGAGCGCCAGAAGAGGTGGCTCGAGGAGACCCTGGCCGCCAGCGACGCCCGCGTCAAGGTGATCGCCATCGGGAACCAGGTCATGGGCGACTATCACCACTTCGAGTCGTACGCCAACTTCCCGCACGAGCGGAAGGAGCTGTTCGACTGGATCCGCGAGCGGAAGATCGGCGGGGTGGTGCTGGTCGACGGCGACCGCCACCTGACCGAGCTGATCCGCTACCCGCTGCCAGGCGCGTATCCGATCTACGAGCTGACGTCCTCGCCGGTGGCCAACGAGCCGTTCTACGACGGCCTCGAGATTCCCGATTCGCTGCGCGTGGCGGGCTATTCCGCGAGCGAGAGCTACGGCTTGCTGGAGATCGACACTCGGCGTCCCGGGGGGTCGATCGCGTTCGTCGCCAAGGACCCGAACGGGCGCGAGGTGCTGCGGCACGAAGTCCCGCTCGACTCGCTCGAATTCCACGACCGGTGAGCGTCCGGATCGGCGATCGGGCTCCTGTCTTCGAGCTGTCCGACGCTCCCGGGCACACCATCGATCTCGCCGAGCGGATCGGGGAGCGGCCGGTCGTCCTGCTGTTCTTTCCGCTGGCGTTCAGCTCGGTGTGCACGGCGGAGGTGTGCGCCGTGCGGGACGACTGGAGCCGGTGGGAGGAGCTCGACGCGGACGTGTTGGCGATCTCCGTCGACAGCCCGTTCGTCGCCCGCCGCTTCCGGGACGAGCATGGCCTGCCGTTCCCCGTCCTGTCCGATTTCAACCGCCAGGCCAGCGCGGCGTACGGCACCCTGTACGAGGACTACTATGGCTTGCGGGGCGTATCCAGACGCTCGGCTTTCGTCATCGACCGGGATGGCCGCGTGACGTACGCCTGGGTCAGCGAGGCGGACGACGTGCAACCCGATTTCGGCGCCCTGCGGGCCGCCGTCGAGGAGACGCGGCGCTCGTCGTGAGGCCGCGACGAGGGATTCGCGGCGGGGCGTCGCGCGCGCGGGTCGACCGTCCTATATTCGCCGGCCCCATGTCCCGACTCCTGGCTGGAATCCCGCTCATCGCGCTGCTCGCGTGCGCCCCGCGGGCGACGACCGTTCCACCCACGGGCCGCGCCGCCGAGGGCCCGCGGCGGGTCGAGCTCACCGTCCTCGGCACGACCGACGTCCACGGCCGGCTCCTGCCTTGGGACTACTATCGGGCGCAGGAGGAGGACCGCGGCCTGGCCCGGGTCGCCACGCTGATCGACTCCATCCGGGCCTCCGATCCGAACGTGATCCTGCTCGACTCGGGGGACCTGCTCGAGGGCAATTCGCTCGACACCTACTACGGCGTCGTGGCGCCGGCCGACGTGCATCCCGTCATCCGTGCCATGAACCTCCTGAATTACGACGCGGCCGCGATCGGGAACCACGAGTTCAATTATGGCATCCCTGCGCTCGAGCGCGCCGTGTCGAAGGCCGAGTTTCCCTTCCTCGCGGGGAACGTGTTCGTCGCCGGTACGGACTCGCTGAGGTGGCCGGCGACCACGATCCTGACGCGGGACGGCGTGCGGATCGGGATCCTCGGGCTGACGACGCCCGGCTCGGCGATCTGGGACCGGGCCCACGTCGAAGGGAAGCTCGAGTTCGCGGATCTCGTCGCTTCGGCGCGCCGCTGGTGGCCGGAGCTCGAGGCGCGCTCCGACGTGCAGGTGGCGATCGTTCACTCGGGCCTCGGCCCGGGATCGTCGTACGACGCGGCGTCGACGGGGGTCCCCGAGGAGAACGCCGGCCGGGAGCTGGCCGAGGCCTTGCCCGGGCTCGACCTCGTGCTCCTCGGTCACACCCATCGCGAGATCCCGGCGGATACGGTGGGCGGCGTTCTTCTCGTCCAGGCCGGCAGGTGGGGCGAGGCGCTCGCCGTGGCGCATCTGGAGCTCGAGCATGCCGCCGACGGGTGGCAGGTGGTGGACGCCCGGTCGAGCCTCCTCCACGCGGCCGGCGTTGCTCCCGATCCGTCGTTCGTCGCGGCCCTCGAGCCGTACCACGAGAAGGTCCTGGCGTACGTCGCCGATACGATCGGCTGGACTCCGGAGCGCTGGTCGGCCTCCGGCGCGCGACTCGAGGACTCCCCGATCCTCGACCTGATCCAGCGGGTCCAGCTCGACGCCACGGGGGCCGACCTGTCGGCGGCGTCCGTGTTCAACGACCGCGCCACGCTCGGACCGGGGCCCATCACCGTCGCCGACGCGGCGGGCCTCTACGTCTACGACAATACGCTCAAGGCGATCCGCGTCACGGGGAAGCAGCTCCGCCACTACCTCGAGCGCTCGGCGGGTTACTTCCACCGGGTGAAGGCGGACGGCTCGCTGGCCGAGGGGGTGCGCGACGAGGACCTGTTCGTCGACTCGATCCCGGGCTACGACTACGACGTCGTGGCCGGCGTCGACTACGCGATCGACCTTACGCGTCCCGTCGGGGACCGGATCAGAAACCTGACGTTCCACGGCTCGCCGGTCGAAGACGGCCAGGTGTTCACCCTGGCCATCAACAACTACCGGCAGGAGGGTGGCGGGGGGTTCTCGATGATCGCCGGCGCGCCCGTCGTGTACGACCACCAGGAGGACGTCCGCCAGCTCCTGATCGACTGGATCCGGACCCGGGACACGGTGCGCCAGGCCGACGTCTACGTCCCGTCGTGGGGGCTCCTGCCGGCGCGGGCCGCGACGCGCTTCCTGGCCGACACCGTGCCCTGGCGCCCCTCGCCGGCGGGGGCCGACAGCGCCCGGATCGCCGTCGTCGCCGGGCGCGAGAACGAGCGTTTGGCGGGCGAGGGCCGGTCCCGTGTCCCCACGGCCGAAGGCGGAGCGGCTCCCGGCGGAGCGCTGGCCGCGCGGCTCGACTCGCTGCCGCCGCCGCTGCCGGCGTCGAGCGACAGCGTGCGGTTGGCGATCGCCACCACGAACGACTTCCACGGAGCCCTCGAGCCGGTGGCGCCCGCATGGGCCGCGGGCGACACGCTCGGCGGTGCGGCCGTCCTGGCGGGATATCTCGACGCCGTCGCCGGGCGCTATCCGGGTGCCGAGATCCATGTCGACGCGGGCGATCTCATGCAGGGGACCGTCGTGTCCAACCTGACGGGCGGGCGATCGACGATCGACTTCTTCGACACGGTCGGGCTCGACGCGGCGGCGATCGGGAACCACGAGTTCGACTGGACCATCGACTCGCTGCGCGCGCGGATCGACGACGCCCGCTTCCCCTGGCTGACGGCGAACGTGTTCGTCAAGGACACTGGGAAGCGACCGGACTGGGCGGAGCCCTGGGCCATGCTCGACGTAGCCGGGCTGAAGGTCGCCGTGATCGGCGCCACCACCCGCAAGACGCCGTGGGTGACCCTTCCGCAGAACGTGACCAGCCTCGAGTTCCGCGACATCGCGCAGGTGGTGAACGAGCTCGTGCCCGAGGTCCGACGCCGGGGGGCGGACCTCGTCGTGCTGACGATCCACGCCGGGGCGTTTCGCCAGTCGAGCGGAGAGTATGCCGGCGAGATCGTGGACGTGGCGCGACGCATCACGGCGCCCGTCGACCTGATCGTCTCGGGCCATACCCACACACGCTTCACGACCGAGGTGAACGGAATCCCGGTCCTGCAGGCGGGTTCGAGCGGCACCGCGGTGGGCGTGGTCGTCCTGACCTGGGACCGCGCGCGTCACGCGGTGGTCGATCGAGAACTCCGCGTATGGACGACCCGTCGCGAGGAGGTCCGGCCCGATCCCCGGGTGGCGGCCCTCGTGGGGCGCTGGTCGGAGAAGGTCGATTCGATCGCCGACCGTCCGATCGCCACACTCGCCACCCCGCTCGCCAGGGACCGCCACGCCGACCGCGCGCGAGAGACGGCCCTCGGCGATCTCATCGCCGACGCTCAACGTGCCGCCACCGAGACGCAGATCGCGGTGACCAACGCGGGCGGCATCCGGGCCGACCTCCCGGCCGGACCGATCACGTACCGCGAGGTGTTCGCCGTGCAGCCGTTCGAGAACTCGCTGATCCGTCTGACGTTGAGCGGAGAGCAACTGAGCCGCCTCCTGGACGCGGTCGTCGCCGACGCCGTGGGGCAGGTGTCCGGGGTGCGCATGCGTTTCGATCCCGCCCGGGCTCCCGGAGAGCGCGTGATCGAGGCGACGCTGGAAGACTCCGGCGAGCTCGTGATCCGCGATGGACGGGTCGTGCATCCCGATTCCACGTACTCGGTCGTGGTGAACAACTTCATGGCTTCCGGCGGGGACACCTACGCCGTGCTGAAGGAAGCCCGCGAGGCGGAGAACACGGGGTTGATCGACAGCGAGGTGCTGGCAGACTACCTGCAGCGCCTGCCACAGCCGGTCCACGCGTCGCTCGCAGGCCGTCTCCAGCGCCTCGGGCCGTGGCCGGAGGGGGGGAGAGGCCATTGAGCGTTCCGTACGACGTCCTGGAACGTCTGCCCAAGACGGATCTGCACGTTCACCTCGACGGATCGCTGCGTCCGGAAACCATCGCCGCTCTGGCGGTGGAGGACGAGGTGGAGCTGCCGGTCGGATCGGTGGACGAGATCCGGCGCTTCTTCGGCGAGGAGCTCCCCGAGAGCGACCTGGTTGCGTACCTCGAGCGGTTCGACGTCACGACGGCCGTCATGCAGACGGAGTCGGCTCTCGAACGGATCGCCTACGAGCTTGTAGAGGACGCGGCGCGCGAGAACGTGTGGTACATGGAGGTGCGCTACGCCCCGATCCTGAGCACCAAGCGCGGCCTGTCCCCGCGCCAGGTGGTCGACGCGGTGAACCGCGGACTGGCCCGCGGAAACGACGACTACCCGCGAACCGAGGCGTATCAGATCATCTGCGGCCTGCGGCACTTCGAGCCCGAACGGGCGGTGCGCATGGCGGCCCTGGCCGTCGAGTACAAGGGCCGTGGCGTGCTGGCCTTCGATCTGGCCGGCGCCGAACGCGACAACCCGGCCAAGCGCTTCGCCGAGGCCTTCACACTCGTGCGCCATGCCAATCTCAACGTGACCGTCCATGCCGGGGAGGCCTACGGGCCCGAGTCGATCCATCAGGCCCTGCACTGGGCCGGGGCGCACCGTATCGGGCACGGCGTGCGGCTCCGGGAGGACCCCGACCTGCTGCAGTACGTGCGGGACCATCGTATCCCGCTCGAGATGTGTCCCACATCGAACGTCCAGACGGGAGCCGTGGAGTCGATCGAGGACCATCCGATCCGCGAATACTTCGACGAGAACCTGCGGGTCACGATCAACACCGACAATCGGCTGATGAGCGGCACCACGATGACGCGCGAGCTGGAGCTCGTTTCGGGCCGTCTCGGGTTCACGCTCGAGGAGATCCGCAAGCTCCTGCTGAATGGCTTCAAGAGCGCATTCCTGCGCTATCCCGAGCGCAAGCGGCTGATCGGTGAGGCGATCCAGGAGCTGGGAACGACCGAATGAACGATTCAGCCGAGCCGAGCGTCGCAGTACAGGCCCCACCGTAGGCGAACAGCGGCAAGGCCGGTTACCTTCACCGTCTCTGCATTCCATGACGGGAACCACGCCGGCGCCTCGTCGGGCGTCGGATCGGATCAAACGGAATCGCTCAAGCGAGAGGCCAGGAATGACCAAATCGATCTGGATGTCGTTCGTATTGCTCGTCGGGCCGGTCATGCTGCCCGCGGCCGCGGGGCAGACGCTTCGCGCCGACCAGCCACCGGCCGCCGAGGCCCTGTCGCGCTTCGGTGGTGCGATCACCGTCAGCGGCGGGCAGATCATCATATCCAACCCGATCAGCGATCGCGCCCCGGGCGTGGTCGATATCTACGAGCGTCAGGTGGGAGAGTGGGGCCAGACGGCCCAGCTGACGTCTCAGGACGAGGCCGTGGGCGACCAGTTCGGAGTCTCCGTCGACGCCAGCGGCGACCGGCTGATCGTCGGAGCGGCCGGCGCCGACTCCGGCGCCGGGGCGGCGTACGTGTTCGAGCGCGGTGCATCGGGCTGGAAGCAGGTCGCCCGGCTGACCGCTCCCGGCGTCGCTGCGGGAGACAGCCTGGGCGGCGCGGTGGCCGTCGACGGCGACCTGGCGCTGGTGTCGGCGATCGGCGCCGACAGCGGGGCGGGCCGCGTATACGCGTTCCGCCGCGCGGGCCAGTCGTGGGAGCCGGCCGGACGGCTCTCGGTCGAGGGCACGAAGCCCGCCGACCGCTACGGTCGCGCGCTCGACGTGGCCGGCGGCATGGCCTTCGTCAGCGGCGCCCGCAGCGACTCCACGGGAGGGGCCGTGTTCGTGTTCAGCGGCACGGGCAAGGCCTGGGGGCAGCCCGTCAAGGTCGCCGCCGCCGACGCCGATCGTGTGTCGCGCTTCGGCGCTGCGATCCTCGCCGGCAAGAACCTCCTGCTCGTCGGCGCGCCGGGGATGAATCGCTTCCGCGGCGCGGTGTACGCCTATCGTCCGGGCCAGGGCGGCTGGTCACCGGCTGGTTCGATGGCCCCGCCGGACTCCGCTGAGCGGACCCTGTTCGGCGCCGCGATCAGCGTGTCGTCCGACGGCGATGTATGGATCGGCGCGCCAGGGACGAACGACTTCCGCGGCGCGGTCTATCGTTACGCGAAGAGCGGGGAGGGCTGGGGCTTGGGGACGACGTTCGCGCTCGACAGTCTGGACGGTGGCGACGGCTTCGGCGGGGCGCTGGCCGCTGGCGACGGAGTGGCGGCCGTGGGCCTGCCGGGGGACGACTTCGGCGAAGGCACGGCCGTGATCCTGGCCAAGGAGAACGGCCAGTGGAAGATCGCCAAGCGCGTCATGGGCCAGGTCAGGGGCCTCGACCCGCTCGTCGGGAGCGAGCGCTCCTGCGACAACGACAAGATCGGCAAGTTCGACTGCTCGAATGTCGACCTGCTGGCGTTCATCCCGGTCCAGCAGCTGGGCGGCGGTCGCGGCGTCGAGGTGAATGACGTGTGGGGCTGGACCGATCCCGAGACGCACAAGGAGTACGCCCTGGTCGGCCGCATGGACGGAACCGCGTTCGTCGATATCACGGATCCGATGAACCCGATCTTCGTCGGATCGTTGCCGATGACCGCGGGCGCGTCGTCCTCGGTCTGGCGTGACATCAAGGTCTACAAGGACCACGCCTATGTCGTGTCGGACAACGCGGGCGAGCACGGCGTCCAGATCTTCGATCTGACCCATCTGCGGAACGTGGCCAACCCGCCTCAGACGTTCACCGAGGACGCGCGCTACGACAGGATCCACAGCGCGCACAACATCGTGATCGACACCGACAGCGGGTTCGCGTATACGGTCGGGAACAGCGGTGGGGGCGAGACATGCGGCGGCGGGCTCCACATGATCGACATCCGCGACCCCGAGAATCCCAAGTTCGCGGGCTGTTTCTCCGATCCGCGCACGGGCCGGCAGAAGACGGGCTACACGCACGACGCCGAGTGCGTCATGTACCACGGCCCGGATACCGATTACACGGGCCACGAGATCTGCTTCGGCTCGAACGAGACGGCCCTGTCGATCGCCGATGTCACCGACAAGGCGAACCCCAAGCCGATCGCCGTGGCCGAGTACCCGAACGTGGGCTACACGCACCAGGCGTGGCTTACCGACGACCAGAAGTACCTGTTCCTCGACGACGAGCTCGACGAGATGCAGGGCCTGGTCGACCACACGCGGACGCTGATCTGGGACATCAGCGATCTCGACGATCCGGTCCTGGCGAAGGAGTTCCTGAATCCCAACACCGAGGCCATCGACCACAACCTGTACATCGTGGGCGACAAGGTGTACCAGTCGAACTACGTGACCGGCCTGCGCGTGCTCGACATCAAGGACGTCACGAATCCGGTCGAGGTGGGCCACTTCGACACCGATCCGTTCGGCGACAACGGCGCCCGCTTCGACGGCACCTGGAGCAACTATCCGTTCTTCAAGAGCGGGACCATCGTCGTGACCAGCATGAAGGAGGGGCTCTTCCTGCTGAAGTATCGCGGCGGCGCCGACAAGCCGATCTCATGACCAGTCGTCGTCTCGCGATCTTCACCCTGCTACTGGCGCTCCCGGCGTTCTCACCGGCGTGCGCCAGCGGTCGGGCCGCGGGCGCCTCGGCCGAGCCCCGCCCGGGCGTCGCGGTCCCCGATAGTCCGCGGCTATACGTCGCCAACCAGTCCGGCGCATCGGTGTCGATCATCGACATCGACCGGCGCGAGGTCATCGAGACCGTCGACCTGACGAAGCTCGGCTTCTCGACGAACTGCAAGCCGCACGACACGGCCGTCGAGCCGGATGGCTCGTACTGGTACGTGACGCTCATCGTCGACGGAAAGATCCTCAAGTTCGACCGCGACGATCATCTCGTCGGGCAGGCCGACTTCGAGACGCCAGGCATGCTGGCCCTCGACCCGACCAGTGACCGGCTGTGGGTCGGACGCTCGATGGCGGCCGTCAACCCGCCGCCGTCCGTCGGCCTGATCGACCGCTCCGACATGTCGATCGAGGAGATCGACGTGGTCTTCCCACGGCCGCATGCCATGGCCGTGACGCCCGATGGCAGTCACGCCTACACGGCGAGCCTGGCCGAGAACCGGATCGCGATCATCGACGCGGCGAGCGAGCGGGTCGACTTGATGGAGGTGCCCGGCGACACGCTGCACACGTTCGTCCAGTTCGCCGTCTCGCCCGACGGCGGGACTCTCGTGGTGACGGGGCAGACGAGCGGACAGCTGTTGATCTTCGACCTGGCCGATCCGGGACATCCGGTGCTCGAGAAGCAGGTCGCCGTGGGAGGTCAGCCATGGCATCCGAGCTATACGCCCGACGGCAAGTGGGTCGTCGTGCCGCAGAATGCCTCCAACAGCGTGACCGTGGTCGACGCTTCCACGTGGACCGTCGCCGGAGAAGTCGAGGGAGCGGACATGCCACAGCCCCACGGAAGCGCGGCCGCGCCCGACGGCAGCCTGGTGTTCGTGTCGAACCAGAACACGGGAGGTGGGATGGACATGAGCGCGTCCGGCGAGCACGAGGAGAAGCATGGCACCGTGGTCGCGTTCGACCCGGTGGCTCGGAAGGTCGTCGCCACGCTGACGGTCGGCCCGTACGCGGCCGGGATCGCCGCGCCCCGTCCGCGCTGACGCCGGCCGGCGCCGAGTGCGCCCCGCCACGATCGCGTTCGCCGCGACGCTGATGGCACTGGCCGCCGGGTGCGCGACGCCCCGCGTGAGCGTCCCGGAAACGGGCGCCTCGCCCGGCTCGGGAACAGGTCTCGCCGGGCTCTTCGTCCGCGCCGTCTCGCCGTTCGAAGTCCGCGACTCCACCGGCCAGGTCGTCCCGTTTCCGTTCCTCGGCGGATTCAACGTCCCGCGGCCCCAGCTGTTCGACGACGACGGGGACGGCGACCTGGACCTGTTCGTCCAGGAGAGCTCGCACTCCGTGATGCGCTTCGAGCGGGTCGGTCCGCCCGGCGAGATGCGCTTCCGCTTCGACACCGACAAATACCGGGACCTGGACGTCGGCGAGTGGTTCCGCTTCGCCGACGTCGACCTGGACGGCGACCCCGATCTCCTGTCCGAGGAGTCGTTCAGCCTGATCCGCTACTATCGCAACGACGGGCGAGCCGGCAGAGCCGACTTCCACCTCGTGGCCGACACGCTGAAGGAAGCCAAGGGCGAGGCGATCTTCGCCGACCGGCAGAACATCCCGAACGTCGTCGACATCGACTGCGACGGCCGGATCGACCTCATGCTCGGAAGGCTCGACGGGACCGTTTCGCGCTACGAGGCGACCGGCGCCGATCCTCGCGGGGCGCCCCGCTTCGCGCTCGTCGATCCACGCTTCGGGGGAATCCAGATCATCCGCCAGATCACGCCCAGCGCGCGCCACGGGGCGAACACGATCGTGTTCACGGACTACGACGGTGACGGCGACCCGGACCTGTTCTGGGGCGACTACTTCGAGCCCGGGCTGCTGTTCATCGAGAACACGGGGACCTGCGCCGATCCGGCCATGAGCGCCAACCCCGCCCCGTTCCCACCCGGCGACCCGCTGTCGACCAGCGGGTACAACGCGCCGACCTTCGGCGACGTGGACGGGGACGGCGACCGAGACCTTGTCGTGGGGGTCCTGGGGGGCGCCTACAACGCGTCCACGACGTCGATCGAGAATCTGTACTTCATGGAGCGCACGGCGGACGGGTGGGCGATTCGTACGCGGCGTCTCATCGGCCAGATCGACGTCGGTAGCGAGAGCGTCCCCGCGGTCGGGGACCTGGACGGCGACGGCGATCTGGACGTGCTGCTGGCCAACAAGATCGAGCCCTCGGACACGCGGACGTCGCGCGTCTACCGGTTCCAGAACGTCGGCCGGGCGGACGCTCCGGTCCTGGAGGAAGCCGGGGTGCTCCATGTCAGCGGCTACTTCCACCTCGCGCCGGCCCTGGCCGACCTGGACGGCGACGGCGACCTCGACATGGCCGTCGGGACGTGGAACGACGGCGTGCGGCTGTTCGTCAACGTCGGATCGCGCGAGGCCGCCCGTTTCGTCGAGGACTCGATGGCGCTGGTTCAGCTGACGCGCGGCAGTCACCCCACGCCGGTCTTCGCGGACCTCGATGGGGACGGAGACCTGGACCTGGTCGCCGGCGAGGCGTCGGGCGAGCTCGACTACTGGCGGAACGACGGAACGGCCGAGGAGCCGCTCTTCGTCCTCGTCAGCGACACGTGGCTCGGGATCGACGTCGGGCGGCGCAGCGTCCCCGCCCTGGCCGACGTCGACGGCGACGGGGACCTCGACCTGGCGGTGGGCGCCGAAGACGGGACGCTTCTGTTCTGGCGCAACGACGGGACGGCGCGAGAGGCGCGCTTCGTCGCCGAGGGAGGCCCGGGCCTCGCGCTTCCGGGCCTCGCGGCACCGGTCTTCGCCGACCTCGACGGGGACGGCGATCCGGACCTGCTGGTCGGGAACGTCGGCGGCGGGCTGGAATGGTTCGAGAACCAGGGCAGTCCCTGAAGTGGAGGAGGCTCGCATGGGATCGGTCGGCGTGAGATACATCGTGGACGACGTCGACGCGGCGATCGCCTTCTACACGGGACACCTGGGTTTCGTCGTCGCCATGCATCCGGCGCCGACGTTCGCCATCCTGTCGCGCGGCGGGTTCCGCCTGATGCTCAGCGATCCCTCCGGGTCGGGGGGTGGAGCGCGGGCGACGCCGGACGGGCGGCTGCCCGAGCCGGGCGGCTGGAACCGCATTCAGATCGAGGTCCCGGATCTGGCTGCGGAGATCGACGCCCTGCGCGCGGCGGGAGTCCGCTTTCGTGGCGAGCTCGTCACCGGCATCGGGGCGAAGCAGATCCTGCTCGAGGATCCTTCGGGCAACCCGGTCGAGCTGTTCGAGCTGCTCGACCGGTGAGATCCCCGCGCCGGGACGCCCGACTCCGTATATTGCGGCGACCCATGCGTCGAATCGACAGGCACTTCGCGCGCCGCGGCGCACCGTCACGCGAGGCTCCACTGCGTCGTCCGCCGCGGCTCGTGGCCCTCCTGTGGACGGCCGCGGCGGTCCTGCTGATCGCCGGCTGGTGGTCGGCGGCCGCGGCTCCGCGCGCGGCGAACGGCGCCGCCATTGCGGCTCAGGACACGCTGTCCGCCTCGGCGGACACGACCCCCGCCCTGGCCGCCGCCGCCGAGGCCGCGCGCCGGGCGCGCGAAGGGCTCGAGACACCTTTCCAGGAGCGTCTCCTGTCGATCCTCGGGATCGGCGTGATGATCCTCCTGGCGTGGCTCCTGTCGGTCGATCGGAGCCGCTTCCCGACGCGGGTCGTCGTGTGGGGCGTGGGTCTCCAGCTCGTGTTCGCCCTCCTCATCCTGCGGACCGTCCCCGGCGAACAGTTCTTCGCGCTGGTCAACGACGTCTTCATCCGGATCCTCGGATACACGCAGGACGGGGCGCGCTTCATCTTCGGGAACCTGGTCGACAACAACATCCCGGTCGGAATCCCCACCGGGCAGCCCGCCGTGACGGCGCCGCTCCAGCCCGTCGAGCCGGCGCGCTACGCGGCGGCGGGGTCGTACTTCGCGTTCACCGTCCTGCCGACGATCATCTTCTTCTCGTCGCTGATGACCGTCCTGTACTACCTCAAGGTCATGCAGTTCGTCGTGCGCGGAGTGGCGTGGGTCATGCAGAAGACGATGCGCACATCCGGCGCGGAGACGTTGTCCGCCTCGGGGAACATCTTCGTCGGCCAGACAGAGGCCCCGCTGATGATCAAGCCCTTCGTCGAGAAGATGACGATGAGCGAGCTGCATTGCGTCATGACAGGCGGATTCGCCACTGTGGCCGGCGGCGTGATGGCGGCGTACGTCGGCATGCTGGTAGCCTACTTCCCGGACATCGCCGGGCACCTGCTGGCCGCGAGCGTGATGAGCGCGCCGGCGGCGATCCTGATCTCGAAGGTCATGTATCCGGAGCTCGAGGAGCCGGTGACGCGGGGCACCCTCAAGGTCGATGTGCCGTCCCCCGACGTGAACGTGATCGACGCCGCCACGCGCGGCGCTGGGGAGGGACTCTCGCTGGCGCTCAACGTGGGCGCCATGCTGCTCGCGTTCATCGCGCTGATCGCGCTGTTGAACGGGCTCATCGGGTGGGTCGGCGGGCTCATGGGGTACGAGCACGTGACGCTCGAGCTCCTGCTGGGGTGGGCGCTGGCTCCGCTGGCGTGGGTCATGGGCGTGCCTTGGAAGGACTCGGTGGCCATCGGATCGCTGCTCGGCGTCAAGACGGCGGTCAACGAGTTCGTGGCCTACCTGCAGCTCGCCTCCGCGCTCCAGCGAAACGCCGACCTCGACCCGCGCTCGATCGTCATCGCCACGTACGCGCTGTGCGGGTTCGCCAACTTCAGCTCGATCGCGATCCAGATCGGCGGGATCGGCGGGATCGCGCCGAGCCGCAGGAGCGACCTGTCGAAGATCGGGCTGCGGGCGATGGTCGCGGGGACGTTGGCGGCGTTCATGACGGGAACGATCGCCGGCGCCATCCTGTGAGGAGATCGCTGAAGACGGCCGATTTCGGCGTTGCGCTTCCTCGGGGTTTCTGCGGCGGGAGTGTGACGCCCGGTCGCATTCCAGGGCTTTGACGAGTTCTGCTCCACGCGACGAACGGTCCCCCGCGCGCGGACGGAACATCGTGGCGGCCGTGCTCGAGCGGCTTGCGGCCGCGGGGTGCGAAACCAAGGTCGAGGTCGGGCTCGTGCTGGGGTCCGGGCTCTCGTTCCTGGCCGACGAGGCCGAGGACACGCACGCCGTCCCGTACCGCGACATCGAGGGATTTCCGCGGGCGACCGTGCCCGGGCACGCCGGCAACTTCGTCGTCGGGACGATCGACGGAACACGGGTCGCCTTCGCCCAGGGGCGTTTCCACTACTACGAGGGGTGGGACGCAGCTCAGGTCGCGCTGCCGGTGCGCGTCCTGCACGCGCTCGGCGCGCGCTTCCTGCTGGTGACCAACGCCGCTGGCTCGCTCGACCGGCGCATGGCGCCGGGCTCCTTGATGGCGATCCGCGACCACATCAACCTGCAGTTCGCCAACCCGCTGATCGGCCGGCCGCAGGAGACGATCGACGTGCGCTTCCCGGACCTCTCACGGACGTGGTCGCCGGAGCTCCGGGCGCGGCTCCACGCGGTCGCCACGGCGATCGGCGAACGGCTCCACGAGGGCGTATACGCCGGGGTCTCCGGGCCGTCCTACGAGACTCCGGCCGAGATCCGCTTCCTGCGGCGGATCGGCGCCGACGCGGTCGGCATGTCGACGGTCGCCGAGGCGATCGTCGCCGCCGAGCTCGGATTCCCGGTGGCGGGCGTGTCGCTCCTCACCAACTACGCCGCCGGCCTCGCGCGCGGCCGTCTGACCCACGACGACGTGACCCGCGCGGCCGAGCGAACCCATGATCGGCTGGTACGCCTCCTGAGGGCGTTCCTCGGGGGGCTGACCGGGGCGCCGCACTCCGGGTCCTGAGGGCGGCGAGAAGCCGCGCTCGCCGCGCGCTTTCCCCCCTAGAACTCCGTCGTCACCCGCAGGATCACGTTCCGGCCCTGACCAGGGTCCATGGCGTTGGTCTTGATCCGGCTCAAAAACGGCGCGAACGCCTTGTCGAACAGGTTGCGGACCTGCACGTCGAGCCGCACGCTTCGGTGGGAGCTCGCGGCCACCTCGAACCCGCCTCCCGCGTCGATCAAGGTGTAGGCCTCCGATTCGAAGCCCGCCCCGTCGAACGCCTGGGCGAAGAAATCCGCCTCGGCCGGGCTCAGGCGCGGCTGGCGGGCGTTGGTCTCCCCGCCGATCCACACCACCGGGCCCTGGAGAACGTCGCCCGACGGTCCCTCCCAGCGCGCCTGGTACGTGGCCCGGAGCGGGGGGATTTGGGGCAGCGGCTCCTCGGTCGTCGTGTTCTGGCCGTAGACGTAGTCGGCCGACCCCTGGAGATGCAGGGCGTCGGTCGGATGGAACTCGAGGCTCCCCTCCAGGCCGCTCAAGACGGCGTCCCCCTGCACGAAGTCGAAGACCGGGAAGCCCGACTCCAGATCGATCTCGGTCGTCGGCTGGGTGAAGATGAAGTTCTGGACCCGGTTGACGAAGCCGCCCAGCTCGCCGATCGCGCGGTGGCCGAAGACCCGCAACGAGAGGTCGAGGTTCAGGGACCGCTCGGTGTCGAGGTCGGGGTTTCCGCGGTCGAACTCCAGCGTTCCCTCGTGGATCCCGTTGGAGTACAGCTCGAACGCCGACGGGGCGCGGAATCCTCGCCCCACGTTGAGAACCACGGCCACCGGCTCGATCACCCGGTACAGGAGCCCGACGTTGCCGGTGAACGAGTTCCAGGTCCGGGTCTGGGCCATGACGCCGAGTTCGCCGTCCTCGTCGACGTCCAGGTGGCGGTAGTCGTAGCGCGCGCCCATGGAGAAGCTCCAGCGTCCCGCGTCGGCCTGCTCGAAGGCGTACAGGCCAACGCTGTTCGAGGTGTTGTCCGGGATCAGAGTCTCCTCGCCGAACTTCTCGAACCCCGAGTGCAGGCCGGAGAATCCGACCAGTCCGTAGAACGGACCGATCTGAGGGTGATGCAGGTGGAGCTCGGTCGTATACGACCGCGAGAGGAGCCCCAGGCCCACGTCGGTCGCGCCCGCCTCCTCGAACTCCCGGCGGCGGTTCCGCTCGAGCCCGAGCGTGGCCTCGAGGCGCGACGCGCCCATGGGCGCCGTCAGCTCGAACTCGGCGCGATGGTCGGAGATCCGCTGGAACGGCGTCGCGGCGGGATCATCGTCGGTCAGCTCGATCCGCTCGTCGCGAACCACGTAGCGTCCGCTCATCGAGCCCCACGTGGCGTGGTAGCCGAGCGCGCCGCTGCCGCCGACCGCGCGGTTGCCGCTGTTCCACAGCTCGTAGTCCGGCGTCCGCACATTGTCGCTCGTCCGTCCGGTCCCCGTGACGCGGAACCCGAGGGCGCCCGTCGCCCCCTCGAGGGCGAGGTCGCCCTCCGGCTGGCGATTGTTCGACGCGTATCCGCCTGTGACCGAGCCGCGTATGAACGGATCCCGCCCGATCGCGTCGGGGACTTCCGGCGTGATGACGTTGATCACCCCGCCCAGGGCATCTGAGCCGTACAGCACGCTGGCCGGTCCGCGGATGACCTCGACCCGCTTGGCCTCCGCCGTCTCGACCTGCGGACCGTGCTCGTCTCCCCATTGCTGGGTCTCCAGGCGCATGCCGTCGTCGAGGACCAGCACGCGGTTCGACGTCAAGCCGCGGATGACCGGCTTCCCGATGCCGACCCCGGTGCTGAAGTTGTGGACTCCCGGCACTCTGTCGAGGGTCTCGCCGAGGCTTGGGGCCTGGGCCGCGTCGAGGTCCTCGCCCGACAGGACGCTCGTCGGCTGCGGCGAGTCGAGAGCGCTCGTCGCTGCCGCCGAGGCCGTGACCTGGATCCCGGGAACCTCGATCGGCGAGGAACTCAGGGCGAGGTCCAGCGTGGTCGCGCCCGGGCCGACGGTGACGCGCCGCGCGATGGGGACGTAGCCCAGGATCGAGACGCTCAGCGTGTAGGTGCCGGGAGGAACGCGTGAGATCGTGAATCGGCCGTCGGAGCCGGTCGTCGTGGCGCGCTTCAGCTCGGGCAGAACGACGTCCGCCCCAGCGACGGCATGATCGGCGGAGTCCGTCACCCGGCCGATGATCCGCGAGCCGGTCGCGCCGGCCTGGGCGAATCCTCGAGTCACGGTGACGGCCGACAGCCCGGCCACGATGGCCATGATCGACAAGAGGATCTTCATGGTGGAAACGTCCTTTCCCACGCGGAACCGGATGGAGATCGGTCCCGGGGCGTGCGTCCGATCGTGGATGCGATTCCGCGCCACGGTGGCCCACGTGACGGTGCCCCGGGCGTGGAACGAAACGAAATGTCAGGCGATCAGACGCTGGGCGGGGCGCGGAGCCGGTAGGGGAGGAGGAGCGTGACGAAGACGTGCGACTCGGCCGGAGAGGGCGCGAATCGCACGGGCGGGACGATGCGCGGGGCAGGAACGCCGCCCGTGGAAGGTATCCGAGGCGTGTGCTCGATACGGCAGCCGATGCAATCGCCGCCCGGCGCCGTGGGGCTCGCGTCATCCGTCCAAGCGTAGTGGTGATGGTGCAGGTAGGACGGCAACAGCGCAATGACGCGCGAGGTAAACTCGTCTCCCGCGCCGTGATTGTGCAGCTCGACCGACAGGACGAGGAACAGCGCCTGGAGGAGCGCGACGGGCGCCCCGGCCAGGGCCCACAGCCGGCGGTGGCGCCGCCAGATCAGCATGGAAGTCCGCCGTTCATGGACAGAGAGCATACCGGCTCCGGAATCGGCGGTCCACTTGAACCGAATTCCCACCCGGAGCGTCGTACCTACATGCCTCGCCTGTACGCCATCCCGCGCTCGACCAACGTCGAGCGGATCCTCCTCGCACTGGCCCACAAGGGTCTGCCCGTCGAGATCGTGATGGTCGATCCGGCCGACCGGACGCCGATCCGCGAGGTCAGCGGCCAGGACCTGGTGCCGGTCCTGGTCGACGACGACGGCACCGTGGTCCACGACTCGCCGGTCGTCCTGGCGCACCTCGAGGCGCGTCACCCGGAACCCGCCCTGTGGCCCGCCGACCCGGCGCGGCGGGCGGAGACGGACACGTTCATCGAGTGGTTCAACCTGGTGTGGAAGCGGCCGCCCAACCTGATCGTCGCCGAGATGGGAAAGCCCGACCCCGACGAGGCGCGGATCGCCGATCTGGGGGAGCGGATGACGGGCTGGCTCGAGCGCTTCGAGTCGCTCCTCGAGGGTCGCGACTACCTGCTGGGCGACACGTTCTCGGCGGCCGACGTGATCGCGTTCCCGTTCCTGCGCTATGCCATGTTCCTCGACGCCGACGACCCGTACCTGTTCCACCGGGTGCTGAAGGAGCACATGCCGCTGGGCGACGACCACCCGAACCTGTCGGCCTGGATCCGGCGCTGCGACGAGCGCCCGCGGGCCGCGTGACCCGGCTCCGCGCCGCCGCCGCGCTCCTCGCCGTGGGGATCCTCCCGGTGACGGCGACGGGCGCCGCGCCCGCCGACACGCTGGAAGTCGTCGAGTACGCCATCTCGC
>CAZCZH010000016.1:0-20471 GCA_964502985.1 uncultured Gemmatimonadales bacterium
CGCGCCGAGGGAGTGAGCCCTGCGGAGGAGTCGGGCGCTCCGGGGCAGTGGACGCCCAGGGAGATCGTCCGGGAGCTGGACCACTACATCATCGGCCAGGACGAGGCCAAGAAGGCGGTGGCGATCGCACTGCGCAACCGGTGGCGCCGGCAGCAGGTCGAGGACGAGCTTCGCGACGAGATCCTGCCCAACAACATCATCATGATCGGTCCCACCGGGGTGGGCAAGACGGAGATCTCCCGGCGCCTTGCGCGCCTGGCGGACGCCCCGTTCATCAAGGTGGAGGCATCCAAGTTCACGGAAGTGGGGTAAGTCGGCCGCGACGTGGAGTCGATGATCCGCGATCTCATGGAGATCTCGGTGAACATGGTGCGACAGGAATGGGAGGACGAGGTTTACGAGCAGGCAGAAGAGCAGGTCGACGAGCGACTTCTGGACCTGCTCCTGCCCCCGCTCAAGCGGACCCCCGACGCGGAATCGGTCCAGCGTTTCACCGTCGACAACGTCGGCGTCGTTTCGTCGGAGGAGATCAGGGTCGACGAGAGCCCGGCCGCACAACGCGAGCGCTCGCGCGAGAAGCTTCGCAAGCTCCTCGCCGACGGGAAGCTCGAGGACCGTAAAGTCGAGGTCGAGACGAGTCACAGCCGGATGCCGTTCATCGAAGTCCTATCTCCGATGGGTTTCGAGGAGATGGACATCAACGTCTCGGACATGCTCGAGGACATGTTGCCGAAGAAGAAGAAGCGTCGCAGCGTCACAGTGTCCGAGGCGCGGCGCATCCTCCTGCAGGAGGAGCTCAACAAGCTGATCGACATGGACGAGGTCGTGAACGAGGCGATCTACCGGACCGAGAACTCGGGCATCGTATTTCTGGACGAGATCGACAAAGTGGCCGGTGAGAAGGCCACGGGCGGTCCGGACGTGTCGCGCGAAGGCGTCCAGCGAGACCTACTCCCGATCGTCGAAGGCTCCAACGTGCAGACGAAGTACGGCCTCGTCCGGACGGACCACGTCCTGTTCATCGCCGCCGGCGCGTTCCACGTGTCGAAGCCGAGTGACCTGATCCCCGAGATGCAGGGCCGGTTTCCGATTCGTGTCGAGCTCGACAGCCTGACGGCGGCCGACTTCGAGCGCATCCTCACCGAGCCGCGAAACGCGCTGACGATCCAGTATCAGGCGATGCTCGGGACCGAGGGCGTCGACCTCACGTTCGAGGCCGACGCCGTCCGCGAGATCGCTCGCATCGCGGCCGAGGTCAACGAGCAGATGGAGAATATCGGGGCACGCCGGCTGCATACGGTCATGACCAAGCTGCTCGACGACATTCTGTTCGACGTTCCCGACGTGGATCGCGGCAAGATCGTCATCCGGGCCCAGGACGTCTCCGACCGGCTGAGCGACATCGCTCGCGACCAGGACTTGCGGAAGTACATCCTGTGAGCGGCCGGCCGGCACTGAAGCGGACCGGATTCGCGGAGATCCATGAGCGTCTGGGGGCCAAGATGGTCCCCTTCGCCGGATTCTGGATGCCCGTCCAGTACGACTCCATCACCGCCGAACATCGAGCCGTACGTGAACGCGTCGGCGTGTTCGACATCAGCCACATGGGAGAGTTCGTCTTCGACGGTCCGCGAGCGGCGGAGGCGTTGCAGGGCGTCACGGTCAACGACGTCGGCGCGCTGGCAGTCGACCAGGCCCAGTATTCGGCCATGGTGAACGAGCAGGGAGGGATACTCGACGACTGCGTCGTCTACCGGCTGGCCCAGGAGCGCTACATGATGGTCGTCAACGCGGCCAACGTGACCAAGGACTGGATTCACGTGAACGAGCGCCTGCCGGCGGCCGGGGTGAAGCTGGAGGACGAGTCGGACGCGACGTCACTGCTGGCCGTTCAGGGGCCCCGGGCGCTGGACGTGATCGCCCCCCTGGTCGACGTTCCGCTCGACGACCTGGGGTTCTATTGGAAGCGGGACGCTCGGGTGGCGCGGGTGCCGGCGATCGTCAGCCGAACCGGATACACGGGAGAGGACGGCTTCGAACTTTATTTCGCCCGTGAGCGCTCCGAGGAGGTCTGGGAGGCCATCGCCGCGGGCGGGGCCAAGGTGGGGCTCGAACCGTGCGGCCTCGGAGCTCGCGACACTCTCCGGCTGGAGATGAAGTACGCCCTGTACGGGAACGACATCGACGAGTCGACAGATCCGTACGAGGCCGGCCTGGGTTGGATCGTGAAGCTCGACGCGGGGGAGTTCGTCGGCCGGGCCGCCCTGGCCCGCGCCGCGGACGAGGGCCCGGATCGTCGTCTGGTCGGCTTTCGACTGCTCGAGCGGGGGATCCCCAGACCCGGCTATCCGGTCTCGCTGGAGGACGAGGTCGTGGGCGAGGTCCGCAGCGGGGCGATGAGCCCGTCGCTGGGGTACGGGATCGGAACCTGCTACCTGCCCCGCGGAGAGACGAAGGCCGGAACGGCCATCGGCGTCCGCATCCGAGACCGCGAGCTGCCCGCCGAGGTCGTGAAGACGCCGTTCTACACCGCGGGCTCGCTGAAGCGATGAGCGTCCGACCGCTGGTCGTCCTGGGAATCGATGCCGGCGACCCCCGCGCCCTGCTCGAATGGTCGCGTGCCGGCCGCCTGCCGACCCTGGCGGGCCTGTTCGGGCGCGGTTCGTGGGCGCGGACCGCGGGACCCGAG
Source organism: uncultured Gemmatimonadales bacterium (assembly GCA_964502985.1). GTDB lineage: Bacteria > Gemmatimonadota > Gemmatimonadetes > JACCXV01 > JAHWKZ01 > CAZCZH01. The sequence goes on from CAZCZH010000016.1 coordinate 2,690, forward strand.
TTGATCAGCGAGCACGGCGTCTGGATGTCGCTCCTCAGCGGGATCTCACGCAGCGAGCACGGCTACTACTATTTCCGCCAGTTGCGCCCGGGGACGTACGACCTGGTCCCGGTCACCGGCTCCGAGATCGACGCGCCGCCCTTCTGGACGCGTCTCCCAGAGCGCAAGCTGGCGCTGCTGGACATCCCGGATACGGATCCGATTCCCGGTTTGCGCGGAATCCAGCTGTGTCACTGGGCGACCCACAACAACTGGGACCCCGACCACTTCGTGACGGCCAGCCTGCCGCCAGACGTTCTGACCGACGTCTCTCGGCGCTTCGCCCCTCGCCTGGTGACGCGCGAGGTTCACGACGCGCGTCGCGCCGAGGACCGGCAGATCCATCGCGCATTGCTGGATCGCGTGCGCGTGAAGGGGGCGATGTGCCGTCACCTGCTGGGGAACGACCGCTTCGACCTGGCCGTGACCGTGTTCGCCGAGGCGCACGCGGCCAACCATCAGTTCTGGCGCTACGGCCCGTTCATCCCGGAAGCGGAACGCGTCCCGGACGAAGAGCTGAGCAGCGCGACGCAGGACGTGTACGAGGCCGTCGACCGGGAGCTGGGGGCCCTCCTCACGATCCTGCCGGAGGACGCCAATGTCGTCGTCCTGAGCTCCGTCGGCATGGCCGACGACTTCCCCACGACCGGTCTGATCGAGGGATGCATGCGCCAGCTTGGGTACCAGGCGACGCCGTCTGCGAACGGCACCAGCCGGGGCCCGGTCGACCTCCTGAGGCGCATCGTGCCGCGTCGGGCCCGCGTGGCCCTCGGCGAGCGCCTGTTGTCGCGTGAGGCCCGTGAAGGTCGACTGGCCGAAGAGTTCCGTCGATCGACGCAGTGGGGACGCACGACCGCGTTCGCCATTCCCTCCGCCTACACGAGCTTCGTGAGGGTCAATCTGCGCGGCCGGGAGCCGCAGGGGATTGTCGCCCCGGGAGACGAGTACTTCGACGTCCTCGACCGGATCGAAGAGGATCTGCGCCGCCTCACCGATCCGCAGACGGGCGATTCTGTCGTCCAGCGCACCGCACGCACAGTGGACCTGTTCGGCGGCGAGCCTCCGGCTTCCCTGCCCGACCTGTTCGTCGAGTGGATCACCGGTCGATACCTGTCGGCCGTGCACCACCCACGTGGCGAGATTTCCCAATCGCGTCCGGATTTCTTTCGGCGCAGCGATCATTCGTCCGAAGGTCTGTTGCTGGCCGCTGGGCCGGACGTCCCGGCGGCCGGAGAGAGGCCTCCGCTGGAGGTGCTGGACGTGGCGCCCACCTTGCTGCGCATGATGGGCGAGACCGCGCTCTCCGACGAGCTTGCCGGCGCACCGCGCGCCGATTTTCTCGCCGGCTGAAGGAAACGCGAATGAGCCGGGCGCCTGCGATACGTGTGGGGCTCCTGGGGTGCGGGCGTATCGCCCGGTTGTTCCATCTCGAGATCCTGGCCCAGGCTCCGGGGCTCGAGCTGGTCGCCGTGGCCGATCCCGACGAGGCGGCCCTGCGGGTCGTCGGGGAGCGTGTCGCGACCACCCGTCTGGTCGAGGATTTTCGCGACGTCGTCCGCGATCCCGGCATCGATGCCGTCGTGATCTGCCTCCCCCCCGACCTCCACGCCGAGGCCGCGACGGCCGCGTTCGGCGCCGGCAAGCACGCCTTCGTGGAGAAGCCTCTCGCGACGACGCTCGACGACGGGTTCCGCGTGCGTGACGCCTGGCGAGCCAGCGGCCGGGTCGGGATGACGGGATTCAACCAACGCTTCACTCCGGCGGTGGAGCGTCTGAAGCGGATCCTGCGTGCGGGACGAATCGGGGAAGTCGTGGCCGCGCGAGCCGTCATGGGGAGCGAGGCGCGCGACTTGCCGGAATGGAAAAGGACCCGCGCATCGGGCGGGGGCGTGTTGCTCGACCTCGCCAGTCATCTCGTCGATCTGACGAGGTTCGTGCTGGAGCGCGAGGTGCGCTCGGTTTCGGCGGTCGTCACGAGCATCCGCACGGAGGAGGACTCTGCAGCGATGGCGATGCACCTCGACGACGGCCGGATGGCCCTGTCCCACGTCACCCTGGCCGGCGTGCAGGAGGCGCGCTACGAGGTCGTCGGAGAAGACGGCAGGGCGATCATGGACCACTACGCCGATTCGCTGCGCCTGGAACCCTTGCGGCCACCCTACGGTCGGCTGGAGCATCTCCAGCGGGGTCTCGACGATCTGCGGGAGGTCCCGCGTGCCGTGCATCGCGTGCTGGTCCCGCCGGACCCCCAGCGCACGTACCGGCGGGCGCTGGGGACGTTTGTGCGGGCGATCGTCAATGGCTCCGCCGGAACGCCAGACATCGAGGACGGCCTGCGAAGCCTGGCGGTAGTCATGGCCGCCGAGGAGTCCGCGCGTCGCGGCGGACCCGTCGAGGTCGAGGATCTCGGGTGAAGGTCCTGCTGGTCAACGACATCGCCGCGCCGGTCGGCGGGGCCGAGGTCTTCACGCGCAGCCTGCGCGCCGAGCTCGTCCGCCGGGATCACGACGCACGGATCTTCGCCAGTCGGGCGCGGGCCGACGGAAGAAGAGTCGCGGACTTCGAATGCCACGGGTCGACCGGCCGGTTCCGGACACTCAACCGCGCGGCTAATCCGCTGGCCCTCCATGCCCTGCGTCGGACGATCGAGGAGTTCCGTCCGGACGTGGTGCACGTGCGCATGTTCCTGAGCCAGCTCTCGCCACTCGTCCTGCGCGCCCTCCGGCGTGTGCCCGTCCTGTACCACGCCGCGTGGTACGAGCTGATCTGTCCGACCGGGCTCAAGATGTTTCCCGGGGGCGAGGTGTGTCGGCGGCCGGCGGGCCGAGCTTGCCGGGCATGCCTATCCGCTCGCGCGTGGACGAGCCTCATGCTCCAGCGGTCCCTTCTCGCACGCTGGCGCGGCGTTTTCGATCTCTACGTGGCGAACAGCCGGACCATGCACCGGCGGCTGACGGAATGCGGGATCGCGCCGACGGTCGTCGTTCACAACGGCGTGCCCCGGCGCGCCCGGCGGCCCTCGCTGGCCGAGCCACCCATCATCGGGTACGCCGGACGCTTCACCCCGGAGAAGGGAGTCGAGACGCTGATCGAGGCCTTCGTCCGGGTGGCGCGGCGGCATCGCGGTGTCCGATTGTTGCTCGCGGGGGAAGGTTCCTCGCATCCGACGATCGTGCGTTCGATCTCCGCTTCCGGTCTCGCCGATCGTGTGACTCTGACCGGATTTTTGGAGCGGAGCGAAATGGAGCGGGTGTTCGATTGTGTCTGGATCCAGGTCATACCGTCCGTGCACGAGGAACCGTTCGGGTTGGCCGTGGCCGAGGCCATGATGCGCGGCACGGCTGTCGTCGCGACGGATCTCGGCGGTCCGGCCGAGCTCGTCCGACACGGCGAGACGGGACTTCTCGTGCCGCCGCGCGATCCGACGGCTCTCGCGGAGGCGCTCGGGGAGTTGATGGAGGACCCGCCACGAGTCGAGGAAATGGGCGCCCGCGGGCGAGAGCTGGCCTTCGAGAGTCTGAGCATCGAGCGCTGCGTGGACCGATTCCTCGAGCTGTACTCACAGCTCGTTCGGGCGCGGGGGAACCAGCGATCGTGAGAGTCGATTCGGATCGTTCGTGGCGGCCCCTGCCGCCGTTCATCCGTCGCACCCTGGGATGGCGCGCGAGGCGACGCTACCGCTACGACGACGTGATCCCGATCCGCATAGCCGAGTCGACCTATCTCCTGACCCATCCCGACGACGTGCAGCACGTGCTGGTGGGGGAACCGACGAAATACGAGAAGGTCCCCGAGCTCACGAGCGAGCGGGGGCGGCGAAGGGCGGGCCGGGGCTTGCTGACGGCGACCGGTGACGAGCACCTGCGTCGTCGCCGCCTTCTGCAGCCCCTCTTCCATCGGCGCGCCGTGGAGCGCTTCGAACGCGCCATGGCGAGTCGCGCCGAGGCGCGGCTCGGGCAGTGGAGTCCCGGAATGCGGCTGGACCTGACGAGCGAGATGGAGGAGCTGACCCGCCATATCATCCTGTCGGTCCTGTTCGTCGATTTGTCGGGCGAGGACAGGGCCGCCCTGGCGGCGGCGATCCGTGATCGGCGGCGATACACCGACTACGTGTATCATGGCGTGCTGCCGTTTCGGGACCGTCTGCCGACCCGCGTCGTGCGACGCCACCGTCGCGCGATGCGGACTTTCGATCAAATCGTCTACCGGGAGATCCGCCGGCGTCGCCAGACGGGAAGGTCCGACCTGACCACCGAGCTGATCGATCTGCGTCGAGCGGACGATTCGGGCTTGAACGACGAGCAGATCCGGGACGAGATCCTGACCTTCACCAGCACGGGATACGAGACATTGGGCGAGGCACTGGCATGGGCGACGTGGCTGGTCGAGCGCCATCCGGCGGTCCGCGAGCGCGTGCTCGGCGAAATCGAGGATCGATGCGGCTCGAGCGATCCAGACGCCGCCGATGCGGCTCGCCTGCCGTATCTTGAGCAGGTCATGACCGAGACGATGCGCCTGTACCCTCCGACCTGGATCTTCGCGCGCGTTTCCCTGGCGTCGGATCGATTGCCGAGCGGAAGGGAGATCCAGGGCGGCGCCACGCTTCTCTTGTGCCAGTATCTGTTGCATCGCCATCCGCGGTACTTCGTCGAACCAGAGCGCTTCGCGCCCGACCGGTTCGACGACGAGGGACCGCCACGGCACGTATACCTGCCCTTCGGTGACGGCTCCCATCGTTGCATCGGGGAGCATCTGGCGCGGCTCGAAGGCACTCTCATCCTGGCGCGGGTCGTGCGCCGGTTCCGGCTGGTCTGTATCGGAGACGAACGCCCCGACCTGCGTGGCGGCATCACGCTGCGTCCGCGAAGCGGCCTGCCGGTCCTCGTGGAGGCGGCCCCGTGAGCCGGGTCGTGGTCATCGGCGGCGGCCCGGCGGGCCTCACCGCGGCGCACGAACTGACCGAGCTGGGCCACCCGGCCGTCGTGTTCGAGAAGGACGGTCAGGTAGGCGGCATCGCGCGGACCGTGACGTATCGCGGCTACCGCTTCGACATCGGGGGTCACCGCTTCTTCACCAAGTCGCGCGAGATCCAGCGCTTGTGGGAGGAAATCATGGGAGACGACTTCCTCGTCCGCCCGCGTCTGTCTCGTATCTACTACCGGGACACGTTCTTTCATTACCCGCTGCGGCCGCTGAACGCGCTGGCCGGGCTGGGTCCCGTCGAGGCCGTCCGCATCCTGGCCTCGTATTGCCACGCGCGGCTGTTCCCGGAGGTGGAGGAGCGCACGTTCGAGCAATGGGTCGTCAATCGCTTCGGACGGCGCCTGTTCGAGATCTTCTTCCAGACCTACACCGAGAAGGTATGGGGCATCCCGTGCAGCGAGATCGAGGCCGACTGGGCCGCGCAACGGATCAAGAACCTCGATCTCAAGGTCGCCGTCAAGAACGCCCTGCTGGGGAAGGGCCGGCAGTCCGGCGAGGTCGTGACGACGCTGATCGATCGGTTCCACTACCCCCGGTTGGGACCGGGCATGCTGTGGGAGCGTTGGAGGGAGCGCCTCGAGGCCCGCGGCACGCCCGTCGAGTTGGGCGCCGAGGTCGAACGTCTGCACCACGAGGACAGCCGGGTCGTCGCCGCCACGGTGCGACGTAAGTCGGGGGTCGACAGAGTCGAGGCGCGACATTTCATCTCGACGATGCCCGTGCGAACCCTGGTCCGCTCGCTCGACCCGGCACCTCCCCCCAGCGTCGTCGTCGCCGCCGACCGGCTCCGCTATCGTGACTTCCTGACGGTCGTCCTGATCGTCGAAGAGGCGGAGCTGTTCCCGGACAACTGGATCTATATCCATTCGCCCGAGGTTCGCGTGGGCCGCATCCAGAACTTCAAGAATTGGAGCCCGGACATGGTCCCGGATCCGGGCACGACGTCTCTGGGACTGGAATACTTCGTCCAGGCGGGAGACGACCTGTGGTCACGGGAGGACGCAGACCTGATCGACCTGGCATCGCGCGAGGTGGCCCGCCTCGGCCTGGTGGATCGTCGGCGGGTGCGCGATGGAACGGTCCTCCGGATGCACAAGGCGTATCCGGTGTACGACTCCGAGTACCGCGCTTCGCTGAGCACGATCCGCGAGTGGCTGGCGGGCCTCGAGAACCTCCAGCTGATCGGACGCAATGGCCAACACCGCTACAACAACCAGGACCACTCGATGCTGACCGGCCTCCTGGCGGCGCGCAACGTGGCTGGCGCGAACCACGACGTGTGGGCGGTCAACGTCGAGGACGCCTATCACGAGGTGGTGTCACCGGGAGATCGACTGGTGCCGTCCGAGGCCCGCGAGGAAACGCTCGAGGAGCTCCTGGCCAGTGCGTTCGCCCGTTACGACGCGCTGGCCCTCGGGGCGGCGGTGGGGATCGTGGCCGCGGTCGGGCTGTTCCTGATGACGGTCCTGGCTGTGCTGCACGAACCGGGCGACCCGGGTCGGGCCCTGTCCTTGCTGGGGCAGGTCCTGCTCGGCTATCAGGTCTCCTGGGGAGGCGCGCTCGTGGGTGCGCTCGGAGCCGGCGGAGTTGGATTCGCGCTCGGCTGGGTCGTGGCGCGGGCCATCAACCTGCTCATTCGATGGGAGGAAATCCTCCTCTACCGGGAGTTCGAGAGCATGCCGACCCTGGATCCCCTGGAGACCGTGGGGCCATGATCGAGACGCCCGTCACGGCGCGCGAACGGCGACTCATCGAGGATGCGGTGGCACGCCTGCGCGCGGGAGCCCTGGCCATCGTCTTCGGCATGGTGGGAGGCGCCGGACTGTTCATCCTGACGGCCTGGCTGCTGATCAAGGGCGGCCGACCCGTGGGACCGACCCTGGGCCTGCTGGCCAACTACTTCCCGGGCTACGCCGTGACCTGGCCGGGAGCCTTCATGGGCGCCGGCTACGGTGCCGCGCTGGGCGCGGTGGCCGGTTGGTCGCTGGCCCGCATCTACAACCGGCTTGCCCGTCGACGCGCACCGTAGGCCAGCTCGCGAATCCGCTCCCAGGCGTAGCCTGCCGCGTTTGCCGCCTGGGAGACGAACATCAAGCCGACCAGCGCGGGCCGGTGGGAGGCCCGTCTGCGGTACGGGTCCAGCAGGAGATCCCGGTAGAACGACAGTGGCTCGACGGCCACTGGATCCTCCGAAGGCCGCAGATGGCGGTACAGGCGAGCGCCGCGGCCATAGCGGAAATGCTGACCGATGAAGTCGCGCAGATCCAGGTCGTGGTAGTGTCCGACGATGGCGCCCGGCTCGTGCTCCAGCGCGAATCCCGACCGGACCCAGCGGTAGCACAGCTCGCGATCCTCGCCTCCGGCTCGAAGGAATGACTCGTCGAATCCGCCAGTCGACCGAAACGCCTGGAGCGGCAGGACCAGATTGTTGCTCGTGAAGAGCGGAACGCGCCCCGGGACGTTGAACGTCTCGTACAGGTAGTCGATCAGGGCCTGGCTGGCGGAGGCGCAGAGGTTGTCGGGAAGGCGGTTGACCGTACGGCCCCCGAGCCCCAGGTCCATCCGGCCGTCGAGCCTGCCGGCGAAAGCTTCGAGCCAGTCCGGGTCCGGCACGCAGTCGTCGTCGAGGAAGGCCAGGAATTCCCCCTCCGCGACCGAAGCGGCGAGGTTGCGGGCTCGCGCAGGGCCGAGGCCGTCCTGGTGTCGAAAGCGGAGGTGCACGTCCGCTGCGGCTTCGCGCAGCGGCCCCTCCCGGAACCCCCGCGAGCCGTCGTCCACGACGACGACTTCCAGCCGTTCGCGCGGATACCGGAGGCGGGCGATTCCCGCCAGACAGTGGCGCAGTCTCTCGGGACGATCACGCGTCGGGACGACGATCGTGAAGGACGGCTCTCGTGGGCCCGGTCCGCTCATGGCTCGGCGGCCAGCTCGTCATCGCGAGCGAAGAACTCGTGGACCGCGATCCGACGACGGGCACGCCCCGCTCCAAGAAGGTAGCCGATCGCCTCGCCCACCCCGTGGGCCGCCATGTGCAGTGCCAGCACGACGACGAGGTCCAGCCCCGTTGCGCCGGTTCGTCGCGCGTCGCTCCGGACGCGCGGGACGTTCGCCAGAGGGATGAGGGGAAACGCGCAGGCGTACAGGATCCGTCGCGCGCGGGACCAGGTCTCCGCCCGCTCCTCGCCGAACACGCGCCCGAAGGAGAGCATCAGCCCGAGGGATCGGCCGAGACGCTCCTCGTTGACGTGACTGGTTCGGGCGCGCGGTTCGAGGAACAGGCGGCCTCCTCCGGCCATCACGTGACGCTGGAGGCGGCCTTCCTCCTCCAGCAGGGCTCCCAGGCGTTCTCCGTGGCCGCGCAACCAATCGGCGTCGTAGGCGCTGTTGTGGAATGGCAGGAGATCGACCTCGCCGGCCTGGACAGGCTCGGTCCAGCGACCGTACGACAGGAGGAAGTTGGCCCGGCTGGTGAGGGTCCGGGGGTTCTCGTTACTCACGCTCGGGCCCACGATCGCCCACGGTCCGGCGTGGGCCTCGATCAGCCCCGCCGCCCATTCGGGATCCGGATACGAATGGTTCTCGAGCAGCGCCACGATCGGGCCGCCAGCCCGGGCGATGCCCGTGACGGCGGCGCTTCCGCGGCTCGAGACGGGTCCGTGCTCGACGACCTTCGGAGCGCACGGGTGCGACTCGCGCAGCGCGCGGGCCTCGTCCGGTCCCGCCACGGGTAGCACCACCACGACCTCCATTCTGGGAAGAGCCGTCTGTCGATCGAGGCACCCCAGCGAGCGCTCGATCGAGTCGCCAAAGTCGTGGGCCACGAGGACGACCGACAGCTCGGGAAAGGCGTTCACGCTTCGACCAGCTCGCGATACAGAGACTCGAAGCGCTCGACGAAGCGGGAGTCGACGTGCCGCTCGAGGGCGCGCGCGCGGCCGGCGGAGCCCATGGACTCGCACCGCTCGGGCGTGGACAGCAGACCGATCAGCGCTCGCGCGAGCGCCGGCGCGTCGCCCGGCGGAACGAGCAAGCCCGTGCGGCCATGGACGACGGTCTCGGTCAGTCCGCCGATCTCGCTCGCCACGACCGCCGTACCGCGCATCATCGCCTCCGGCGCGACGAGACCGAAGGGCTCTTCCCACAAGGACGGCGCGACCTGCACCCACACCCTGTCGAACTCGACCTCGAGTCGATCGCGTTCGAGGCGCGGCAGCATATCGACGGACCCCGTCAAGCCCGCGCGCTGGAGTCGCTCGACGACCCACTCCCGCTGCGGCCCATCTCCGGCGAGAACTAGCCGCGCCGAGGGAACACGCTCGCGGACCGGTCCCCAGGCGTCCAGCAGCACGCGCAGCCCCTTCTCTGGGACCAGCCGTCCGGCGAACCCTACACTCGGCGGATCCGACAGGGGCGGGCGCGCCGGACGCACGGAGACTCCCGGGGTGATCGGCTCTGTCACCAGGATGTCGTGTTCGGCGAAGCGCCGCGCCACGACCGCGCTGATGGGGACGATGCGATCGAACGCGTCCTTCCAGCGCCGCCACAGGACCCGCTGAGCCATGCGCGGCAGCCAGCTGGCCATGGACACGCACCCCTCGCTCCGGCAGATCGCGCCCGCCCGATGCGGGCAGATCCGGTCGTCCGGCAGAAGGCGGGTCCCTATGGGGCAGATCTCCTTGAACGTCTGCGCGTGGCAAACGGCGGGGAGGTGGCGTAGACGCGGCAGGATCGACGGACTCAACTGCCACAGGAACATCGAAACGTGGACCACATGGGGGTCGAACTCCGACAGCGCGACTCGCAACCGGGAGGAGGCCGACGGATTGTACGCCTCGAGGACCGGCTGGAATCGGGAAATGGTACCGAAGCAGGGATAATCGGCTCCGCTCGAGCCGTCGTGAACGGCGTCGCTGGCAAGCAGACGAACCTCGTGTCCGCGCGTCTCCAGGCCTCTGAACAGGACGTCGGTGACCACTTCGGCGCCTCCCACGGGGATCGCGTAGTCGCTCAGCAGGAGAATGCGCACGTCGTTCCCCTCCCCGCCGAGCGCTTCAGGCCTGACCGCCGTAAGTTGAGATCAGCATGGCCCTGGAGCCCTTCGTCTCGGTGATCGTCCCGGTGCGGGACGGCGGCGCGGCATTCGAGCGGTGCATCGTGGCTCTCGAGCGCGCGTTGACGGACGAGTGCGAGCTGATCGTCGTCGACGATGGCTCGACCGACGCCTCCGCGACCGTGGCCCGCCGGCACGGCGCGCGGGTCATCCAGAACGACCGTCCGTCCGGTCCGGCGGCGGCAAGGAATCGTGGAGCCGCGGCGTCGCGCGCGGGGTGGCTCCTGTTCGTCGACGCCGATTGCGCGGTTCGCGGGGACACGCTCGCGCTGGTCGCGAGAGCGGCGCGTGAATCGGGTGCGGATGCGTTTTTCGGCAGCTACGACGACGAACCGTCGGCGCCGAATTTCGTCGCCCAGTACAAGAACCTGTTCCATCATTACGTCCACCAGACGGGAGATCCGCGGGCGAGTACGTTCTGGGCCGGTTGCGGAGCCGTTCGCCGGACCGCGTTCCTGGAGGTCGGTGGATTCGACGAGCGACGCTTCCGACGGCCGAGCGTGGAAGATATCGACCTCGGGTACCGGCTGCGAGACGCCGGCCATGAGATCCGGATTCGCCCCGAGCTGCAGGTCACGCACCTCAAAGCGTGGAGCCTGATCGGCCTGCTGCGTTCCGACATCCTTGACCGTGGCGTTCCATGGACCCGGCTCATGCTGTCCCGGGGCGGGCTGGGGCCCGAGCTGAACGTGGCGCCCATCGAGCGCTGGAGCGTGATCGTCGTGTGGGCCGCGGCGGCGTGTCTCGTGGGTGCGCCGCTCGCCCCGTTCCTCGTGGTCCCCGCCTTGGTCGGGCTGGCGGGCGTGCTATCCGCGCACCGGGGGCTGTACCGTTTTCTGGCGCGCCGCCGCGGGTGGGCGTTCGTCGCGCGCGCTATCCCGCTGCATCTGCTGTACCTGGGGTACTGCGGCGTCTCGTTCGCCGGGGGGCTGCTCGGCTTCCTGCTCGGTCGGGGGCGAGGCGCGGAGGGCGGGAATGTCGCACCGCGGCAGAACGTCACGACGGGGTGAAGCGACCATGGGGAACCGCGCCCGGACCGAGGTGTACGGGCCACGTGAATCGTACTCTCCCGCCCCTCGGGGTTCGATGAAGACGACGCTCGTCACGACGCTCCTGTGCCTGCTCCTAGCTCCGACTGCGGCCCGCGCCCAGGCCGCTTCGCCGGGCGCCACGTCTCCGCGGGTCGTCCGCGACTCGCTTCCAGCGTCGTGCACGGTGGCCTACGTGCTGGATGGGGACACGTGGAACTGCGAGGGAGGGACCGTCGTCCGCCTCCTGCTGGTGAACGCGCCCGAGCGGGGAAAATACGGCGATCTCGCGCGACGCGCGCTGTCGAGCCTCCTCGTCGTGGGTTCGACCGCCAGGCTGGAATACGACGCCCGGACATATACCTCGGACGGCCGGCTCCTGGCCTACGTGTTCCTGCCCGACGGCCGGTTCGTCAACGAGATGCTGATCCGCGAGGGATACGCATTCCTCAAGCCCAAACCGCCCAACGAGCGCTACGCCAATCGGCTGCGCCGGGCGGAGAGGCTGGCTCGGGAGCGAAAGGTCGGGCTGTGGGCCGATTGAGGTGGCCGGAGCGTCCGGATCGCCTCGTCGACCTCGCCTGACGCGCCACCGAATCGATCGTATCTTTCCCCGGTGACTGCCGAAATGGCATCCCCGCGGCATGCCGCCGTCCTGACGGTCAGCGATCGCGTGACGGCCGGTCGCGCCGAGGACGAGAGCGGACCCCGCCTGGTGACCGGCTTGCGCGGGCTGGGGTGGGAGACGATCTGCGTGGAGACGGTGGCTGACGACCGCCCCTCGATCGAAGCCGCCCTGATTCGGCTGATCGACGGTGGCGCGAGCCTCGTCCTGACGACCGGGGGCACGGGACTCTCGCCGCGCGACGTGACTCCCGACGCGACGCGCGCCGTCGGCGATCGAGAGGTGCCGGGGATCGCCGAGGCGCTGCGGGCCGATGGGCGGAACCGGACCGCGCACGCGATGCTCTCGCGCGCGGTGGCCGTCGTGCGTGGGACGACCCTCGTCGTGAATCTCCCCGGAAGCCCGCGAGCGGCGAGCGAAGGGCTGGCGCTGTTGGCCCCGGTCCTGGACCACGCGCTCGATCTCGTCGCCGGAGGCGTCCCCGGCGCACGCGCGCATCGCTCGGCGGATAGCCCGTGAGCGCCGCGCGGGCCGTCCCGGGAACGGTCTTCGTGAGCCGTTACGATCCGGAATACGCGGTACGCGCCGAGCGAGTCCTGGCCGGCGACGGCTTCTCGGTGGAGACGCTGGATTCGTTGCGCGAGATCCGTGAGCGGGTCGGGAGCGGGGACCGGATCGTCCTGATCGTCCTCACCGGTGGTCTCGCCGAGTCCTCGACACGCGACTTCCTGCGGGCGCTTCAGGATGCCTCGGTTCCGGCGGCGACGGTGGCGCTGGCCGACCGGGCCGAACCGCAGCAGGTCGAGAAGCTGCATCGGGCGGGCGTCGACGTGGTCCTGGAGAAGCCGTTCGATCCCGACGAGCTCAGTCTCGTGGCGCGCCGACTGCTCTTGCGTGAGCAGTTGGTCCACGAGACTCACATCATCGGTTCGTCCCCGGCGATCCAGGAGGTTCTGGAGCGCGTTGCCCAGTACGCTCCCGTCAACTCGACAGTCCTCATCGAGGGCGAGAGCGGGACGGGCAAAGAACTCATCGCGCGGGCCATTCACGACCTGTCGCCGCGGGGCGGGAAGCCGTTCATCGCCGTCAACTGCGCGGCCCTGACGGAAACCTTGCTCGAGTCCGAGCTGTTCGGACACGAGAAGGGCGCGTTTACCGGGGCCACGGGGCTGCGGAAGGGCCGCTTCGAGCTCGCCGACGGAGGGACGTTGTTCCTCGACGAAGTGGGTGAGATGCCCGCTTCGACCCAGGTCAAGCTCCTGCGGGTGCTCGAAGAGCGCGAGTTCATGCGTGTCGGAGGCTCGAGCCCGATCCATGTCGACGTGCGTGTCCTCGCGGCCACCAACAAGGACCTCGGGGCGGCCGTCGAGGCCGGGGAGTTCCGTCGCGACCTGTTCTATCGTCTCAACGTGCTGCACGTTCGGATGCCGCCCCTGCGGGAGCGCCGCGAGGACATCCCGCTCCTCGTCCACCACTTCATCCAGGAGTTCTGTCGCGAGAACGATCGGCGCTTCGTCGGCATCGAGGACGATGCGATGCGCATCGTCCAGAACTACGACTGGCCGGGGAACGTGCGCGAGTTGAGGAACTTCGTGGAGAGCATGCTCGTGCTCACGCCGCGCGCCAAAATCCGCCCCCGGGACCTGCCGCGGGAGATCTTCGATCGCGCGAATCCCGCGCGGCTGCTGCCGGTCGCCCTGGACGCGACTGGAGAGCCACAGGAGTCACGCCGCGTCGAGGCCCTGCTGGGCTACTTCTATCGCGAGATCAAGGGCGAGCTCGACGCCATGCGCCGCGACACGGCGGAGATGCGGGACATCCTCGAGAGCGGGGTGCCCGGCGTGCGCTGGCTGCGGGCCGTCGAGGTGGAGCCGGAGGAAAGCGGGGGCGAGGTGGCGCCGGTCGTCGCGTCATCCACCGGAAGAGCGGACTCTGGAGACAACGAGGGGGAGGAGCGGCCCGACGCCGGGTTCGCCGCCGGGATGACGCTCGAGGAGCTCGAGCGGATGGCGATCGCCCGCACGCTGGAGGCAGTCGGGGGCAACCGGCGCCGCGCGGCCGAGATGCTGGGGATCGGAGAACGGACCCTGTACCGCAAGCTCAAAGCGTACGATCTGTCGTGAGCCGGCAGGTGTTTCCGAAGCTGTGGCGTAAAAATTGCACATATAAGAGCGGATGCCCGAGATATCCGGGAACCTGTCGGAATATTTGCACAAAAATCTGAGAGGGTACATGGGGAAACTGAGTGTTTCTATCCGCGTGGCTTCGTTTCTCACTCTCGGTCTGGTCAGCATCGGTCTGGTCCGGTGCGGTAAGGGCCACCATGGCCCCATGGAGCCCGAAGCGGTTTCCCGCGTCGTGGTCAGACCGGACAACGTCGTCATCCTGAAGAGCCTGACGCGGCGCATCGACGCGATTCCGATGGCTGCCGACGGGGACCCGCTGCCCGATCGCCCGGTCGAGTGGGAGAGCGACGACCCCTCGATCGCCAGCGTCAGCGGTTCGGGAGTCGTCACGGGAGTGACCGAGGGCACGGTCCTCGTTCACGCCCAGAGTGAGGGCGCGGAGGCCGCGGCGACGGTCCAGGTGACCGACCTCGAGGATTCGGTGGAGACGATGCTCTTCGGGGAGGGGCCGCTGGCCGGAGGCGGAACCTTTTGCAACCTCAGCGAGGATCTCCCGCCGCCACGGCGCTGGATCGGCTTCCCGCGTGGCACGATGGTCACGATCAGCGCCTCGACCTCGGTTCCCGAGGAGGCGCGCCAGGCCATCCACGCCGCCCTGGACTCGGTCCCGACCGGGACGATGGGCGCCATCGCCGTTGGGTTTCAGGTGACAGAGGCCCCCCATCCGGTCCCGGGCGAGAACGAGGTGGTCGTGTTCGCAACAGACCACCCGACCCAGTTCGGCTGTCGAGGCGACTACGGCTGTCAGCAGGCGGATTTCAGGGCCCCGGGCGTTCTTCGCTCGGTGCGGGTCGTCTCCCCGACGTCGCATCCGGCGCGGGTCTTCGTCCACGACGTCGTGGGCCATTCGCTGCTCGGACTGTGCGGGATCCACAAGAGCGGAGGCGGGTATCCCGACTACAATTCCCTGATGGTCGACGACGAGGACGAACTGGCCACCACCCTGACATCCTTCGACATGAGCATCCTGCGGACGGTCTACGGCTCGTCGCTGGATCCGGGAGCGACGCTCGACGACTTCATCGCCGCCGGTCTGGTGAGTCCCCCGCAGTAGCCGACCGCGCCGGGCTCGGAAAGGATCGGGCCCGGTCTCACCACGGCAGTGGATCGCCTCGGCGATCGTAGAAGCCGCCCGAGCGGTCGAGGGTCAGCGTTTCGATCGTCTGGATCAGCTGCGCCACGGCCTCCTCGACCGGGACACGCGCCCCGGGCCCGCCCATGTCCGTGCGGACCCAGCCGGGGTGCAGCACGACGGACAGGATTCGCTCGTCCCGCAGGTCGACGGCCATGCTCCGGCTGGCCATGTTGAGCGCGGCCTTGCTCATGCGATAGGGATAAGAGCCCCCGCTGCGGTTATCTTCGATCGATCCCATCAGCGAGGTCATGTGGATCAGCCGCGGCTCGTGGCCGGCCCGCAGCAGCGGCAGGAAGGCCCGGGACACGCGCAGCGGGCCGACGGCATTGGTCGCCATCAGCTGGCCCACGGAATCCGGATCCACCTCGTCGATCGACGAGCTGGACCCGCGGGCACCTGCGTTGTTGATCACGACATCGAGATGGTCGGCGGAGTCCTCGACCGCGGCCCGGGCGGCGTGGACCGATTTCTCGTCGGTGACGTCGCACCTCACGGGGACGACTTCTTCCGGGTGTGCCTCCGCCAGCTCCACGAGCCCGCTCGAGCCGGCCGGGTCGCGCGCCAGGGCGAATACGCAATGGCCGGCGGCCGACCACTGGCGCGCGTACTCCAGCCCGATGCCGCGGCTGGCACCCGTCACCAGGACATTGCGTGCGGTTCCCAACGTTCCCTCAGCGCGTCCCGCGGCGCTCGCTGCTGCCCTGCGTCTTGGCTCGCTGAACCCGTTCCACGACCCGCCGCCAGGCGTCGGCCGTCGTTGCCTCGCCGTATTGGAACTCGAGGGTCGAGAGCAGGTCGATCCGGGGGTCGAACAGGTACACCGCGTAGACCGTCTGGAACAGGTCGACGAGATGGCGGTCGAAGTCTGCGCCGAGCGGCACGATCGTATCCACGTAGTAGGTCGATCCCTCGCTCTGGATCAGCAGTCGGGTGGGGTCGAAATGGACCTGCTTCTCGTTGCCCGTGAACGCCACCAGGAACGGAGTCGACTCGGCGAGCCCGCCCGGTGGGAGGGCGTCACCGATCCGGCTGTGGAGATCGGCGAAGTACGATCGCACGTCGTCCCCCGCCAGAGCGACAGCGTCCTCGTCGAGCGTGGTGATGTCGATTCGCAGGCCGGCGTCCTTGCCGCGCCCCAGCAGCCGGACGCCAAGATCCTCCCAACCCAGGTAGCCGCTCGAACGGCTCCCCGTCGGCGGGGCGACGGGCCCGGGCGCCGGTCGGGCGATTCGAGCGGCGGAGTCAGCGGGAAGTGAATCGCGCTCGGAAGCTTCGCGCTCGCCGCCGGTCGTGGCACAGGCCGCGACGGCCAGCGCCGCGATCATCGCCATCGCGCGTTCGATCGTCCTCATGCCACCTCCCGCTCGAGAAGCGCGCGCAGCGCCGCGAAGACAGAGTCCCGGCCCTCGCCGGTGCGCGAGGAGAACCATACCGCCTGGTCGGGGTCGACGGCGAGGGCCGAGACGGTACGCGCGAGCCGGTCCTGGCGCGCGCCGCGCGCCACCTTGTCGGCCTTCGTGAGCACGATCAGGGTGGGAAGGCCGCGAGCAGCCAGCCACTCCACCATGCGAAGGTCGAGCTCCGAGGGATCGTGCCGTCCGTCCACGAGGGCTACCACGCCCACCAGGCGGGGATTGTCCTCGAGGTAGCTCGACACCATCGGTCCCCACGTCGCGCGAACCCGATCCGGAACGCGGGCGTAGCCGTAGCCCGGAAGATCGACGAAGTAACACGCGTCACCGACGGCGAAGTAGTTCAGCGTCTGGGTCTTGCCAGGCGTCCGACTGGTGCGGGCCAGGCCCCGCCGTCGGAAAAGGGCGTTCAGCAGTGACGATTTGCCGACGTTCGAGCGGCCGACGAACGCGATGTGGGGACGAGCGGGTCGGGGAAGGTCGTGGGGATCCGAGGTCGTGCGCGCCAGCCGGACGTCGTGGACGTCGAGCATCCGCGGCCGGAATCCTCAGGCTTCGCGGGCTTTGGATCGCGGTCCGGTGCGTCGCTCCTCCGTCCGTCGTTCGTCGGAGTTGCGTTTGAGCACGTAGATCGGCGGCTTGCGGTCGACGACGGTCTCGCGCGTCACGACGACCTCCTCGATGTCGCCGCGCGAGGGGATCTCGAACATGATGTTGAGCATCGTCTCCTCGACCACGGCGCGCAGTCCGCGCGCTCCCGTCTTGCGCAGGACGGAGCGCTCGGCGATGGCCCGGATGGCCTCCTGCTGGAACGTCAGCGTCACGTCCTCCATGTCGAACAGTCGCTGGTACTGCTTGATGAGGGCGTTGCGCGGCTTGAGCAGGATTTCGATCAGAGTGTCGGCGTCCAGCGCGTCGAGGTGCGCGACGACGGGCAGGCGACCCACGAGCTCGGGGATCAGACCGTAGTGGATCAGGTCCTCGGGCTCGACCTGCTCGAGCAGATTGGTGTCGTCCTCCCCCCGCGCGAGTCGCTTGGCGACCCCCTGGAAGCCGATCACCTGCGCGTCAGTCCTGCGCTGTACGATCTGCTCGAGACCGTCTAACGCGCCGCCGCAGACGAACAGGATGTTTCGCGTGTCGACCTGGATGTACTCCTGCTGTGGATGCTTGCGACCCCCCTGCGGGGGAACCGAAGCGACCGTACCCTCGAGGATCTTGAGCAGGGCCTGCTGGACTCCCTCACCGGAGACGTCGCGCGTGA
>CAZCZH010000017.1:0-259 GCA_964502985.1 uncultured Gemmatimonadales bacterium
CAGACATAGAAATCGTGCTGCCAGGAGTCGCGCTTGGCCGCACGGGCGCGCTGGAACCAGGCGTGCTGATCGGAGGTGTGGTTGATGACCAGCTCGGTGATGACCCTCAGCCCCCGCCGGTGAGCCTCGACCAGGAACCGCTTGAAGTCCTTCATCGCGCCGTACGACGGGTGGATCCCGCGGTAGTCGGCGATGTCGTAGCCGTCGTCGCGCAGGGGGCTCGGGTAGAACGGCAAGAGCCACAGCGCGGTCACTCCCA
>CAZCZH010000017.1:269-19767 GCA_964502985.1 uncultured Gemmatimonadales bacterium
TCTCGGTGAGACCGGCGAAGTCGCCGATCCCGTCGGCGTCCGAGTCGTAGAACGCGCGCACGTGGAGCTCGTACACGACGGCGTCCTTGTACCACAGGGGGTCGCGCTCCAGGCCGGGCGGAGCGGGCGCGGCGACGGCCTTCCCGGGGCTCACAGGTAGTAGTCGAAGTCCTTCTCGGTGCGGGCCCGCCGGCGGACGCGGAACACGTGCGCCGGAAGGACGTGCGGGACGAGCTCGACGAAGTTGCGCGCGCCGTGCCACAGGAACCGCCCGCCTCCCAGGGCGTCGTGAACCTGATACGCCTCGTCGGCGCCCACCCCGAGGGCCCCGACGTCGAGGTCGACCCAGCCCGCCTGGGTGTGATGCGGATCGACGTTGACCACGATCAGGACCACGTCGTCGCCCGCCGCGCCGCGCTTGCTGTAGACCAGGAGCCGGTCGTTGTCCACGCGATGGAACGTCACGTCGACCGTCTGCTGCAGCGCCGGGCAAGCCTGGCGCAGGCGATTCAGTCGCGTGATGACGTCCTGCAGGCTGTCCTCCCGCTGGAGGTCCCAGTTTCGCACCTCGTACTTCTCGCTGGCCCGATATTCCTCGCTGCCCGGCTCGCGCGGCTCGTGCTCGCCGAGCTCGAACGCCGGGCCGTAGATCCCGTAGTTCGACGACAGGGTCGCCGCCAGAACGAGGCGCGCCACGAACGCCGGCCGGCCACCGGTCTGCAGGTGCTCGGTCAGGATGTCGGGAGTGTTGGGCCAGAAGTTGGGGCGGAAGAAGTCCTTGACCGGCGAGCGGGTCAGCTCCGTCATGTACTCGCGCAGCTCCCACGCCGTGTTGCGCCACGCGAAGTACGTGTACGACTGGCTGAATCCGAGCTTCGCCAGCCGGTACATGACGCGCGGGCGGGTGAATGCCTCGGCGAGGAAGATCGCGTCGGGATGCTCGGCCTTGATCTCCGCGATGACCCACTCCCAGAAGGCGAACGGCTTGGTGTGCGGGTTGTCGACGCGGAACATCCGCACCCCCTGCCCGAGCCAGAAGTCGAACACGCCCTTCAGCGCGTCCCACAGGGCGGGCCAGTCGTCGGTCTCGAAGTCCAGCGGGTAGATGTCCTCGTACTTCTTGGGCGGGTTCTCGGCGTGCTGGATCGTGCCGTCGGGTCGGTGCCGGAACCACTCCGGGTGCTCGGCGACCCACGGGTGGTCCGGCGAGCACTGGAACGCGATGTCGAGCGCGACCTCGAGCCCGTGGTCGGCGGACGCCTCGACGAGCCGCCGGAAGTCGTCCAGCGTCCCGAGCCCGGGGTGAAGCGCCGTGTGTCCGCCCTCGGGCCCGCCGATGGCCCACGGGCTGCCCGGATCGTCGGGCCCCGCCTGAACGGCGTTGTCGGGCCCCTTGCGGTGCGTCTCCCCGATGGGATGGATCGGCGGCAGGTACAGGACGTCGAAGCCCATCCCGGCGACGTACGGCAGGCGCTCCACGACGTCGGCCAGGCCGCCGCGGCGTCCGTCGCCACGCGCCGAGCGCGGGAACATCTCGTACCACGCGCTGAACCGCGCCCGCTCGCGGTCGACCTCGACCTCGAGCTCGCGATCGTAGCGCGTGGCGCGCTCGCGGTCGGGCCAGCGCTCGGCAAGGGCCGCGAGCTCGGCGTCGAGCGCCCCGCCCGCGTCGTCCGCGCGCGCTCCCTGGCGCAGGGCCCGGCTCCACTCGGCCAGCCGCTGGGCGTCGTCCCGCTCGCCCGCCGCGCGGGCCCGGCCGGCGGCGTCCTCGACCAGGCGGGCGCCGATCTCGAGGTGCACGCCGACGTCCTTGCCGGCGGAGATCCACTTCCGCATGTCGCGGCGCCACGTGCGGAACGGGTCGGTCCAGGCCTCGATCGTGTAGCGGTGGCGACCCAGCCGGTCGAGCGGCAGTGCCCCGCGCCAGCGGTCGTTCCCCACGGCGTCCATGGCGATCTCGCTCCACTCGTCCCCGTCCGGCGGCCGATGGAGCAGGACGCAGGTAACGGCGTCGTGGCCGTCGGCGAACGCGTCCGCCTCGACCGTCAGCCGGTCGCCGACGATCGCCTTGGCGGGGAAGCGTCCGGCGTCGATCTCGGGGGCGACCCCTTCGATCGCCACGCGACTCCGGCCGTCGGCTCGCGCTCGACTGTCCTTGCTGCGCTTCATCTTCCCCTTCGCCGGATCGGTCGTTCGACCAGACCCGAAAGGTTACACGGGCCGCGATCGTCCTCCCGTAAGAGGTCTGACTCCTGGGCGGGCCGAACCTAGTGTGCTGTCCACGATCCCGCCCAGACGGGACGGGGACGGCTCACTCCTGGGACCGGCGGATCTCGACGCCCCTCGACCGCACCTCCTCGAGGACGGCGTCGACGAGTCGCGAACCGAGCAGCTCGGGCGGATGGACGCCGGGCTCGACCGCGCCCGGGACAGCCAGCGCCTTCGCCAACGCGACCGCGGGGAAGCCGGTCGTCCGCGCCATCGACGTCGCGCCTGTCCCCGGTTCGGTCCTGTCGAGGAGGGTCCAGACGTCGCGCGCGGGCTTCCCGTCCCGGGACCCCGCGACCTCGACCCGGAGGAGCGTGAACTCCTTTTCGTCCGCCCCGAGCGCCCACTCCCGCGACAGGAGCTCGACGGCCAGCGCGCGCGGCACCACGCGCGCGTTCCCGACCTCGACCGGCTCGAGATCGAGAAACCCCGAGTCGCGCAGGGCCCGGGCCCTCTCGGCGTGGCCCGGCCAGCGGAGCGTCTTCTCCACCATCGTCGGAGCGCGGACCGTTTCGAGGAGCGTTCGCAGCCCGTCGGTGTTGAACGCCTCGAGCGTCCCGATCCCCGGGAAGTCGAGCCGCTCGACGTCGGTCAGCGCGGGCACCACGACGTCGTTGCCGCTCAGCCGCATGCGGCACGGCCGCACGTACTCCTCGATCACGTCGGCGGGGGAGAAGACCGCCCGGTAGTCCCACCCGCCGTCGCGCTCCTCTGGCAGGCCCCCGACCAGGATCCGAACCTCCTCGACGGAATCGAGCGTGGCGACGGAGACTCCGACCATCAGGTTCGAGAGGCCGGGCGCGACTCCGCAGTCGACGACGACCCGGGCACCGCTCCGTCGCGCGGGCTCGTCGAGCGCCAGCGCGTTCTCGGGCAGGAACGAGATGTCCACGGCGGGGATGCCGAGACCGACGATCCTCTCGAGCAGGTCGAAGCCGAGGAAGCCCGGAACCGCCAAAACCGCGACGTTCGCCCCGCTCACAGCGCGATCGAACTCTCGGGGATCGGTCAGGTCGGCGACCCGGGTCTCGATCCCCGGCTCGAACGCCGCGAGGCTCTCGGCCCGCGCATCGACCGCCCGCACCGCGAGCCCGTCCCCCGACAGCGTGCGCGCGATCAGGGAGCCGACCCGGCCCACCCCCAGGACGACGGCCTTCTCCATCCGCACAAGATACCGACATTTGGCCTGCGGTCATGGTACGGAGGTTCTCGACGCGCGCCGGAGCACCACAAACGAGAGGCCCGCCGGTGCGCGCGGCGGGCCTCCCGTGGGACGCGGGGATGGAGAGGGCTAGTGCGGGTCCTTCAGGTGGCTGTTGACGAGCTTGGTCATCTCGAACATGCTCACCTTGGACTGGCCGTTGAACACCGCGCGCAGGTTCTCGTCCGCGACGATGTTCCGCTTGTTGGCGGGATCCTGCAAGTTCCGCTTCTTGATGTAGTCCCACACCTTCTTGGTGATCTCGGTGCGAGGCATCGGGTTGGAGCCCACGACCTTGGCCAGGGCCGCGTCGGGCTGCATGGGCTTCATGAAAGCCGGGTTCGACCCTCTCTTCTTCTTCTTCTTCTCCTCCGCCATCGTCTCTCCTGCGTTGGGGTGCAAGTGGGGCGGGACGTCACGCCTCCCGCCGTTGCCTCCGATCGAGAAACGCCTGCACTCCAGCGCGACAGGCGTCGGTCTGGCGCGCCTCGGCGTTGACTTCGGCGCCGCGCGCGATCCCCTCGGCGAACGTCAGCTCGTCGAGTTCGTACAGCAATTCCTTCGACAGCGCGATCGCGCTGGCCGGCCGCTGGGCCAGCTCGAGCGCGAACGCCCGGACGTCGTCCCGGAACGTATGGCGAGAATGGACCCGGATGACAAGCCCCAGCTCGCGCGCTTCCGCCGCGTCGACCCGTCGGCCCGTCGCCACCAGCTCGAACGCGCGCTTCTCGCCGACCGCCCGGACGAGCATCGTCAGGACCATCGCCGGGACGAACCCGATGTGCACCTCCGGGTAGCCGAACACGGCGTCGTCGGCCGCCAGGACGACGTCGCAGGCGCCCGCCAGGCCGGCCCCCCCGGCCAGCGCGTTGCCGTGGACGGCGGCCACGATCGGCTTGGGCAGGCGCCGCATGCGGACGAACAGCTCGCCCAGCCGACGCGCGTCAGCGACCAGCTCGTCGCGGTCCATCGTCACCGTCGACTCGATGTGCGCCAGGTCGGCCCCGGCGCAGAAGTCCTTGCCCTCGGCCTGGAGCACGACCACCCGCACCCGCGGGTCGGCCTCGGCGGCGGCGAACGCCTCCTCGAGCTCGGCGATCATCGCCGGATCGAGGGCGTTGCGCTTGTCGGCCCGGTCCAGCGTGACGGTCGCGATGCCGTCGTCGTCGACGGCCAGGCGCACGCGCTCGCTCACCGGGCCTCGAGCGACGCCAGCACGTCGTCCGGGACGTCGTCCAGCTCGAGGCGCAACAGCGCGCTCGAGAACACCTTGCCCTGGGCATCCGTCATCAGGCTCATCGTGCCGCCGCCTCCCAGCGCGCCGTGGAGCAGGAAGTTGAGCGCGCCCAGATTGTCCAGCTCGTAGCGCTCGACGGGGCCACCGATCAAACCCTCGAAGTGACGCTCGACCACATCCGTGGTCAAACGCTCCTTCAACCAGGCGTACGCCTCGGGCGTGTACGCGATGACGCCGACGTTGGCCGTGTCGCCCTTGTCGCCGGAACGGGCGTGGGCCAGGTCGAGCAGTCGCACGCGGCGCGCGATCGGGGGTGCCTCCGCCATCGGGCCAAAGGCTAATGGCTTGGCCCACGGCCGGCATCCCCGCGGACCTCGCGACGCGGCGGCTTGCCCCGAACACCGTCGGGCGTCAAGATGAGAGGCGGAGACTCTCCACCATCCCGAGCGGAGGAATTCGATGGCTGATGTGACCTGCACCACCCTGGACGGCGGCCGGACGACCGTCTCCGGGACCCGGATCGACGCCTTCGACGAGCGCCTCGACGGCCCCGTCCTGCGGGACGGCGACGCCGGCTATGACGAGGCGCGCACGTTGTGGAACGCGATGATCGACCGCCGCCCCGCGCTGATCGCGCGCTGTGCCGACGCGAACAGCGTGGCCGAGGCGGTGCGCTTCGCCCGCGAGCACGACCTGCTTCTCGCCGTCCGCGGCGGCGGCCACAACATCGCTGGCAAGGCCGTCTGCGACGGTGGCCTGATGATCGACCTGTCCGGCATGAAGGACATCAGGGTCGATCCCGAGAGCCGGACGGCGCGGGTCGAGCCGGGCGTCCTGCTCCAGGAGCTCGACGCTGCGACCCAGGAGCACGGCCTGGCGACTCCCGTGGGCTACAACTCGACGACGGGGATCGCCGGGCTGACCCTGGGCGGCGGGTTCGGCTGGCTGAGCCGCAAGTACGGACTGACGATCGACAACCTGCTCGGCGCCGACGTCGTCACTGCCGACGGCGAGCGGGTCCGGGCGAGCGCCGACGAGAACCCGGAGCTGTTCTGGGGGCTGCGCGGAGGGGGCGGGAACTTCGGCGTGGTCACGGCGTTCGACTTCCGCCTGCACCCGGTGGGCCCCGACGTCCTGTCGGGGGTCATCGTGTACCCTCACGATCAGGCCCGCGACGTTTTGCGCAACCTGCGCGACTTCAACGCCGGGGCGCCCGACGAGCTGACGACGTGGGCCGTCCTGCGGAAGGCCCCGCCCCTGCCGTTCCTCGACGAGGACGTCCACGGGACGGACGTGCTGGTCGTGGCCACGTGCCACGCCGGCGACATGGCCGGGGGGGAGAAGCTGCTGGCCCCGCTGCGCGCGTTCGGCGATCCCCACGCCGACGCCATCGGGCCCCATCCGTACGCCGGCTTCCAGCAGGCGTTCGACGGGCTCAACCCGCACGGCTCGCGGAACTACTGGAAGAGCCTGAACTTCGAGGGGCTGACCGACGAGGTCATCGACCTCGCCGTCGACGCCGCGTCCGCTCTCCCGTCGCCGATGACGGAGATCCCGCTGGCCCAGCTGGGGGGCGCGATCTCGCGCGTGCCGGAGGACTCGACCGCCTACCCGCACCGCGACGCGGCCTGGCTGATGAACTCCCACACCCAGTGGAAGGATCCGGCCGACGACGAGGCGTGCCTGGCCTGGACGCGCGCGATGTACGACGCCATGCGGCCCCACGCCATGCAGGGCTGCTACGTCAACTTCATCAGCGAGGGCGAGGGCCACGAGCGGGAGGGATACGAGGCGAACTGGGACCGGCTGGTGGCGCTGAAGCGGAAGGTCGACCCGCAGAACGTATTCCGCGTGAACCAGAACGTGGCCCCGGCCTAGGCCTCGACGACCTCCACCTGGAGCCCCGGCTCCACCTCGCCGCGGTCGAGGAGCGCGGGCCAGTAGGCGACGACCTCCTGGACCCGCGGACGGCCGCCGGCGAAGCCCGTCACGCCGGGCGGGCCCGACAGGACGAGCGGCGCGATCTCGCGCGTGAAGCGCTCGACCGGGGCTCGCTCGGCGGCGATCACGGCGACCCGCAGCTCGACCTCGGGGAGGTCCGGCGGCGGGGGCCCGGCCAACCCCCCGTGGGTCGCGTTCCACCCCACGAACTCGGTCCGGATCTCGTCGAACGAGAGCCCCAGCCGCTCCAGCCGCCGGCGCAGGACCTGGTCCGCCCGGCGGGCCTTGGCGACGGCGTCGGGCCAGGCGTAGACCAGCGTGCCGACGGCCTTGTAGCCCGCCCGGTAGCTGATCGACACCTTGAGCTGCTCGGTCCGCGGCCCCCCGTTCACTCCACTCACCCGGACCCGGTCGGGTCCGTCGGCGGACAACCGGATGGTGGTGAAGTCGGCCACTCCGTCGGGCGTGACGTAGCGCCGGGGATCGCCCATCTCGTACACGATCTGCTCCTTGACGACCTCCGGATCGACTCGCCCCCCCGTCCCGGCGTGCTTCGTCACGACGAACGGGCCCTCCGGCGTGGCCTCGATGATCGGATAGCCGATGTCGGCCAGATCCGGGATCGACTGCCAGTCGACGAGGCAGTTGCCGCCCGTGGCCTGGGCGCCGCACTCGTTGATGTGACCGGCCACTATGCCGTGGGCGATCCGCTCCCAGTCGTCCCACGCCCAGCCGAAGGCGTGGATCATGGGGGCGTAGGTCAAGGCGGTGTCGGTCGAACGGCCGGTGACGACCACCCGCGCCCCACGCCCCAGCGCCTCGACGATCGGCGCCGCGCCGATGTACGCGTTGGCGCTCTCGACCCGCTCGAGGACGTCCTCGAGCGGGCGCCCGTCGTCGAGGTTCTCCAGCCGATGGCCGCGGGCGATCAGATCGTCCAATCGCTCCAGCAGGTCGTCCCCGGTCACCGAGGCGACCCGGACCTTCCCCGTCAGCCCCGCCGCGCGGGCCGCCTCGAGGAGTCCCTCGCGACAGCTCGCGACGTTGACCCCCCCGGCGTTCGACACGACGCGCACGTCCTTCTCGACGAGGTCCGGGAAGATCTCCTCGAGCAGCGGCACGAAGTCCCGCGCGTAGCCCTGTGACGGGTCGCGCGCCTTCTGCTTCTGCAGGATCGACATCGTGACCTCGGCCAGGTAGTCGAGCATCAGGACGTCGATCGGGCCGCGGCGGACCTGCTCGACGGGAGCGTCGAGGCGGTCCCCCCAGAACCCCTGGCCACAGGCGATGCGCAGGGACCGCGTCACGCGGCGGGACGGCGAGCGATGAGAGGCATAGCGAGGAAAGCTAACGGGCGAACGGGGTGACGTCCCGGATCGAGGCTTCGGCTCGTCCCTCGCAATGCCGAGGCCGAGGACGTATATTATTCCAAGATACTGCCGTTTCCGGGTGGACAAATAAAGTTCTGGCTGATTTCTTCGGCTGCCCCCTGGGGTTCTCGCATGGAGGCACGCCGATGAACCATCGCCCCGCCCACTCCCCCTCTCCCGCCGAACGACTCGATCGGGCCTGCATCTTCACCTCGTCGGACCTGGAGTCCGCGGTGCACGCCGACCTGCTGGTCTCGGAGTTCGGCCTGGAGACGGTCAACGCGACGTCCGAGGAACAGGCCCTCGCCGAGTGCCGTGAGTGCTCGCTGCTCGTCGTCCAGGAGACGAACTCGCCGGTGCCGTCGCTGCGCCTCGTGAGGAAGGCCCACGCGCTCAGCCCCGACCTGGAGATCGTCGTCGTCGCGCTGACCGATTCGATCGGACCGATCGAGTACTACGAGGCGGGCGCGACGGCATTCGTCTCGCGAAAGGCGTCGCGCGACGAGCTGGCGTCGACGGTCGGTCGGGTCACCCGGCGGGAAGCGTGGCTCGCGCCAGAGATCGCCCACCGCATGCTCCGGCGATTGCAGACCCTGAGCCAGATGGTCGAGGACGAGAGCATCGACCCCGGGCGATGCGAGGGCCTCACGTCGCGCGAGCGCGAGATCGTCCACCTGCTCGGAGAGGGCTACCGGAACGGCCAGATCGCGGAGCGGCTCGGGATCACCGAGGGGACGGTCAAAACTCACGTCCACAACATCCTGGAGAAGCTGGACGTCGACTCGCGCCACCTGGCGGGCGCCTACTGGCGGCTGTATCAGGGGGGCGCGCCCCGGCTCTACCCGGAGGCCATGTTCTGAGGGCGAGAGGCCGTCCGGCTACAGACCCGCGTACCAGTCGTACCCCCGATCCTCCCAGTAGCCGCCCGTCCGCCGCGACAGGAACCGGATCCGGTTCAGGTACTTCACGCTCTTGTAGCCGTACTTGAGGTTCGAGTACAGCCGGGCCGGCGCGCCGTGGCCCGCCGTCAGCAGGCGCCCGTTGACGCCGAACGCGATCAGGGTCTGGGGATGGAGCGCGCTCTCCCTGTCCCAGCTCGACCAGTAGCCGCTGTCGAACGAGTGGAACTCGACGTACCCGGCGCGCGGATCTGCGCCCACGACCCGGGCGATGTCGGCGAGACGCACGCCGTGCCACGTGGCGACGGCCGTCCAGCCTTCGATGCAGTAGTGCCGGAGCCGGAGCGCCGTCTGCGTCATCCCGAGAAGGTCCTCGAGCGAGAACGAGCGCGGCCGGGCGACATTGCCGCCGACCTCGAGGCGCCATGCCCGTCGGTCGACGGTCGGCACGGTCGGGCTGATGAAGTAGCGCGGGAAGGCGCCCGTGGGGGTCTCCGTCCCGGGCGGTTGGATCTTCGCGTGACGCACGGGCGGCACGAGGAGTCGCTGGAGCCACTCGTTGGGCCGCTCCCACGCGTACAGCAGCCCCTTCAGCGGGCCGCCCTGCCAGCCGCAGCCGGCCGCCAGGAGCCCGCCCACCCCGGTGCCGGCGAGCCTCAGGAAGGCGCGCCGTTCGAGACCGTCGTCCGGCGGCTCGACCCGTTCGTCCGGTGGCCGCGCCTCAATCATCGATTCGCTCCCGGTACGGACCGACGATCATCGAGCGCGTCGCTTCGCGGTCGACGACCAGCGTCATGATCAGATGGACGACGAGGAACGCGACGAAGCCCCACACGACGAGGAAGTGCCAGAAGCGCGTCCAGGCGTAGCCGCCGAACGCCGTCGCCAACAGCGGCAACGAGACCGGCTTCCACAGGGCGAACCCGGTCGCCACGGCCAGCGCGCCGAGGGCGATCGTCCCGCTGTAGGCCGCCTTCTGGAGACCATTGTATATCTCGTAGTGCGGCTTGTCGCGGCGCAGGCGCAGGTAGTACAGCGCCATGTGCCATGCGCCGCGCACGTCGCGCGGGCGGAACACCCGCCGCCGCCACTCGCCGCTCGCCACCTGGAAGGCGACGTAGACCACCCCGTCCAGGACGAAGAACCACATCAGGAACAGGTGCCACTTGAGCCCCCCGCCCAGCCAGCCGCCGAGACGCACCGCCTCGGGGAAGCGGAACCCGGGCCACGGCCAGCAGCAGAAGTCGCGCCCGCGCTCGGCGAACGCCGGGTAGGCGCCGAAGACCTGAAGCCCGCTGGCCACCATCCCGGCCAGGACGAGGGCATTCAGCCAGTGCGTGAGGCGGATCGTCAGCGGCTGGACGAAACGTACCCGCCAGGGCGGGGTGGACTCGGTCGGGGTGGATTCGGTGGCGGGCACGGGCTCGCTCACGAGGACGCCGGCGCCGGGTGATCCATTCCCAGGCTCAGGGTGGCCCACCTCCGTCGGGCAGCAACCCGCTCGTGTCGGCCGGGGGCGCGCCACCCCCGTGCCACGGCCCGCGGCGGAACTGGGGCCGCGGCCACAGGAACCCGCCCAGGACGACGGCCACCACGGCGACCACGAGCAGAAACGCCAGGGTCCACGCCAGCAGGCGCCTCACGGGTACTCGTCGGCCCGCGGCAGGACATACGGCCCGAGGTGCGGGCCGGGATTGTGGAGCGCCGTCCACAGGGCGAAGCCCAGCCCCTCGCGGACGCCCTCCGGCGCCAGGACGGCGTCGACGAACCCCCGCGCCGCCGCGTAGCGCGCGTCGAGCTGACGCTCGTAATCTTCGCGGACGGCGTCCAGCCGCCCTTCGAGCTC
This sequence comes from uncultured Gemmatimonadales bacterium, assembly GCA_964502985.1. Lineage (GTDB taxonomy): Bacteria > Gemmatimonadota > Gemmatimonadetes > JACCXV01 > JAHWKZ01 > CAZCZH01. Next base: position 11,032 of record CAZCZH010000017.1, read on the forward strand.
GGCGTCCGGCTGGCGGCCCTCCTCGCGCAGGCGGTCCAGCTCGGGGCCGAACAGGGCGCGCACGGCGCTCTCGCCCTCCATAACGCCCATCCTCCCGGTGGGCAACGTGAACAGGAAGTCCGGGTCGAAGCCCTGCCCGGCCATCGCGTAGTAGCCGGCGCCCGAGGCGTGATTGATGGTCAGGACGAGCTTCGGCACGGTGGCCGTGGCCATCGCCTCGACGAACTCCGCGCCGGCGCGGATGATTCCGCTGTGCTCGGCCTCCGTGCCGACCATGAACCCCGACACGTCCTGGACGAACAGCATCGGCACGCGGTGCCGGGTCAGCGTCTCCAGGAAGTAGCTCACCTTCTGGGCCGACTCGGTGTACACGATGCCGCCGAAGCGCGGCGGACTGTCGTCGCCCTGGAACATCCCGCGGGCGTTGGCGATGACCCCCACGCGGAGCCCCTGGATGCGACCCGTCAGGCAGATCATCTCGGGGGCGCGCTCGGCCTGGAACTCGTCCCAGGGCCCGCCGTCGAGGACGCACCCCAGCACTTCGTGCATGTCGTACGGCTGGCGGTGGTCCGCGGGCAGAAGGTCGTACAGCTCCCCCGGCTCGCGAGCCGGGATCGCAGTCCAGTCGCGCTCGGCCGGGGGGGGCTCGTAGGGCAGCTCGGCGACCAGGCGCCGGATCTCGGCGACGCACGCCGGGTCGTCGGCGACCCGGTAGTGGGCGACTCCACTGACCTCGGTGTGGATCCGCGCGCCCCCCAGCTCCTCGGCGTCGACCGTCTGGCCGGTCGCGCCCTTGACGAGGTTCGGACCGCCGAGCCCCATGAAGCTCGTCCCCTCGACCATCAGGATGACGTCCGAGAGGGCCGGCAGGTAAGCCCCGCCGGCGATGCACGGCCCCATGACCGCGGCGATCTGGGGCACCCGGAGGTAGCGCCGCATGAGCGAGTTGTAGTAGAAGATGCGCGCCGCCCCGTACTGTCCGGGGAACACGCCGCCCTGGTACGGCAGGTTGACGCCGGCCGAGTCGACCAGATACACGATCGGCACCCGGCTGCGCATGGCGAGCTCCTGGGCGCGCAGGATCTTGGTGATCGTCTCTGGCCACCACGATCCGGCCTTCACCGTGGCGTCGTTGGCCACGACGACCACCGGCCGCCCCTCGACCCGGGCCACGCCCGTCACGACGCCCGCTCCCGGGGCCTCTCCGTCGTAGCGGTCGTAGGCCACGAGGAGCCCGATCTCGAGGAAGCCGCTGCCCGGATCCTGAAGCAGCTCGACCCGCTCGCGGGCCGTCAGCTTCCCCTGGTCGTGCTGGCGCTGGATGCGGCGCTCGCCGCCGCCTTCGCGCAGCCGCGCCTCGAGCGCGCGGAGCTCCGCGGTCAGCGCGCGGAGTCGCCCTCGGCGGACGTCCCCCGCGGTCCCGGCGCGGGTGTCATGGGCCACGGTCGAGAAGATACGTCGGGCCCCGCCGGGCGCTAGGACGCGCCGCGCGCTTGCCCTCCCGAGCCGCGACCTCCATCGTCTGGCCCGTGCGCGACTTCATCGGCCAGGTCACCGATCGGCTGGCGGACAACTTCGACCCGTCGATGGTCGGCGAGCGCCTCGCGGAGTTCCTCATCGGGCTCGTCGCGGCGCTCCTCACGTTCGCCGCGTTCTACCTGCTGTGGCGGATCCTGCGCTGGGCGCTCACGCCGGCCCTGCGCCGCGCGGGCGTCGACCTGACGGCCCAGAGCTTCACCCTGACTCTCGTCATGTACGCGGTGTTCGCCGTCGGCGTCGTGGCGGCCCTCGGCGAGCTGGGCGTCAACCCGGCGTCGCTGGTGACCAGCCTGGGGGTCCTGGGGTTGACGATCGGCTTCGCCGCCAGGGACGCCCTGGCCAATATCATCTCGGGAATCTTCATCTTCTGGGATAGACCGTTCGTCATTGGCGATCTGATCGAGGTCGGCGGGCACTACGGGCGGGTCGACCGGGTCACGATGCGCTCGACCCGCGTCATCACGGCGGACGGCAAGATGCTGGCCATTCCCAACGCCGACGTTCTCAACCAGACCGTCGCCTCGTACACCAACTTCCCCCACCTGCGGCTGGACGTGCGCATCGACATCGACGCCTCGGAGGACGTCGAGCGGGTCCGGAAGATGCTCCTGGCCCTGGTGCGCGACGACGCCGCGTTCCTCGAGAAGCCCGCGCCACGGGTCCTGGTGATGGACGTCGATGGGACGACGGTGCGGACCGAGCTGCAGGTCTGGCTCGACGACGAACGGCAGCACATCCCCGAGCGCGCCCGGTTGTCGGAGCGGGCTTTCGCCGCCGCCAAGGCAAACCGCGTCAAGCTGGCTGTTCAGACGATCGAGCTGCGCCGGCCGTGACGTGGGAGATGGCCTTCGTGTTCGCCGTCATCGGGGCGGCGTTCGTCCTGTTCGCGATCGAGCGGTTTCGCGTCGACCAGGTCGCCCTGGCGATCCCCGTCGTCCTGCTTGTGGCGGGGATCCTCTCTCCCGACGAGGCGATCTCGGGGTTCAGCAACCAGGCCACGGTGACGGTGGCCGCGATGCTCGTCCTGTCGCTGGGACTGGTCAAGACGGGGGCCGTGGACGCCATCGCGCGGTGGGCTCGTCGGGCCGAGATGGGAGGCCCGCGCCGGCGGGTCTTCGTCCTGTGCGCGATCGCCGCCGCGATCTCGCCGTTCCTCAACAACACGCCCGTCGTGGTCGTGTTCCTGCCCGTGTTCCTGGCCGTCGCTCAGGCCCACGACGAGCCGCCGTCGCTGTACCTGATCCCGCTGTCGTTCGCCGCCATCCTGGGCGGCACGGTGACGCTGATCGGAACGTCGACCAACCTCATCGTGTACGGCGTGGCCCGCGAGCACGGGCTCGAGTCGCTGTCGATGTTTTCGATCGCCCCCCTCGGGCTGCTGTTCCTGGGGGTCGGCTTCGCCTACCTGTTCACCGTCGGGCGCGCGCTCATGCCCCGACGGACCGGCGAGCCCGACGTCACCGGCAAGTACGAGGTCCGGACCTACGTGGCCGAGATCCGCGTCCCGGCCGGCGCGCCGGTCGTCGGGCGCGAGCTCGAGTCGCTGAACTGGAAGGGAGAGTACGGGACGGAGGTCCTCGGGGTGCGCGCGCCCGACCGCTCCGGCTGGACGAGCGCGCCGGAGACGCGGGTCGAGGCCGGCGACACGCTCGTCGTCCAGGGCCATCACGAGGACCTGTTGTGGCTCGTCATCAAGGAGGACCTCGAGAACCCGGTCACCGGACCGGCTGGAGGCCTCGCCGAGGACGAGGGACGCCAGCTGGCCGAGGTGCTGGTCGGACCGTCGGCGCCGGTCATCGGCTCGACCCTGCGCGAGGCGCGCTTCCGGCGGCGCTACAACGTCACGGTCCTGGCGCTCCAGACCCTCGTCAAGCATTCGCGCACGCCGCCCAGCGAGGCGCGGCTCGAGGCCGGCGACCTGCTCCTCGTCTTCGGCGCGCCGCGAGCCCTCGAGGCGCTCGTCGACGAGCCCGGGTTCGTTCCAGTCAGCGCGATACAGACGCCGTTCCGCGCGCGACCACGGGCCCTCGTGGCGGTCGGCATCCTGGCCGCCGTCGTGCTCGTGGCCGGCGTCGGGCTGATGCCCGTCCTCCCCGCCGCCCTGATCGGCGTCACCCTGATGCTGTTCACGCGCTGCGTCCGGCTGGAGGAGGCCTACGAGGACCTCGACTGGATGGTCATCCTGCTCCTGGCCGGGGTGATTCCCCTGGGGACGGCGATGGAGAAGACGGGCGCGGCGGCGTGGCTCGCGAGCCATGTCTCGAGCGCCGTGGGACCGTACGGGCCGGTGGCCGTCGTGGCGGCGTTCTATCTGCTGACCTCGCTGTTGACCAACGCCATGTCGAACAACGCGACGGCCGTCGTGCTGACGCCGATCGCGATCCTGTCGGCCGTCGAGCTAGACATGAATCCGACGGCCCTCCTCGTGGCCGTCATGTTCGGGGCCTCGGCGTCGTTCATGACGCCGATCGGCTATCAGACCAACACGCTCGTGTACGGCCCCGGCGGATACCGCTTCGCCGACTTCCTGCGAGTGGGAGCCCCGCTCAACCTGCTGCTCCTGGCGGTGGCGGCGTTCTTCATCCCCGTGCTGTGGCCGTCGTGAGCCCGTCGAGGCCCGGCTAGCGGTTGGCGTCGGCGTCCGCGGCGTAGCCCGGGGGCACCGGGGCCGCGACGGCCGCCGGATCCAGCTGGCGGCCCTCGAAGAATCCCGCGATCTGGTCACCCAGCGCCTCCCGTCCCTGCGCCCGACGGCGCTCGTTCAGCAGGCGCCAGATGTTCCACTCGTCGTGGCTCCCGAGGCTGAACACGACCCCCGCGCGCAGCGTGTAGTAGCGCAGGAACGCGTGGCGGCGGCGGGCCCACTCGGCGCGCTCCTCGTCCCCCTCGAGACGCTCGCCGTCCGGCCCGTCGAAGGGGGGCGTGAACGTGTCGTGGAACTCACGGTTCATGGTGATCTGCCGGGCGAAGTAGTCCTCGACTCCGGCGCTCCAGGTGCCGCTGCCGCTCTCGGCGAAGAAGTCGCGCGCGTCGGCCGGGCCGATGAAGTACATAGCGTCCCAGCGCCGGCCCAGGTCCCCGTCGCCGTCCTCGACGAGGATCCGGGTCCACATGCGCATATAGTCTCCGCCCACCGGCGGCGATTCGCGGAACAGGCGCTCGACGTCGATCTCGTCCCCCGTCTCGCGTGACAGCTCCGCCGCGTGGCGCACCATCAGGCCGGTCCCCTCCCTGGACTCCATCTGGTAGCGCGCCGGGTTCAGGATCCAGAACCGGTGGCCCCATTCCTCGCCCAGGCGGCGCGCGGTGTGGTCGGCGATCTCGACGTTGGTCGAGTAGTGGCCGCCGCCGCGGCCCGACAGGGGCGAGCTCTGGAACACGAGAAGGAAGTCCTCGGCCCGCGCCCGGGCGATGTCGCGCTCGAGGAGCGCGATCTGCTTGTCGAACAGGGCTCGCCAGACGCCGGTGTGCCAGCGGAAGCGAATCGGGAACCCGGGCACGGGCTCGCCGGTGACGAACCCGTCGTCCGGCTCGCCGGGCGCGGCGCGATCGTGGGAGTGCTCGGGCACGATCCTGACAGTACGACCGACGGGGCGCGCGTTCAAGGACGAGGTGCTTTCGCGGGCGCTATATTCCCGGCCCTCTTCGCCCGGAGACGCCATGACCTGGGAGATCGCCGTCGTGTTCGCGATCGTCGCGGCCGCGCTGGTGCTGTTCGTCAGCGAGCGCTACCCCGTCGACCAGGTGGCTCTGGCCATCCCGGTCGTCTTCCTGGCGATCGGGATCCTGACACCACAGGAGGCCGTCGCGGGGCTCAGCAACGAGGCCACGGTGACGGTCGCCTGCATGCTCGTCCTGTCGCTGGGCCTGATCAAGACGGGCGCCGTGGCGGCCATCGGCCGGTGGGCCCGCACGTCGCTGCCGGGCGGGCCGCGGATGCGCCTCGTGATCCTGTGCGCCCTGGTGGCGACGATCTCCGGGTTCCTCAACAACACGCCCGTCGTAGTCGTCTTCCTGCCCGTGTTCATGGCCATGGCGCTGGATGCCGGCGAGCCGCCCTCGCTGTATCTGATCCCGCTGTCCTACTGCGCCATCCTGGGCGGGACCGTCACGCTCATCGGCACCTCGACCAACCTCGTCGTGTACGGCCTGGCCCGAAATCGCGGGCTCGAGCACTTGACGATGTTCTCCATCGCCCCGCTCGGCCTGGTCTATCTGGCTGTCGGGTTCGCCTACCTGTTCACCGTGGGCCGGGCTCTGCTGCCCCGCAGGAGCGGACAGGCCGACCTGACGGGCAAGTACGAGGTGCGCAAGTTCCTGACCGAGCTGCGCGTCACTCCTCAGACTCCGTCGCTGGGACGCATGTTTCTCGACGTCCGCTGGGGCGAGGAGTACGGGGTCTCGATCGTCGGGATGTTCCGTGCCGGGCGACGCCTGTGGGGGCCGGTCGCCAATCGGCGAGTGACGGCCGGCGACGTGCTCTACGCCCAGGGGGACTCGGAGGCGCTCCTGCGCCTGGCCGAGAAGGAGCGTCTCGAGACGCCGGCCGAGCGCGGCGCCGTGGACTTCCTGTCTGGAGAGGCGCGGCTGGCCGAGCTCCTCGTGGCCCCCGCCTGCCCGCTCGTCGGGCGCACGCTGCGCGAGGTGCGTTTCCAGCAGCGCTACGACTGCACCGTCCTGGCGATCCAGCACCACGGCGAGACGCGCCACGAACGCCTGGCGGAGGTCCGGGTCGAGCCCGGCGACCTGCTCCTCGTGAACGGGACGGCGGCCACGCTCGAGGCCCTGGCCGACGAGGACGGGTTCGTCCCCCTGGGGGAGGTGCTGCCGCCGCGCGCGGCCCGTCCCCGGGCCCTGGTCGCGGTCGGCATCCTGGGCGCCGTGGTCGTCCTCGCCGGCCTCGAAGTCGTCCCCATCCTGCCGGCCGCGCTGGGCGGGGTGCTGCTGATGGTGTTCAGCGGATGCGTCCGGCTGGAGGAGGTCTACGAGGATCTGGACTGGATGGTCGTGTTCATGCTGGCCGGGGTGATCCCGCTGGGGATCGCCATGGACAAGACGGGCGCCGCCGAGTGGGTCGGTCACGTCGTCGGGGACACGGTCGGCCCGTACGGTCCGACGGCGGTCGTGGCCGCCTTCTACCTGGTGACGTCCCTCATGACGTCGGTCATGTCGAACAACGCGACGGCGGTCGTTCTGACGCCCATCGCGCTGCTCACGGCGACCGAGCTGGGGATGAACCCGTACGCGCTCGTCGTGGCCGTCATGTTCGGGGCCTCGGCCGAGTTCATGACGCCGGTCGGGTACCAGACGAACACCCTGATCTACGGGCCGGGGGGATACCGCTTTTCGGACTACGTCCGCGTGGGGGGGCCGCTCAACCTGATCCTCCTGATCACCGCGTCGATCTGCATCCCGCGGTTCTGGCCGTCCTGACGGGACCGCATCGTCAGGCCTCGGCCCGCTGGTCGCTGACTTGCCCGTCGCGCACGATGCGCTCCAACGCGTCGGGATGCACGAGCAGGCCGTCCGCGCTGCGGCGCTGCACGGCGCCGATCTCCTCGAGGTCGCGCAGGACGGTCGACGTGTGGGGCCGGCTGGCGCCGATGATCTGCGCCATCGCCTCGTGCGTCAGGGGGTAGGTCAGGGGCACCATGCCGGCTTTCGACTTCCTTCCATCGGCGAAGTCGAGCAGAAGCCGGCTGAGCCGGACCGGCACCTCGGTCGACATGGCCGCCAGCATGCGCGCGGTGAGCTGGTTCAGGCGGCGCGAGAACTCGCGGGTCACGGCGATCAGCACCTCGGGGTGGCGCTCGCCGACCCGCAGGAACTCCCGCTTTCCGATCGCCACTGCGCGCACCGCCTGCATGGCGATGATCTCGTACGGCGCCTCCGGGCTCTCCTCGAGGAGGATCCGCGAGCCGGTGACTTCTCCCGGGCGGAACACGTAGATGATGCGCTCGATCCCGTTGGCCGAGACGCCGACCAGCTTGGCCAGCCCCTCGACGAGGACGAGGATCCGCTCGGGCGGGTGGAGCAGCGGCACGAGGCGCTCTCCGGCCGCGAACGTCGTCTCGCGAGCGCTCTCGGCGAGCGCCTCGCGAACCTCGGCGTCGAGCTCGCGCAGCCCGGGGCTGACTTCGAAGAGGTGAGGATCGACCATACCGTTCTTGAAAGTCTACTTCGAACGGCTCGCGCGCGTCACTCTATCTGGATAGAGATACCGGTGAACGCCCGCTCCGGATCAGGCCGCGCCCAGCGTGGGGACGCCGGGCGAGTCGATCCGATCGGCGAACTCGAGGCCGCGCAACTCGCCGTGGTCGAGGATCCGCTCGAGGCGGTCCGGCCTGACCAATAGCCCGCGTGCGCTGCGTCGCTGGACGGCGCCCAGCTCCTCCAGGTCGCGCAGGACCGTCGAGGTGTGCGGCCGGCTGGCGCCGACGATCTGGGCCATCTCCTCGTGCGTCAGCGGATAGTCGAGCGGCACGAGGTCGTCGGCCCGGCCGTGGGGTCCGGCGAACTCGATCAGCAGCTGGCTCAGACGGACCGGCACCTCCGCCGACGTGGCGCTCATCATGCGGCGCGTCATTCCGCTCAACAGCCGCGATACTTCGCGCGCCAGGCACAGGATGACCTGCGGATGCGTCCGACCGATGATCAGCAGGTGCCGGCGCGTGATCGACAGCGCCTGGACGGCGCTCATCGCCGTCGCCTCGTACTCGTTCCGGAAGTTGTCCAGCAGGACGGTCGGGCCGACGATGTCGCCGGGACGATACAGGAACAGGATCCGCTCGTGCGCGTTGGCCGAGATCCCGACCAGCTTGACGAGCCCCTCGGTGAGGATCAGCAGGCGGTGCGGGGGCTCGCCCATCGGGATCAGGCGCTCGTTGCGCCGGAACTCGACCACCCGCGCCTCGGCGGACAGCGCGTCCTTGGCGGCTTGTGGAAGATCTGCCAATGGACGGCAGCGATCGATCTCCTCGCGTCGTACGGTCATGCGGCCTCCCCTCGTTCGAGCGGGCTTCGATCGGCCCGCGTCCCCATCATGCGGTATGCAATGGTGGTTCTCGGTGAACCATCCCCCCGGTGTGCAAACCTCGCGCCGGGGCTTCGGAACGGCGTCGCGAGGCGCCCCGGTGGCCCATCCCAGGAGGACCTCCGCGAACGCGGGAAGCGCCGTCCAGACGCGGAAAACGCGGT
>CAZCZH010000018.1:0-3296 GCA_964502985.1 uncultured Gemmatimonadales bacterium
AGGGTCCTGCGAGTCCCAACAGGAGGGCCAGGAGCCCTCCCAGGCGCAGGTGTACGTGCCGGCACATGTCCGGACCCCTATGATGCAGGATCCGGACCATCGACAGCCCGCGGCGGCCTACCGCGTCGATCGGATCGACCTCCCGGTCAGGGACCCAGCGGGTCCGGCATGTCCAGGAAGTACGACTCGCAGGCCCGATCCAGCAGCTCCGCCGTCAGCACCGGGGCCCGGTCCAGGAATCGCGCCACGTCGCACAGGTGATCGACGATGTCCCGCGGATGGCAGCACCGCGGGGAGATGCCGAACCGGCCGTAGAATCGTTCGAACACGTACCGAACGCCGGCCGGGTTGAACTCGATCCCCTTCGCCTCACAGCACCGGCGGAAGATGTTCTGGTACTGCTCGTGGTCCGGGTCCGACACCAGGATCTTGTAGTGGATCCGGCGCAGGAACGCCTCGTCCACCAGCTCCAGCGGGTCGAGGTTCGTGGCGAACACCACCAGGCAGTCGAACGGCACGGGGAACTTGTGCCCCGTGTGCAGCGTCAGGTAGTCGACGCGCTTCTCGAGCGGCACGATCCAGCGGTTCAGCAGGTCGTGCGGCTGCACCATCTGGCGGCCCAGGTCATCGATGATCAGCACGCCGCCGTTGGCCTTGAGCTGGAACGGGGCCTGGTAGTAGCGGGTCAGCGTGTCGTACTGCAGGTCGAGCTCCGACAGGCTCAGCTCTCCGCCGGCGAACACGACCGGGCGGTGGACCCGCGCGAAGCGCTGGTCCCAGCCCGCAGGCACCTCGAGCCAGGCCGGCTCGTCGCCGTTCTCGCCCGTCGGGGCCAGTTCGGTGCCGTCCACCGGCGCGTGGTACACCGGGTCGTACACCTGGATGATGTGTCCGCCGAGCTCGATCGCGTACGGCACGAAGATGTCCCCGCCCAGCATGCGCGAGATGCACTCGGCGATGATCGTCTTGCCGTTGCCCGACTCGCCGTACAGGAACATCGACTTGGCCGAGTTGATCGCCGGTCCGACCTGCTCGACGAACTCGTCTCTCAGGACGAGCTCGCGGAAGCCGTCGCGGATCGTCTCGCGCGTCACGTGCACCTGGTCGACGGCCTGGTTCGCGACCCATTCCCGGTAGGTCGCCAGCGGGACCGGGGCGGGTCCGACGTAGGTGTTCAGCTCGAGGGCCTCGCGAGCGCGCTCGCGTCCCATCGAGGTCAGGTCGAAGACGTAGCCCGCGCGGCCTTCGCCGACGGTTCCACGCACGTGGACCAGCTTCCAGTGCTGCAGGTCGAGCACGATGTCGTCGATCAGCTGGAACGGCAGGCGCATCTCGTGGGCCAGAACGCGGCCCGTTCGCGCGCCGCCGATGTACAGGGTCTTCAGCGTGAGGTCGATGATCGCCTCGCGCGACAGGCCCGTGTCGCGCAGCGCGCTCGGGACGGGCGGGCCGTGCAGCGCTTCGGCCTCGACCGGCAGGATGGACGCCGACGCGCCCTCGTACGCGGTCATCGGACTGCCTCGGCCATCGTCCGCTCGCCGGCCGGCGAGGCCGCCGGCTGCCAGCGAACCGCGTCACCCACGCGCAGGTCGGTGGCCTCCAACGTCCCCACCGGGAGCTCCAGCACGCGCCGCGCCTTGCGGTGCAGCGGCGTGCGGTGCCCCGGCTGGAGCGCCGGGTAGACCGCCATCACCGTGTCGTCGCCGTCCAGCACAGCGATGTCCAGCGGGAACTGCATGCCGTACATGTGTACCCCCTTGCACGGGTCGAGGAGCATCCCCTCCCCGGGGCCGGGCTCGGGCCGGCCCAACAGGCCGCGCAGCCGCGCCCACCACGTGTTGGCCCACATGACCCGGTCGCCGACGACGGCGCCGGTGCGGGCGTTGTCGATCCGACCTTCGGTCATCTCAACTGACCCCCTTCATGGTGATCAAGAAGTGGAGGATCGCCGGCGCGATGATGACCACGAACAGCGCCGGGAAGACAAAGAAGGCCAGCGGGAAGATCATTTTGATCGATGTCTTGGCGGCCTGTTCCTCGGCCCGCTGGCGGCGGGTCGTACGCAGGGTGTCAGCATGGGTCCTCAGCGAATGCGTCACCGAGGTCCCGAAGCGATCCGTCTGGACGAGCATCGCGACCAGCGACTTGACGTCCGCGAGACCGGTGCGATCCGCCAGATGGCGCAACGCCTCGTCGCGCGGTGTCCCGGCCTGGATCTCGAGGTTGACGATGGCCAGCTCCTCGGCCAAGTCCTGGCTGATGGGGGCGATCTCCTGAGACACACGCAGAAGAGCCTGATTGATCCCCATCCCCGCCTCGACACAAACGACGAGGAGGTCCAGGGCATCGGCCAGGGCCTTGCTCATTTGACGCTGACGGCGCTTGACCCTGCGCGCCAGCACGAAGCTCGGCGCGCGCCATCCCGCAAGGGCCCCGATGGCCGCAGCCCCCAGGGTCAGCGCTCCCGGATAGCCGTGCGAGTAGGCGAGGAACCACATCAGGCCGCCGAACAGGACCAGCGAGACGACGCGCAGACCGTAGAATACGGCCGGCGCGCTCGACCCGCGATAGCCGGCCTGGTCGAGACGGCCACGAGCCGTATCCCGACTGGCCTTGTCCTCCGGTACGCGCTCGCCGAGATCCTCCAAGAGGGCCTCCAGCTTGGCGCGCGTCTCGGCGCGCCGCTGGTGGAAGCGACGGGTCGTCGTCGGGTCCTCGAGGTGGACATTGGCCAGCCGGCGACGGATCGTCGCCGCCCGCCCCGGGGCGACGGTTCCCACGCCGTACACGAGAAACGCGACGGAGAAGAAGACGAGGCTCGCGATCAGGTATTCCATGGCTCTACACCTCGATGTCGATGATGCGACGGATGACGAAGAAGCCGATCACCTGTAGGACCGCCGCGGTCACCAGCAGGAAACGCCCCAAGGGGTTGACGAAGAGTATGGAGATATAGTCGGGGTTCATCCCGTAAAGGATGAACAGCATGGCGACCGGCAGGAACGCCAGCAGGTACCCGGTCATACGACCCTGGGCCGTGTGGACCCGGACCTGGCGCACGATGCGGAACCGGTCGCGAATCGTGTCGGCCAGATTGTCCAGGATCTCGGCCAGGTTGCCGCCGACCTCGCGCTGCACCAGGACGGCCGTGACGAAGATCTTGACGTCCATCGAGTCGACCCGGTCGGCGAGGCCCATCAGGGCCTCGTCCGGCGGCAGGCCGTAGCGCTGCTCGTCGAAGACGCGGCGGAACTCGCCCGCCACGATGTAGCCCACGTGTTCGATTTTCATGTAGT
>CAZCZH010000018.1:3306-19603 GCA_964502985.1 uncultured Gemmatimonadales bacterium
TCGCCCGCCACGGGTTGTGGCATCTCGTCGGCCGCCATGCGGAGGCCGGTCGAGAACGCGTGCCCAGCCCGGATGGCTCGCCCCAGCAGGTCGATGGCGTCCGGGAAATGGCGCTCGAAGTCGCTCGCCCGCTGGCGCCGCTTGCGCCCCACATACAGGTACGGCAGGGTAGCTCCGAAGGCCGACGCGGCCAGAACGGCGAGGGGGTTCCGGACGAGGGCGAAGGCCACGAACCCGAAGCCCATCGACAGAATGACGGTCAGGGCAGCAAATCGCTCGACACCCCACCCCAGGTCGGCCTGCTCGATCTGGTGCTCGATATCGGCCGCGTGCGGCAGGCGATGGAAGAGCACCTTCATGAGACCGGGCTTTTCCTCAGTCGGTCGGAACAGGGTCTCGGCGTCGGTGTCGCCGACGCTGCCCAGGCCCTCACTGGCCAGGCGGCCGCGAATCTTGCGGCGTGCCCGCCAGTCACGGACCCAGGACACGACCAGCGCCAGCGCAACGACCGACAGGGTCACGACGATGAACGCCAGCGCGGCGAGGATGGTCTGCGGATCGTTGAGCGATCTCATCGGGAACCTCCCGTGTTGGTCACTTCGAGCGCGGCCCCCGAGAAGAGTCCGATCGGCAGCTCGACGCCGCTGACCTTGAGCCGCTCCGCGAACCGCGGGCGGATGCCGGTCGAGCGGAAGCGACCCAGGACGCGACCGTCCTTCGTGACTCCCTGGCGCTCGAACACGAAGATCTCCTGCATCGTGATCATGTCGCCTTCCATGCCCACGATCTCAGAGATCGAGACGATCCGCCGGCTTCCATCGGCCAGGCGGGCGATCTGGATGACGAGGTCGATCGCGCTGGCGATCTGCTGGCGCATGGCCTTCTCGGGCAGCGCCAGGTTGGCCATCGAGACCATCGTCTCGAGACGCGCCAGCGCGTCTCGCGGGCTGTTGGCGTGGAGCGTGGTCAGTGACCCGTCGTGACCAGTGTTCATGGCCTGCAGCATGTCGATCGACTCGGCGCCACGGACCTCGCCGACGATGATCCGGTCGGGCCGCATGCGGAGCGCGTTGATGACCAGCTGGCGGGCCGTCACCTCTCCTGTCCCCTCGATGTTCGGGGGCCGCGTCTCGAGCCGCACGACGTGCGGCTGGCGCATCTGGAGCTCGGCCGAGTCCTCGATCGTCACGATCCGCTCGGTGACCGGGATCGAGCCCGACAGGACGTTGAGTAGCGTCGTCTTTCCGGCTCCCGTGCCACCCGAGATCAGGACGTTGAGCCGCGCCTCTACAGTTCCCTCCAGGAGACGCATCATCTCCGGCGTTAGTGTTTGCAAGCGCAGCAGCTGCTCAGCGGTCAGGATGTCGCGCTTGAACTTCCGGATCGAGACGTGCGGCCCGTCGATCGCCAGCGGCGGGATGACGGCGTTGACGCGCGAGCCGTCGGCCAGACGGGCGTCGACCATCGGCGACGAGTCGTCGATCCGCCGCCCGATGGCCGACACGATGCGGTCGATCACCTGCAGCAGATGGCGCTCGTCCTTGAACCGGATGTCGGTCCTCACCAGTCGACCGTCGCGCTCGATGTACACCTCGCGGTGCGTGTTGACGAGGATGTCCGAGATCGTCGGATCGGCGAGCAGCGGCTCGAGCGGCCCCAGACCGAAGATCTCGTGCAGGACCTCCTCTACGACCCGCTCGCGCTCCTCCAGGTTGAGCGGCGCATCCTCGCGGGCCAGCAGGTCATGGACCAGGCGCCGGATGTCGGCCACCGCGCGCTCCCGGTCGTGGGTCTCGAGGCTCGTCAGGTTGAGCCGCTCGAGGAGCTGCCGGTGGATGCGGGTCTTGATCCCCTGGACGAGGACCGTCCGATCCTCCTCGTCCGTGCGCGGTACGGTCGCTTGCGCCGTGGCCAGCGCCGCATCGTCGTCCGTTCGACGCCAGGCCGGCGTCATGCCGTTCCCGTCCTTCTGCGTGCTCATCCTTCACCTCCTGCCGCCAGTGGCGGCACGCTGTCGAGCCCGATCCCGGCCTCGCCGGCCAGCCGTCCGGACGGGACGGGGCGCTCGGCGGCGCGGCGCTTGCGCCGCGCGAAGACGCGCGTCAGGAACCCGGTTTTCTTCGGCTTCTCCACCGTCTTGCCCGTGAGCTGGGCGACCATGCCCTCGAGCTCGCGGGCGCACGCGGTGGGTACGGCCAGCGCCAGGGGCTCGCCGGCGTTGATCGAATAGACGACCGTGTCGTAGTCGCTCGACAGGGTCCAATGGATCGGCAGGCCGACCGTCTCTTCGATGTCCTTGAGCGTGATGTCAGCGCCTTTCGGATCGAACCGGTTGACGACCAGCTTGAGCGGCTTGTTCTTCGTCATCCGGTCGAGAATCGGCTTGGCGCGCTGGATGTTGCGCACCGACGGCACGTCGACCTGGGTCACCAGGTACAGCTCGTCGGCCTCCTCGAGAGCGGAGCGGGTGCGCGGGGCCAGAGAGTTCGACGCGTCGACGACGATCCAGTCGTAGCGCTTCTTGAGGAACCGCAGGACACGCCGAACCTGATCACCGGTCAGCCCATCGGCCTGGTCCGGTACGTACGGCGCCGTCAGGACGTGGATTCCCGAAGAGTGGCGCGCCACGAGCGACTCCAGCAGGCCGTCGTCCAGCCGATGGAAGTTCTCCGCCAGATCGACGACGCTGTAGCGCGGGTCCAGGTTCAGGAACAGGGCTACCTCGCCGAGCTCCAGGTCGAGGTCGACCAGGAGAACGCTGTCGCTCGTCTGGCGGTGGAGCTGGATCGCGACGTTGGTGGCGATCGTGGTCGCCCCGGCTCCGCCCTTCGCGCCTAGGAACGCCAGCACCTTGCCGGGCGTCTTCTCGCCGGAGACGGTTCCCAGCTTGCGCTCGACTCGCAGCATGGCAGCGTCGAGGTCCGCTCCCTCGACGGGCTTCATGAGGTACTCGATGAACCCCGCCTGCAGGGCCGCCATGAGCCGCTCCCCGGAGCCATCCGTGCCGGCTCCGATGAGACGCGTCTCGGGCAGCGCGTCGATCAGATAGCGCGCCAGGTCGAAGCCCAGGTCGGGCTCTACGTCCAAATCGAGGAACACCAATCGCGGGCGCGCGAGCTTGATCTGCTTCATCTGAGCGTCGCTGACCCGCGAATACGGCAGGTCGTACTCCAGCACGAAGCTCAGATCGTGGCCTCCGCCGGCCGGCCGATACTCCTGCAGGGCCGAGCGGAAGGCCTCGTCGCTGGAGATCACGACGCTCGCCAGGGTGTCGCTACGCTTCATCCGCATCCTCTTTTCGGGTTGACTCCTCGGGGGCCAATGGGATTTCCGTTACTGGACCAGGCGCACGAACTTGAGTGACCCGTCGGGATCGACCGGACCGCCGCTCGGGACGCCACCGGCTGTCAGAAAGCGACCCGTCACGTTGCTGTTCTTGTCGACCGACTCGATCCAGAACCCGACAATGCCCGTGATGCGAACCGGCTTCTTGCCGTTGGGAGAGTCGACGGTCGGGTCGAACAGCGGCATGTAGACGCGCCGAGGACTACTCTCCCACGACGGGAAGGCGCTGTTGTCGACGGTCTTCGTGCCCGGATTCCAGACGGCGCTCGGGTCCTGGTCGATCAGGGCCTGCGTGCCCTGCCTGGTCGGGCCGACCATGTTCCCGTTCTCCTTCGGGTACTCCTCGCCGATCGTGATCGGGGCCGGATTGCACGTCTCGATGTTGTGCCGGTAGTCGTTGCCGCCGACCGAGCCCGGCAGGTCCCAGGCGTTGTACCAGCCGGGCTGCCAGTTGCCACCGTTCCCGGGCTTCAGGATGATTTGCCGGCCATAGTCGTTGACGTAGCCCAGCCCATCGTCGCCGGGGTGGCCGGGGTTCCTGTACGAGGTTCCCCACGAGGTGAGCCCTGCCTGATAGAAATCGGGCCCGTCGAACTTGTCGTTGCCGTTGTTGTCCTTCCACGCGTCGGCAAGGATCCACGGCTTGAGGCAGTTGGCAGTGTTCGTGGCCTCCACCTGGGCGACCGCGTCGGCCCCGATGTCGACCGTGTCGATGCCGAAGATCCGGGCGAAGAAGGTCGTCACGGCGTTGGCCCGGGCGGCGACGTTCCGCACGCGCACCGTGACCCGCAAGTTGGCCAGGTCCACGTCGACGTCGCCGGGGAGGACGTCCACCGAGTCGCCGCGAACGACGTGGTCGTTGGCGAACTGGATCGCCGTGGCCCGCGCTTGCGTGGCGTCGGTCGGATCGACGAGGAGTTTTCCGGCCCCCGCCAGGGCGCCCGAGTCGGCCGCCCGCTGGGCCTCGGTCTTGGCGTCGAGAACCATCCCGATGTCGATGGCCAGTGCAAGGACCGACAGCAGCCCCGTCAGGAGGATCGCAACGAGGACGATCGTCGTCCCACGTTCGTCATTCAGAGCGCGTTTGATCACCTTGCGCTACCCTTTCCGGCCTGACCGACGGGTTGCTTCATGTCGCCCTCCCACTCCCACGTCTCCGGCTCGCCGGTCGGGATGGGCGGCGGGGTGGCCGACGGCTGCACCAGCCGCGGCGTCACCAGCACCAGCAGCTCGCTGCGGTTCTGGCGCAGGTCCTTCGACTTGAACAAGAGTCCCAGCACCGGGATGTCCCCCAGGATCGGCACCTTGTCCACGTTGTCCGTGATCGAGTTGTCGATCAGCCCCGCGATGGCGAACGTCTGACCATCCCTCAGCTCGACCTCCGTCGACGCCTTGCGCGACAGGATGGTCGGCACCTGGAACCCGCTCACCGTCAGCCCGTTGGCGAAGTCCAGCGAGCTCACCTCGGGCGCGATCTTCATGTTGATGTTGCCGCTATTAGTGATGTGCGGAGTGAACGACAGCCGGACTCCGAACTCCTTGAACTGGATCGTCACCGACTGCGTCGCCGCGCCGCCGCCCTGGACCACCGGGTAGGGGAACTCCCCGCCCGCCAGGAACGAGGCCTCCTTGCCGTCCAGCGCGAGCAGGTTCGGCTCGGCCAGGCTCTTGAACAGGCCCTTCGTCTTCAGCGCGTGGATGAACGCGCCGAGCTGCGCCTCGGGGTCGAACAGGTACAGGTTGACGGCGTCGGAGAACGTCTCGTCGGGGCCCGCCGGGTTGTTCAGGTAGTTGCCGCGGAACGCGTTGTGACGTCCCGTGCCGGTGGCCCCCTCCTCGCTCCCGCGCAGGTTCAGCGGGTCGACCCGCACCAGGTTCACCGACAGCGCCTTGAGCGCCGTCCGGCTGACCTCGGCGAAGCGCACCTGCAAGAGGATCTGCTGCGGCGCCGGGACCTGCATGTTGTCGACTACCGTCGCGCCCAGCGAGGTCGCCAGCTCGACGGCGCGGCGCGCCACCGAGCCGTCCGTCACGCTGCCCGACAGGACGAACGTGTTGGCGCTCGCCGTGACCTCGATCGACTCGTCGGGGAACAGCCGCTTCAAATGGTTCTCCAGCGCTTCGGCATCGACCGTCACCTCGACCGAGCTCAGCCGGCGCCGGCCGGCCGTGTCCCACAGGATGAGGCTCGTGCTGCCGATCTTCTTGCCGTTCAGCAGCACCTCGGTCGGCGAGATCACGACCGCCTCGGCGACCTCGGGATCGGCTACCGACACGCGGCGCAGCGGGACCGGGCTCGTGACGAGCCCGGCTTTGCCCACGGCCACGATCACCGAGGTGCCGGTGGTGAGGCCTTCCTCCTGGGCGGCGAGCGTCGCCGGCCCCCCGACGACGTGGAGCGCCAGCGCTACCGCCAGGGCGGTGCAGAAGTGCGGTGCGCGACGCGCGAAAGTCATGCCTGGCCTGTTGATGATCGCCTCCCGGTTGATGGCCTAGAACGTCGTGACCGAGCGCTCGGACCCGTTGTACATGATCACGCTCTGGCCGTTGTTGGCGGGCGCCGAGCGCCGCGCCGCCGGACGCGCCGCCGGAGCGGCCGCCTCGGTTCCCGTGACGAGGCGCGCCACCTTGGCGCCCTTCGTGTCGACCTCTTCGACATCCATCGAGTTGCGCAGGGCGAGCTGGATCCGGCCCTCGGTGGCGGCGAGCGTCAGCTCCTCCGCCTGATCGGGCGTGACCAGCAGCGTGATGACGGTCACCGTCTGAGGCTTGCCCTCGGCGTCCTTCTGGGTCGTCTGGCCGGAGGCCACGACTCGCACGTTCTGGAGGACGGCCCGCGTCACCGCGGCCGCCTCGTCGTTGGTCGGGTTGAGAGTGACCAGGACGTCGACCCGCGTTCCGGGCAGGACGAAGCCCGCCACGCCGATCACCTCGTCGACCTTGACGCTGACCGCGCGCATCCCCTCGGGGATGGCGATCGACAGCCCGCCACCGGCCTCCTTCGAGGCCAGCTTGGCGTCGAGGAGCGGCTCGTCGGTCGTGATGGGGATGATCACGCCGCGCCCGACGACGGCGTTCCTGTCACTCGACGCGCCGCTCGGGACGTTGGTCGAAGGCCACTCGACGACCTTCAGGTCGGCGGGCGAGAGCACGGACCCTACCGCCAGGTCGCGCGCCGCCACGACCACCGGGGTCGTCGTGGTCGGACCGGCGACGGCCGTCTTCATCCGCGTCTGCAGGTAGCCGAGCACGAGGTACCCGGCCATGCCGCCGCAGACGATGGCGAGGAGCAGGACGATGAACGTTTTCTTGTTGCGCATGGCGACTACCTCGTTCCTGCGGACCTATTCGTTCCGCATGATGGTTGTGGACGTCAGAGTGATCGTGCCGAAGCTCGACCCGTCGCCGCCCATCAGGTCGACGAGCGGGCCGAGGAACTGGAACTGGTACGGGTAGCTGACGTCGATCCGGCAGGGCGTGCCAGGACCGCCGCCAAAGCCGTTGATCGTGATCGTGGCAGATGCCGGGTTCAGGTTGTCCGCCGACAGGTACGCGTCGATCGTGTTCGTCACCGTCGACTGGTTGGTCGTGCTGGTCACGACCGCCACCCGCGCGCCCTCCCGCGTCGCATTGGTCAGCACCTGACGGACGTTCCACGCGCGCCCGATCTCGAAGATCGCGATCACGAGGCCCAGCAGGACCGGCAGGACGATGGCCAGTTCGGCCATCGACTGGCCCCGCTCGCCCAGCGGGCGATGCCAGCGGAGACGCAGGGCGTTCACGCGAACCAGCCGATCAGGGCACCGGCCCCGATGGCGACCGCGTACGGCAGAAGGATCGAGCCCTGGGGAGAGAGGAGCGTCGGCCGCTCGTACTTCTTCGGAGCGACGAGGCTCGCCGCGACCCGCAGGGTGTTGAAGACCGTCTCCAGCAGGATGCCGTTGCGCAACGCGATGAAGATCGCCATCGCGCCGCCGACGAAGGCCGTGACCAGGAGCGCCATCGGCAGCCGCGCGAACCCGAGGAACGCGCCGACGGCGGCCAGGAGCTTGACGTCGCCGCCCCCCAGGCCACCGAGGGCGAACAGCGGGACGCCGACGGCGAAGCCGACGACGAAGCCCAGAAGCGCGTCCCGGAAGCCCGGCTCGCCGGGCAGGGCCGCGATCGCCAGAGCCAGCGCCGCGGCGGTCACGGTGAGCGCGTTCGGCACCTTGCGGTCCTTCAGGTCGCACGCCATGGCGATGACGACTAGGGACACGAAGGCGCTCAGTCTCAGGATGGGGACCAAGACCAACGTCCTTTCGTAGTTCGTTCGACTATCCGGGAGCGGTGGGGCGCGACTGTTTGGGCCGCGCCCCTGCAACTCCCTAGGGCTGCCCCGTTCTACAGGTTGTCGATCACGCTCTGGAACGCGTCGCTGATCGCGTCCTTGAGATCCGTCGTGATCGTCACGAGCGCGACCGCGATCAGGACCAGAAGCAGCGCGTATTCGGCGAAGTCCTGACCGGACTCGTCCGACCACAGGGCCTTGAGGAAGGTGTTCATCTCTTGCGTCCTCCTGTTTGAGTGCTGCACAGTGCGCCGACTTATGGCCAGGCCGCGATGACGTCCGAGAAAGCCCCGGAGATCGCGTCCGACACATCGGTCAGCGTCAGGACGAGGAAAACCGCGATGAGGGACAGCAGGAGCACGTACTCCGTCATGTCCTGACCGAGCTCGTCCCGCCACAGCGCCCGGACCCGGGCCAGAGGGCCAGCCCCGCGGTCCAAAGTCCGCGACGGGCGACCGGCCAGTGTGGAACGAGGGTCAAACATCATCGCACATCCTCGCAGGGTTGCGGGTTGTGTCAGTACAACCCCTTCCCGGCAGCACCGCTCGAGGACGCGGCAGGAATCCCTCCGACGGCGAGGGATGAGGCCACTCGCGCCGGTCACCTGCTCATCCCGTGACGGCCTGTTCCGGGAAAGGGACCCCAGCATACCATAAGACCGCAAGATCTGTCAACACATCGGAACGCGCCTTCCGATTATGGGCATCCACCTTCCGTGTAGGAGGAATCCTACTTCCGTCGACGCGAATCGGAGTGGAGGGCGGTTATATGGATAACTGATCAAGAGTTGTCAACTCGTTCAAGTCGAATGTCGGCGAAATTGCTCATCTTTCCGACCCCGACCCAGGGTCTCGTCCAGTCGCCGGTTCGCGCAGGGGCCCGGGCGCGAATCCTCCCGACGCGCCTGGTGGGGGTTCTCCCGTCAGTCGATTCGGGAAGCGGCGAGGGTCCGGTCCGGGGTGTGGCGGAACGGGTCGGTTTCCCGTGTGAGCGCGACGTGTGGGCGCCGCGTGTAGGAAGGCTCTGTAAATCGCGGCTGTCGTCACGCCTGCGGCGCTAGTTCTGTGCCGTCTCCAGCCGGACGTGGATCGCGGTCCCGCCCGCGGGCCGCCGCTCGTAATCGATCGAGCCGCCCCACGCCTCGACGATCCGCCGCGTGATGGCGAGGCCCAGTCCCGTCCCCC
This sequence comes from uncultured Gemmatimonadales bacterium, assembly GCA_964502985.1. Taxonomy (GTDB): domain Bacteria; phylum Gemmatimonadota; class Gemmatimonadetes; order JACCXV01; family JAHWKZ01; genus CAZCZH01. The sequence continues at coordinate 12,166 of CAZCZH010000018.1, forward strand.
GGGTCTTGGTCGAGAACGACGGCTCGAACAGGCGCTCGAGCCCCTCGGCGGGAAGACCCACCCCGTCGTCCAGCACGCTGACCCGGGCCCAGCCCGGCTCGCGCTCCCAGTCGAGCCGCACCTCGACCGTGCCGCCGCCCTGCGCGAGCACGGCCTCGCGGCCGTTCTGCAGCAGGTTGACGAGGACCCGGCGGAACCCGTCCGGATCGCCCATCAGGGCGACCGGCTCGCCGACCACCTGGATCTCGTAGCGCACCGCGGCGTCGCCCGGGGCGTACAGGTCGACCGTCTCGCGGGTCACCTCGAGGGCGTCGAACGGGCCCCGGGCGGCGGGGTTCGGCACGGCGAAGCGGGCGAAGTTCCCCGCGATCCGCTAGAGCCGGTCGATCTCCGACAGCACGAGCTCGAGGTTCTCGTGGAACACCGTCTCGAAGTCCGGCGCGCGGTCTTCGACGGTCCGCTCGAGGTGCTGGAGCGACAGCTTCATCGGGGTCAGCGGATTCTTGATCTCGTGCGCCACCTGGCGCGCCATCTCGCCCCACGCCAGGACGCGCTGCGACTGCACGTTGGCCGTGATGTCCTCGAACGCGACGACCATCCCGCGCTCCTCGCCTTCCCCGTCCAGCAGCGCGGTGCACACCAGGTGATAGTGCCGCTCCTCGCCGTCCCGACGCAGGATCAGGTCGCGATCGACCCGCCGCTCGCGAGTCAGCTCGCGCTCGACTTCCGTCCAGAACCGGCGCGCGAGGTCGTCGCGCCCGGCGAGCTCGCGCACGGAGCGGCCGAGCAAGGCCTCCGCCGGCATGTCGAGGAGCCGCGCCGCGCGGTCGTTCACGACGCGCACGCGGCCGTCGGCGTCCAGCGCCACGACACCCGCTCCCACCGAAGCCAGGATCGCCTGGACGCGCGACTTCTCGCGCTCCAGCGCGCGCTGGCTCTCGTCGAGCCGCGCCGCCATCGCGTTGAACGATCGCTGGAGTCGGCCGAACTCGTCCCTGCGCTCGGGGACCGGCAGGCGGGTCGACAGGTCGCCGCCGGCGATCTGCCGCGTGCCCCGCTCGAGCGCCGACAGGGGACGCGCCATGTAACGCGCCAGGCCCCAGCCGACGATCAGCAGGAACCCGATCGAGAAGACCGACAGCAGGAACACACCCTCGCCGAGCCGCTGCAGATCGACCCGCACGCGATCCTCGCGAATCAACAGCGGCGTCGCCAGCACGTAGCCCGCCGGCGCGGACGACCCGAGCGAGCGATAGGCCACAAGGAACGAGCGATCGCCGAGCGTCGTCTCGTCGAACACGACGGGGCTGCGGACGGCGAACAGCTCGGCGTACACCTCGCCTTCCATGCGGTCGGCGAACAGCCGCGAAGAGAAGATCTCGGGTCGGCTGGAGGCCACCGTGCGGCCACGAAAGTACAGGATCAAGTCCTGCTGCAGGACGTTGGAGATCGTCCGCAGGCGCTCGGACAGGGCGCGCGACGTCCCCGCGGTCAGGGCGGGATCGCCGGCCAGCATCCGGTCGGCCGCGCTGAGCGCGTCGCTGGCCGCCGAGCGCGTGGCGTCCTCCAGCTCGTTGCGCGTCGCCCGGTACCCCAGTACGGCATACAGGGTGAGTGGCAGGACGGCGACGGCGATGAACGCCAGCAGGAGCTGCACGCGGAACGAGCGCAGGGGGTTCTGTTGCCTGAGGCCGCGCCACCACCGGGCCCGGGCGCGGGGATCGCCGAGACGCTCGACGAGGCCCAGCCCGAGGCCTGCCAGCGCGCCGACGAAGACGAAGATGGCGTACGCCCGGACGCCCGGCAGGAGCGGATCGAGTGGCATCGCGAGCTGAACCTGGGCCGGGCCGACGCTCGTCAGGAGCGTCCGCGGGGGCGCGGCCTCGCCCGGCCCGAGGGTCGTGTACCCCGGCAGGTCGGGTCCTGGGCCCGGCCCCGCCAGGAGGTCGGACAGGACGAACGCCGCACCGGGGGACGCTCCGCGCAGCTCGAGCGCCTCGGTGGCCATGGCCACGGCCGACCCCATGCGCTGGCCGGTCGAGTCCCGGACGGGCGCTATGGCCCACCACACGCCGCGCTCCTCGGCGTCCCCCTCGACGACGATCCGCGGCTGGTCGACGGTCGCGGCCTGGCGCCGGGCCCGGCTCGCCATGTCCTCGCCCGTCAGGGCGAACTGGCTGACGACCGACCCGTCCGAGTCGATCAGGTACAGCCCGCTGGCGAAGTCCAGCTCCTGGAGCGGGCTCCGGCTCCACAACAGGAGCGCCGCGTCCCGGCTTCCATCGGCCAGGGCTCGCTCGATCGCCGGATCGGTGACCAGGAAGTCGAGTGTCCGGCCGAGCGTGTACTGGAGCCACTGGGTCGACGCCTGGCCGATCCGCTCGGCGCGCTCGACGAGGAGCTCGTGGGCCGCCTGGACCCGGGCATAGGCCGACATCGGGAGCGTCACGAGCGCGGCGATGCCGACCGCCACCATCCCGAGGCGCACGGCCGGCGAGAGCGGGCGCCCCGGGCCTGGACGAGCCGCGGCCTGCGCCAGCCAGCCGGCGCCGACCAGGGCCAGGGCGAGGAGCGGCTCGAGCGCGCCGCGCTCGCCGGCCAGGGCGGCCATCGGCAGGCGCCACGCGACGGCGCCCACCGAGGCCGCCGTCAAGCCGAGGGCCACCAGGACGGCGCCCGGGCCGGCAGGCAGCGGCGCCCAACGGAACGCCGCGGCGATGGCCAGCACGACCACCCCGGTGAGCAGGGCGAACGCCAGCAGCACCATCAGGAGCGGCGGGGAGAACAGGAGGGTCGGGCTGAAGAACGCCGACGGGCTCATGTTCTCCATCGCCGCCTCGAGGGCCGGGCTGGCGACGCGCACGGCGAGCCACGCCGCGCCGAAAGCGAGGGCCGTCACGGCGGTCGGCCGCCACCACTCGTGGGCTCTCCCCCGGCGCGGGAGGAAGGCGAACGACGCCAGGCACAGGAACGCCGCCAGCCCGGCGGTCGTCAGGAAGTCGCCCGGGGAGCGCCCTGCCGGCCCGTAGCGTGTCGAGGCGTACGCCAGCGGGCTGAACCACCCCGCCGGGAGGAGCCGCGGCAGGTAGCGCAGGTCCACGAGCACGACCCACACCGCGCCCACGATCGCGGTCTGCCCGAGAAAGGCCGCCAACCGGCGACTACCACGCGAGGCGCGCACGCTCGTTCGCTCGCGGAAGGGCCGGCGTGTTGCGCGCCACGCCGTGGCGACGCTCCACAGCAGAGGCCACAGGAACAGGAACGCCAGCACCCTGTCGGCCCGGGACCGGCGCTCGGCGAGATATCGCTCGAGGAGGAAGCGCTGGGCGACGACCGAGGCCACAGTCCGCCCGGCGGGGTCGGCGATCGTCGCGCCCGTTCCGCCCACCGGCGCGGCGGAACCCGCCGGGACGACCTCGAACGTCAGGTCTCGGACCTCCTCGAGGCCAGGCACGAGGAGATTGGACTCGACCACCTCTCGCCGCAGGGGCGTCTCGACGGCCCACACGTCCTTGACGGCCAGGAGCAGCGTGTCCGGGCCGACCCGCCACGGGAGAGCTTCGTAGGCCAACGTGTAGCCCGACGGCCGGCGAACGAGCGTGCCGGCGACCAGCGCGCTGACGGAGTCCGGGGCCAGGCGCTCGCCGCGTGGATCGCCCCACCAGGCGCGGAGGCTCCCCGCCCGGTCGTAGACCTGGAGGCCGACGCCCGACGGCAAGAACGGCGGCGCGGCCTCCCCGAGCGCCACGAAAAGGTCGGGATCCTGGAGCATCGCCGCGCCGCGCCGGGAGGCCTCGTTCGACAGACGCCCCGCGACGCGCTCGGCCAGCGCGCGGTCGCGCTCGAGGCGCCGGCCCAGCGCCTCGGCGACGGCGTCCCGGGCGTCGGCCTCGAAGCGCTCGGCCGTCGCAGGCCCGGCCCGGGCTAGGCGCCAGGCGTCGACCCTGAACCAGGCCCACGCCACGAGGTATGCCAGAAGCAGGGCGTACGCCGCGCGCAGGCCCCAGCGCCGGGGGCGTTCGGCGCCCAGCCCGGCCACGGCCAGCCCCAGCGCGGCGGCCACGGCGAGGACGGACAGGGCGCCCGGCTCGCCGAAACCGAACGCACCCAGGCCCACCGCGACGACCAGCGCGCGGGCGGCCCGGCTCACGGAACCTCTACGGAGCCCTCCGGGCGGGTGGCCACCACGAGCCCGGTCGCGCCGGCCTTTCGCGCGGCGTCCATCGCCTGGACGACTCGACCGTGCGGCACGCGACGGTCCGCCTCGAGGACCACCTCCTTGCGACCGCTCGCCGCGAGGCGCTCTCGCAGGACGGCCTCCAGCGAGTCGACGGCCACGGTCCGCCCCGCGAGCGACAGGGTCCCGTCGGCGTCGATCGCCAGCCGCACGTCCTTCTGCGACGCCGCCTCGGCCGAGCTGGCCTCGGGCAGGGACAGGTCGAGGCCCGGCTGGTCGAGGAACGTGGACGTGACGACGTAGAACAACAGCAGCAGGAACACGACGTCGATCAACGACGTGATGTTGATCGACGCCGCGCGGCGCTTCGGCTCGCTAAGACGCATCGCGCTGGAAGCGGAGCATCTTCTGGATCAAACGATTGGTGTGAGCCTCGATGTCGAGCACCAGACGCTCGGCCTTGCCGGCGAAGTAGTTGTACGCCGCCAGGGTGGGGATCCCGATCGATAGCCCGGCGGCTGTCGTGATCAGGGCCTGGGAGATGCCGCCCGACAGCCCCTGGGCCTGCCCCGCCCCCTGCCTCGACACCACGTTGAACACCTGGATCATCCCGAACACCGTCCCCAGAAGTCCCAACAGCGGGGCGATGGCCGCCACCGACTCCAACAGCCGCAGCCCGGCTTCCAGCTTGACGACCTCCTGGCGCCCCTGATCCTCGACTCGCTCGCGGATCTCGTCGCGCGGACGGTCGCGGCTGTCGATGGCCACCAGGACGATGGTCGAGAACACTCCCGGATGTCGCTCGCAGATCGAGCGCGCCAACGGGATGTCGGCGGGTCCCTTCAGGTTGTCGATCACGTCGACGATCTCCTGTCGCACCACGCGCGAGCGTCGCAGGTGCCACGCCCGGTCGAAGATCACCCACAGGGCGAGCACCGAGCACGCCGCCAACGGGATCATCAGGATCCCGCCCCGGACCAGGGTTTCCCACATCGGCTAGCGTCCCTCGGGAAGGACGTTGAAGTAGAAGTTCCCGGTGATCTCGAGGTACGGCTCGGGAAAACCCGGCGGAAGAGGCTCGTAGTCGGCCGCCCCGCGCACGGCGTCCGTCGCCACGTATTGCAGGTTCTCGACGCCCCGGTGGTCGATCAGGGCGATCGACATCAGCCGTCCGTCGGGCGCGATCCGAAACCGCACCCGGCTGACCCACGCCGCCGTCCCGTAGTAGAAGGCGGGCGGCGGGAAGATGTGGCCTTCGATGCGCTGCTTGAGACGGGCCAGGTACGGGGCGTAGTCCCAGGCCGTCGTGTTGAGGCTGAACGACTCGCCCGACGTGGCTCGCGTCAGCCGCTGGTCCACTTCGGGGACCGGCAGCCGGGCGTCGTCTCCCTGCGGAGTGGCCTGTGCCGCATCGAGCCCGATCGCCGAGCGCGGGATCGTCAGCCGTCGGTCGGCGCGGCCCGGGTCACGGCCGGGCTCGGCCGCTTGCGCGCGACGGTCCCGCGCCGCCGTCGCCTCGGGCGACCGGCTCGCCGCGCGCGAGCCGGCGGCCGTGGCCGTCCGTCCCGGCGTCCGCGGCCTTTCCGGTACTGGCGACCGGCCCGCGTGGAACGCGGCGCCCTCCGGCCGGCGAACGGCCTCCGGCTGACTCGCGCGATGGCTCTCGACGGACACGTTCTCGGTCGGTCGGTCAGGCTCCTCGACGGGAGCCGGCGGTGGCTCGACGAAGCGGAACTTCAGCGGCGCCTCGCGCTCGGGCTGAACGGCGACCTCGGTAGCCGACGGACGCAGCCCGCCCCACACCGGGGCCACGAGCAGCGCGTGCACCAGGAGCGACAGTCCGAGGGCCATCTGGGAGACGCGGTTTCGGGTCATCCTACCGGTTAGACACGGGTCGCGGGCAAAGAATTCAATATACGCGATCGAGCCCGGGCGTAACGGGGGTGGAAGGGAGGGGATCGTGTGGAACGCCGGCGGGGCGGGCCCGCCACGCGCGGTCAGGCTCCGCGCAGGAGGGTCTCCAGACGGGTCACGGTACGGTGCTGGCGAAGGGTGTTGGTGGCGCCCGTCAGGAGGGTAGCCATGTCCGCCGAGGCCATCACCAGGAACGAGACGCCGAACCACAGGCGGAACGCGAGCCCGCCGGCGAGAAAGAACAGGGCAGCGGTCACGACATGCGGGCCCAGGACGAGCCATGCCCGCCAGGCGAAGGCACCGGCCCCCGTCAAACGCCCCTCGCGCCAGCGCTCGCCGCGCTCCTCGTCCAGCAGACGTTCGATCAACAGGATCGGCATGGCGGCGAGGACCATCGCCATGGCGTACACCGCCGTGACCGGCAACAGCGTCCATTCCTGCCACGACGCCACGTCGCGGCCGTCATGCCTCCCGTTGCGTTCCCGGAACGTGCGCTCCTGGTAGACGTCGAACCCGGCGTAGTGCCGCAGCGCGTAGTCCCGCGCCAGGTTCAATCGGGTGATGCGTCGCGTGGCGTCGTCCTTCTGGTCGGCTTCCGGGAAGCGGTCCGGATGAAGCTGGCGGGCGCGGAAGCGGTACGCCCGCTGGATGTCCTCGCGGGCGATGGGAGGGAAAAGACCCAGGACGCGCAGTGCCTCGCGATACTGCACCACGTCGTAGGTCGTCTCTCGCCTCCGCTCCGCGGCCGTGGAGCGGCGCAGGTTCACGAGTCGTCGCGCGCTCGTGGCGCGTCCTCTCCTTCGGCCTCGGTCGACGCCGGATCGTCCGCCTCGAGCGCCCGCTCGGCGACGGGTTCCTCGTCCATGTCCGCGCTCGGCCGCTCTTGAGGCTCTTCCGTCGAGCGCGGAGCGGGCCCGGGCGCCGTCTCCGACTCCCAGCCTGCCGCCCGCTCGAACTCCCCGACCGGTCCCGGCATGTCGAGGAAATACGACCGGCAGGCGCGGTCCAGCAGCTCCTCCGAGAGGTCCGGCTCGACCCCCGTGAAGCGCGCCGCGTCGCACAGATGGTCGATCAGATCGCGCGGGTGACATGAGCGGGGCTGGATTCCGATCCGCTCGTAGTAGTTGCGGTACACGTACTCGACCCGGTCGGCGCGGTATGGAATGCGTCGCGCCACGCAGCATCGACGAAAGATCTGCTCGTACTGCTCACGAGTCGGATCGGGGACCAGAATCTTGTAGTGGATCCGGCGCAGGAACGCCTCGTCCACCAGGTCGTTGGGATCGAGGTTGGTGGCGAAGATCAGCAGGCAATCGAACGGCACGGGGAACTTGTGACCCGTGTGCA
>CAZCZH010000019.1:0-19594 GCA_964502985.1 uncultured Gemmatimonadales bacterium
GTTGACCAACTCGTCGTCGGCCCCGGCAAACTGATCGAGCAGGTGCTCCTCGACTTGCTGTTTCGCCTTCTCTTCGACTTCGCCCCGAACGCGGGCGCGGACCAGATTGACGGCCGCCTCCACGAGGTCGCGAATCATGCTTTCCACGTCACGGCCGTAGTAGCCGACCTCGGTGTACTTGGAGGCTTCCACCTTGATAAAGGGAGCACCGGTCAGCGCCGCCAGCCTCCGCGTGATTTCCGTCTTCCCCACGCCGGTGGGACCGATCATCACAATGTTCTTGGGCGTCACTTCCTTCCGGATCTCGTCCGGCAACTGCTTCCATCGCCAGCGATTGCGCAGCGCGATGGCGACGGCACGCTTGGCCTCGTCCTGCCCCACGATGTACTTGTCCAGCTCGGACACGATCTGGCGCGGGGTCAGCGCCTGATAGGTCTCGTCCTCGTCGGGAGGCCGGGGGTCGCGTCCCGTCGGCGCCGGCCTCGGGACGGTCTCGATTCGGGAATCGTCATTCATCGTCCAGCTCCACGATCGTGAGTCGGGTATTCGAATAGATGCAGATCTCTCCGGCGATCGTCAGGGCGCGTTCCACGATTTCGCGGGCTCCGAGATCGGAGCTCCCGAGGAGGGCGCGGGCGGCGGCCAGGGCATACGGCCCTCCCGAGCCGATCGCGAGGATCCCGTCGTCGGGCTCGATGACGTCTCCGGTTCCACTGACCAGGAGGCTGTGCTCACGGTCGCACACCGCGAGGAGCGCCTCCAGTCGTCGCAGGATCTTGTCCGAGCGCCAGTCCTTGGCCAGCTCGACCGCGGCCCGGCTCAGGTTGCCGGGATAGCGCTCGAGCTTCTCCTCGAACTTGTCGAACAACGACAGGGCGTCCGCCGCGGCGCCCGCGAAGCCGGCCACGATCGAGCCTCCCTTCAGCTTGCGCACCTTTGACGCCGTGCTCTTCATGACCGTGTCCCCGAACGTCACCTGGCCGTCGCCGCCGAGGGCCACGGAGCGACCGCGGCGCACGGCGAGAACGGTGGTAGCGCGGAACGGTGAGCGGATCATCGATTCCTCCTGGGCGGATCAGGCGTGCGGGTGGGCCAGGTCGTACGCCGACTTGAGCCGCTCGCGCGTGAGATGAGTGTAGAGCTGGGTCGTCGACAGCGATTCATGCCCCAGCAGCTCCTTGACCGCCAGGATGTCGGCTCCGCGGTCGAGAAGATGGGTGGCGAACGAGTGCCGAAGGGTATGCGGGCTGACCCCTTCGCGCTCGGCGATCCGGCGCAGGGCGCGCTTGACGACGCGCTGAATCTGGCGCTCGGAGAGTCGCCTGCCGCGCCGGCTGACGAACACGGCCGACGGGGCGCGACCCGCCTCGCGCTCGACCTCCGCGCGCCACGTCCGGAGGGCGCGCCGGGCGTTGTCCGTCAACGGAACGGCGCGCTCCTTGTTCCCTTTCCCGACGACGCGCACCGACCCCGCGCCGCGCTCCACATCGCTCCAGTCCAGGCCGGCCAGCTCACCGACCCTGAGACCGCTCCCGTAGGCCACCTCCAACAACGCGGCCTCACGCCGCGGATAGAACCCGTCCTCCATCCGCGTCCGCTCCAGGAGGTCCACGAGAGGATCGGCGTTCAGCACCTCGGGCAGTCGACGGCGACGCTTGGGTACGGCCACGACCTGCGCCGGATTGGATCGCGCCCACCCCTCGCGGCAAGCGTGCCGGAAGAGCCCTCGAACGGCGGCCAGCTTTCGGGCGATGGATCGCTTGTCGAGCTCCCGGCGGGCGCACCACCCGAGAAACGCGCGCACGTCGTCGGGAACGATTTCGTCCAGCGCCGAATCCGGGGAGCCGCGATGCTCGGCGCAGAACTCTCGCCACTGCTCGAGATCCCGTCCGTAGGCCTCGACCGTATGGGGGCTGTAGTTGCGAACCGTGTCCAGGTAGTCGAGGTAATCCGCGATCGCGGCGCTCAGGGTCGGCGGCCGCGTGTCCGGAGACCTCATCCGATTATCGCCGGGGAAGCCATGTCGAGCACCGGCCGCGGGGGGACTCGCTCGCTGGCCCAGCCCTCGATGGCCGCGATCGCCCGCGCGCTCTGGGCCGCTCTGCGGGCCCGTTTGCCGCGCGCCTCGCCGGCGGCGGGCGGGACGAGGCCGAAGTTCGCGTTCATCGGCTGGAAGCCGTCCGGATCCGCCGAGTGAAGATAGCCGTACAGCCCGCCGATCATCGTCTCGGCGGGGGGTAGCTCGGGCTCCTCGCCGGCCAGGCCGCGAACCACGTTCCACGCCGCCATCAGCCCGCTCATGATCGACTCGACGTATCCTTCGACACCCGTAAGCTGACCGGCGAAGTACAGCGCCGGCCAGTCACCACGCGCTGGGCGACCGTATCGGTCGAGCGCCGAGGGATGCCGCAGGAACGTGTTGCGGTGAACCTGGCCGTGACGCAGGTATTCCGCCCCGGCGAGGGCCGGGACGATGCCGAAGACCCGCTCCTGGTCGCCGTAGCGCATGCGCGTCTGACAACCCACCAGGTTGTACATGGTGCCGGCGGCGTTCTCCTTGCGCAGCTGCAGGACGGCATGTGGCTCGCGTCCGGTCCGCGGATCGGTCAGTCCGACGGGTTTGAGCGGGCCGAAGCGCAGCGTGTCGCGGCCGCGCCGCGCCATCTCCTCGACCGGCAGGCAACCCTCGAAGAACTGGGCCTGCTTCTCGAACTCCTTCAGCGGGTACAATTCCGCGGCCAGCAGGCCGTCGACGAACCCGGCATACCGCTCGGGATCGAGCGGGCAGTTGAGGTAGTCGTCGCCCCCCTTTCCGTACCGCGAGGCGGCCCAGAACTGGCCCTCGGCCAGCGACTCCCGCGCAACGATCGGGCTGATGGCGTCGTAGAACGCGAGGTGGCCGGCGCCGAGGATCGACTCGATGCGCGCCGTCAGGGCGTCCGACGTCAAGGGTCCGGTGGCAACGATCGTGGGATTCTCCGGGTCGAGCTCCACACGCTCTTCCCGGACGACTTCGACGAGGGGCTCCGCCTCGACGGCTTGCGTCACGAGAGCGGCGAACCTCTCGCGGTCCACCCCGAGCGCCGATCCGGCCGGGATCCGTGCCTCGTACGCCAGGGCCAGCAATCGGCACCCCAGCCGTTCGAGCTCGGCCTTGATCAGCCCGTGCGCGTTCTCCGGATTCGTCGTCTTGAACGAGTTCGAGCACACGAGCTCGGCCAGCTGATCCGTCCTGTGGGCCGCGGTTCCCACCGTCGGGCGCATCTCGTACAGGCGCACGGCGACTCCGAACCGCGCGCACTGCAGGGCGGCCTCGCATCCCGCCAGGCCGCCGCCGATGATCGTCACCCGGGTCATTTCTTCTTCTTCCGCCTCGCGGAGGACCCACCCGACTTCCTGGCCTTCTTGCGTGGGCCCTGGGCGGCCCGATCCGACAACAGCCGTACGGCGAGATCGTGGCTCACATCGTCCGGATCGACGTCCTTGGGTATCGAGGCGTTCGTCTCGCCGTCGGTTACGTACGGACCGTACCTCCCGTCCCGCAACTCGATCGGGTTGCCCGTCGCCGGCGAGGGCTCGAACGTCTTGAGCGGCGCGGACCTCGCGCCCCTGCGACCCCGCTTCGGCTGGGCCAGAAGCTCGAGGGCTTCCTCGAGTGTCACGTCGAGGGACGACAGCCCGGACGGGAGGGACCGCGTTTCCTTGCCACGCCGAATGTACTCGCCGTACCGACCGACGTGTGCTTCCACCGAGTCGCCCGTCTCCGGATCCTCGCCCAGATCGCGCGGAAGGGAGAGCAACCGGAGGGCGGTCTCGAATTCCACGGCCTCGGGATCCATTCCCTTGAGAAGGGACACCCGCTTGGGCTTCTCCCCGTCCTTTCCATCGCCGAGCTGGACGTAGGGCCCGAAACGACCGGTCTTCAGGTAGACCGGGGCTCCTGTCTCCGGATCCTGTCCCAGCGGCTCCTCCGCACGCGCTCCCTGGCGCAGGAGCTCCAGGGCCTTGTCCAGCGAAAGCTCATCGGGTGGCAGGTCTTCCGGGATGGACACCCGAAGATCTTCGCCCTGCTGCAGGTACGGTCCGTACTTGCCTACGCGGACCGCCACGGGCTCCTCGCCCTCCGGCCTGCCGATCTCGATCGTGCAGACGGCCCGCGCATCGACCTCGTCGACCTTGCTGTCGAGCAGGCCCTTCAGTCCCGGATCGCCATTGCCGAAGTAGAATTGCCTCAGGTACTCGACGTGGCCGAGCTCTCCCCGACTGATCGCGTCCAGGTCGTCTTCCATCTCGGCCGTGAATTCGTAGTTGACGAGGCCCGGCAGGTGCCTCTCGAGCAGGCGGATCACGGAGATCGCCACCCATGTCGGGACGAGCGCGTTGCCCTTCTTGTACACGTAGTCACGCTCCTGAATCGTCTCCAGGATCGACGCGTAGGTGCTCGGACGGCCGATGCCGCGCTGTTCCAGCGCCTGCACGAGCGAGGCTTCCGTATAGCGTCCCGGGGGCTGTGTCGTGTGTCCCCTGACTTCGAGAACCGCGCACTCCAGACGCTGATTCTCGGTCACCGCGGGCAACAGCTTTTCCTGGTCGGCCAGCTCGGCGTTGGGGTCATCGCTCCCCTCGACGTACGCTCGCAGAAAGCCGGCAAAGTCGATCGTCTTTCCACGGACCTCGAAGGTCGCCCCGCCGCCTTCGATGCGGATCGTCATCCGCCGACCCCGAGCGTCCGCCATCTGACTCGCCACGGCGCGCTTCCAGATCAGCTCGAAGAGTCGATACTCCTCGTCGGACAGCTCGTCACGGAGGGCGTCGGGCAGCTCGAATGGATGACCCGCGGGCCGGATCGCCTCGTGGGCTTCCTGCGCGTTCTTTACTTTGGATTCGTAGGTCCGGCCCCGATCCGGCAGATACTCGCTACCGTATTCCTGCCGCACCAGATGCCGCGCCGCCTCTATCGCCACCCGCGCCAGGTGGGTCGAGTCGGTGCGCATGTACGTGATGTGGCCGTTCTCGTACAGGCTCTGGGCCACACGCATCGTGCGTCGAGCCGTGAAGCCCAGCTTGCGGTTGGCCTCCTGTTGGAGCGTGCTCGTCGTAAACGGCGGCGAAGGACGCGAGGTGTAGGGCTTCTCCTCGACCGACGCCACACGGAACTCGGCTTCCCTGAGCCGCTCGGCCAGGACGGACGCACCCGCTTCGTCGAGCAGCAGGAGGTCCTCCGATCGCGGCTGGCCGGTAGACGAATCGAAGTCGCGGCCGCTCGGGATCCGTTTGCCGTCGGCTGCCACGAGACCGGCCTCGAAGGGTTCGCCGTCCGTCGGACGGAATCGACCCAACAAGTCGTGCCAGCCCGCAGCGACGAACCGGCGCCGCTCGCGCTCCCGCTCGACGACCAGCCGCACGGCGACGCTCTGCACGCGCCCGGCGGAGAGCTTCGGACGGATCTTGCGCCACAGCAGAGGCGAGACCTCATAGCCGTACAGCCGGTCCAGGATGCGGCGCGCTTCCTGGGCTCGCACGAGCCCGTCGTCGATCCCGCGCGGGCTCTCCAGGGCCTTCTCGATGGCCTCGCGGGTGATCTCGTGGAACACGAGCCGGCGGACGGGGATGTGGGGATCCAGCAGCTCGACGAGATGCCAGCTTATGGCCTCCCCCTCGCGGTCCTCGTCCGTCGCCAGCCACAGCGTGTGGGCGCTGTCGAGAAGCCGGCGCAGCTTCGAGATCTGCTCCGACTTGCCCGGAACCGTCACGTAGATCGGCTCGAAACCCTCCTCTACGTTCACTCCCAGCCGAGCCCACGGCTCGCTCTTGTAGCGGCGCGGGACCTCCTTGGCCCCCCGCGGGAGATCGCGGACGTGCCCGATGCTCGCCTCGACCACGTAGTCCGAGCCCAGAAAACGCTCGATCGTGCGCGCCTTGGCGGGGGATTCCACGATGACGAGGTTCGGCGCGCCGGGGCGGTCCGCGCGAGACGATCCCTTCTTCTTCCGGGCGCTCTTCTTCCGCTTCTTGTCGGCAATCACGTCGAGGAAGCTACACGGCGGCGGCGAGGTGCGTCAAAAACGCGAACGGGGCGCCCTCGCGGACGCCCCGTCGCTCGCGCCGCGCCGACGCGCGGGCCCTGTCGATCAGTTCGACGGACCCGAGGCGTCCGGACCCGGGCGCGGCGCTTCCGGCTCGCTCGTGCTGATTCCTTCGATGACGAACGTCACGCGGTTGGTGGAGGAGGCGACCGCGTCGACCAGATTCCGCCCCAGAGACACGTCGCTGATCACGTTCAACGAGTAGCCGCCGGCGTCGGTCGTCGTGGCGAACGAGCTGAGGGCGCCCGTTCCATCCGTCACGTGCCAGAAGATGGTCACTCCCGGCACCCCGTTGCCGAACCGGTCCAGCGCCTGGACGACGAGCGGATTGGGCTGCTCCGGGTTCTCGAACGGGGTGAACTGGGTCGGGTCCGTGGAATCCGCCGTCCCCAGAATCACCGTCTGCCGCTCCCCCGAGATGGCCAGCAGCTTGACGGCGGCTCGCGCCTCGAGGGTCGCGCTGGCGGTGAACGTGGCCGTCTCGACCGCGCCCCCCGCCGCGCCCTCGAAGACCGCCGTCGCCGTGACCCGATACTCGCGCGGGCTCGAGCCCAGCTGGAGCTGCGCGCGGGCGAAGCCGTCGGCCCCCGTCAGGATGGTCACCTGTGAGCCCGTGGCGCCGGACACGGGGTCGATCAACTGGGATACGCTGTCCGGCGAGGTCAGCCCGAACGTCACGCCGAATCCCTCCACGGGCAGGCCGTCCGGGTTCAGGATGCGGACGACGAGCGGCTCGGGCAGCACCGTTCCGACGGCTGCGATCTGGCCGTTTCCACTGACCCGCTCCATGCTGGCGCCGAGCTTCGGATCGTGCAGGACCTGGAACGTGATCGTCTGACGACTCGTCCCCCCGCTTCCCTCGAAGCGGGCCTCGGCGATGACCGTCCCGACGGAAAGCGGCTTGAACTGAACCTGGGTGAACCCCTGGTCGTTCGTCAGGGTGCTGTCCGCCGAGAAGATTCCCTGCCCGACCACGACGTTGTACTTCACGGTCGCCGACGGGATGGGGCGTCCGTTGGCGTCCACGACGCGGACTCGGAGCGGGAAGTAGTCGGTGTCGGTGATCGCCAGCTGGAAGCTCTGGCCCCCGATCACATTGACCTGCGCCCCGGACCCGCCGCCGGAGGATGCCGGGGCGGTCGTGGGCAGGCTTTCGCTGCACGCGGCCAACGCCCCGGCGCAGGCGAGCACGGCCAGGGCCCGGACCGGGAGCGGAATCTTCGAGCCAACTCTCGTCATGCGTCTCACGGTGAAAGGACTCCTTTCGCTATCCCGTTGTGCCCCGCACCTGCACCATCTGGCGGTACGGCTGAACCATGTCCTGCGCGCACATGGGCATGAAGATCTCGGTGGCAGCGCTCTCGACCGTCGTATAGATCGGCACGCCGCGATAGTTGCCCACCGCGACCAGGTCCTTGGGATTCTTGCGGATCGCAGCGCCGAACTTCACCCAGCGCTCGCCGTTGTGGAGGATCGGGTCGTCGCCGCGATACCACGGCTGGTCCTCGACGCAGACCATCGACACGGTCTGCGGCTCGGGCCGGTTTATCGGCACGATGTACGGTGTGACGAAGATCAACAGGTCGCGCTTCTCCTCGCGCTTGCTCTCGCTGCGGAAGAGCGCGCCGAGAAGCGGTATGTCCTTCAGCACCGGAACGCCGGAGCGGATTGAGGAGACGTCCTGCACCGTGAGACCGCCGATGACGGCCGTCTCCCCGTCGTCGACCAGGATCTGGGAGTTCGCGCGCTGCGTACTGAAGGTCACCCCGATCGCCGGATCGTTTATGGCCACGCCCGAGCGTTCCGCACGAAGCTGCATGAGGACCTTGCCGTTGGACGTGATGTGCGGGGTCACGTTCAGGATGATCCCGGTCTCGATCAGCTGCACGCTGGCCGTGGCCGAGGGCAGCTGGGCACCGACGTCGAGGACGCGGATGGGCGTTCGCTCCCCGACGAAGATCTCTGCCGGCAGGTTGTTGAGGACCGTCGTCTGCGGCTCGGCCTGGATGTCCGCCAGCTGACGCTGTTCGAGCGCCTGCAGCAAGCCGCCGACGTTGAGCCCCGAGGCCAGGGTCCCGATCGAGAGGTCGAGGAACGGATCGGCGACGGTGCCCTCGGTGTTGGCCAGAACGTGCGTGTCCACGGTCGGGTCGTTCAGGTTCTCGGCGCGCCACTTCACTCCCAGGTCGCGCATGTCGACCTTGTTCACGAACACGATCTTGGCCTTGATCGTAACCTGCGGCGTCTGGACGTCCAGTTGATGGACGATCCCCATGATCTGCCGGACTCGCTCCGGCACGTCCGTGATCACGAGGCTGTTGGTCTTCGCGTCCGCCTGGACACTGCCACGCTCGGACTTGAGCGGATCGACGACCGGAACGACGTCCTGGGCGGCGATGAAGTTGAGACGCACGACCTGCGTCACGAGGTCGGCCAGCTTCTCGGTCTCGCGCAAGTTCTCCACCGAGTCCACCCGGATGATGCCGTTCGCCATGCGAACTTCCAGCCCGTTGGCGTGCATCAGCGCGACCAGCGCCTCGTCCCATGGCTCGTCGCGAATGTCAGCCGTGATCTTGAGGTCCTTGATGCCCGACCCGGCTACGATCGAGCGCCCGGAGATCTCTCCGAAGGCGCGCACGACCGTCATGATGTCGGCGCTCTGGAACGAAAGCGTCACCGGCTCTCCGTCGATACCCGGCAGGCCCGGATCGTCCGACCCCTCCGCCGGCTCCGCGGTGTCTGGCGTCAGGCCGACCGTCCGGGTCACCACGCTCCCGGCTCGCCCCGCGCTGATATCGGCGCCCGCGTTCCGTGGGCCCGCGATCTCGTGGGCCGCGTAGGTCGGGAACGCGTCGCCGGGATTGTCGAAGCTCACCACGAGCCGGTTGCCGTCCTGATACATGGCGTACGACGAGACGCCGCTCAGCGCCACGTCGAAGCGCACCTTGTCCGGCTCGGGGGCGCTGACGACGACGTACCGCACGCCTCCCCGATAGATGTCGTCGTATTGCCGCAGCGGAAGATTCGGAGCCGCGCCCGCCAGCTCGATCGAAAGGTGCGGGGGGAGCGGCTGGAACTCGTCCCGGTAGCGGGCCGCGCCCGACGTCTCGATCACCAGCTGGGTCGAGGCCCCTGAGCTCACGACGCGAAAATCACGCACCTCGTAGTCGCTCCTCTGGGCTTGAGAGGGCAGCGGCGCCGCGAGCCACGCGCACGCGGCCAGCAGACATGCCAACCTGGAAAAGGCGGTCATCGCTTCTCCTCGGAACGTTCGAGTCGCAGTTCCTCGTGCCGGACCGCCCCGTACTCGCTGACCTCGAACAGGGCTGATTCTGGCAAGATCTGGACCAACCTCGCGTCCCCGATCGTCTCGCCGAGGTGGGTGAAGTATCCACGGCCGGTCGGATCTTCGAGGACGACGAGGCTGTTCCCCCCGTGACCCAGGAACACTCCCGTGAGGGCCAGGTCTTCGAAGCGCGGCCCCGCTCCGGCGCGCTTGTTCTTGCCGGTCAGGGGCTGGAACGGATCACGGCCGTATTCGGAATAGTGTGCCGCGGCGTACGCCATGTCCTCCGGACCCGTTGCGGAGACCGAGTCCGCGGGCGCCGCTTCGGGCGCCGGCAGCTGGGCCGACGCGAGCGACGCGAGAGCCACGACGAGGAACATCGCCAGCGGAATGCTGCGCCTACCCATCGGCGACCTCCTTCGCGGTCCGGGACAGCCGCTCCTGCGGAGGTGCCGGGCGCTCGGCGGCGTCGTCGTCGGGAATCCGGGTCGAGGTCATGAACGTCGAAAGGCGCAGCGATCCGAGGACCGTGTACACGGCATCCTCGTCCTCCGTCGCGGGCTCGATCTGGACGGACTGCAGCGCCTCCACCGACGGCCGGACGAGCCGCGGCAGATTCGATACCGCTGCCACGAAGCGCCCGATGTCATGGTACTCGCCCTGCACCTGAACCTCGTACGGCAGTTCGGTCAGGTATGGGCCGGCCCCGGCGTCGAGCGGAGTGAACTGGATGATCTCCACGTCTTCGCGGAGAGCCGCCTGGGCGACGTCCTCGAGCAGTCCTGGGACCTCCGCCTCTTGCGGGAGCATGGTTTCGAAGGCGGCCAGCTGAACCTGCGCTTCGGCCTGCCTCTTCTGCAGCTCGCGCATGCGCTGCGGCTGCGTCAAGGCTCGAACCTGATCGTTGGTCCGCTGCAGCGACTGCAGCCGCTCGACCGTCACCACGCGCTCGTCGTGGACGGGCGACCAGACGAACTGATAGAACAGATACAGGCCGCCTCCCAGCAGGAGGACGAACAGCGCCGCGCGTTGCTTTTCAGGATCGTCGAGTCCGAAGGCCATCAGTCCACCGTCACTCCGAAGTCCGACAGGTACACCGGGCCGAGGTCGTACATCCGGCCCGATCCGACCGTCAGGCCAGCGCTGATCAAGGACAGGATCTGACCTTGATACACGAGCGCCACGGCGACGTCGGCGAAATACAACGGCGGCGGCAGCTCGAGCGGATTCTGCGGGGTCGTGGTCCCAGTCCCACCACCCCCGCTACTGCCTCCCCCCGAGCCCCCGCTCTGCGTGCTGACGAGTCCCGGGAAGACGCGAACTTCCGCCACGCCATCCTGCCCCGAGATCCCGACCACGTCGGGACCGTTGTAGGGTCGCTGCGCGTCTTCGGGGGCCTCGACGACCATCCGCACGCCGGGGACGGGAGTCTGGCTCTCGTGGGAAGCGAAAAACTGGGCCCGGATGACGGCCAGGTTGGCCTCGTTCTGGACCTTGTCAGGGTCGTTGAGGTCGCAGCCCCCGGCGGCCCACGCGAGCAGCCCGACCAGCAACGTTCCGAGAAGTCTGCGATGCCTCATTTCTTCTGCTCCTTGAGCGAGTCGGGTGGAGCGATGGTGACCGGCTGGTAGCCCTCGAAATCGGCCACCAGCGTGAAGCCCTGCACGTTGATCTCGTCCCGCTGGACGCGGGTCACGCCGATCAGGGTGACGTTCTCGAGCGTCGGCGAAGCCTCGAGGCCGCGCATGTAATCGGTGACAGCGGCGTTGCTGAAGCTGGCCCCCGAGATTCGGATCTGGTCGGGGGGCAGATCCTCCTGGTCGACCTTCTCGAGCCAGGTGTACTCCGGGAGGTCCTCGGCCAGCTCCTCCATGAGCTGGATCCAGAAGTAGCGCCCGCGCGCGACCTCCTCGAGCAGCGTCATGCGCTCGTGGAGGGCGCTTTCCGAAGTTTCCAGCGATCGCACGCGCTCGAGCTGGGACGCGAAGCGCGTGGAGTCGGTGACCGCGACGTCGATCTCTGCCCGCGCCTCGGCGAGCCCGCTTCGCTCGTGGTAGTACAGGTAGGCCGCTCCCAGGAGCAGGACGAAGGCCGCGAGCCCGATCAGCGTCTCCGCCGACCGCGGGACCCAGTCGAACCCCGAGGTCGGCAGGCTGGGCATGCTCGGCATGCGCGTCCGCGTCCGCTTTTCGCCCGGAACGAGGTTGATGCGCACCATCGCCTACTCCCTGCCCCGCAGGCCGAGGCCGACGGCCACCGAGAGGGCGGTCGGCCCGCCACCCTTGAGGACGACCGGCTGATGCACGGGATCGAGCTCGACCGAGCGGAGGGGGTCGAGCTCGGTCACCTGCGTCTGGAGGCGCTCGGCGATCGTCGCCGCCAGGCGAGGGATGCCGGCCCCGCCACCGCTCAGCACGACCTCGTCGATCTGCGCGCGGGGCCGGTCTCCGCTGGCCAGGAACGCGCGCGCGCGCTCGATCGGAGTGACGATCCCCTCGATGGCCTGCTCGACGACGCGCCGCGTTCCGACGTCCAGATCGGCCTCGCGCAGGCGCTCCTCGGCCTGCTCCGTGGGGATGCCGAGCTCTTGGACGATGGCTTCGGCGATCTTGCGCTCGCCGATGGTGATGTCCCGGGTCAGGATCGGTCGACCGTTCTCGATCAGGTTCAGGTTGGTCGTCTCGCGCCCCACGTTGACCAGGCAGAACGTGCCGTACCCCGCGTGGTCGTAGTTCCTCTCGAACGCCGTCTGCACGGCGAACGCGTCGAGGTCGATGACGGTCGTCTCGAAGCCGGCTTCCTTCAGGAGCCGCATCCTCGACTCCACGAGGTCCATCTTGGCGGCCACCAGTAGCACTTCCATCTGGAGCCCTTCGGCCTCGGGATCGAGGATCTCGAAATCGAGGCTCACGCTCTCCATGTCGAACGGGACGTGTTGCTCGGCCTCCCAGCGAATGACCTGCCGCGCCTCCTGCTCTCGCATGCGGTCCATCTTGATCCGCTTGACGATCACGTCGCGACCCGAGACGGAGGTGGCCGCCGAATTCCCCTTGACCCCCAGCCGGTCGGCCAGCGAGCGCACCGTTTCGACCACCAGCCGGTAGTCCATGATCTCGCCGGCCACGATGGCGTCCGCCGGCAGGGACTCGATGCCCAGGGCGGAAATCCGCGGGCGGCTCGCGCCGGCGTCCTCGACGGACACCATCTTGACCTGGCTCGAGCCGAGGTCGATCGCCAGCGTTCCTTTGCGTCTGCGAAGGATCATGCCGGGTCCGGTCTCCTTCGTCTTCGTCTCAAAACTCTGACCATCGTCAGAAAACTGACGACACGCGCCGGCCTCCGCGGGAGGGCGGTACGCCAGAGTCCGTCAATGTGTTGCGCGGGATGTCGTACGAATCCGCCGCGCCAGTGGCGGATGGGGGACTTCGCATGGTGCAAGTCCGGGGCCAAACCTCCTCCACTCCCCGCGAACGTGGCGCCGGATCAACGCGGCTCGCGCCAGGCGACGATCCGCCAGCCGCCCGTCACGGGCCGCTCGACCCACGCCTCGATCGTACGCTCCGTTCCGACGGCTCCACCGGAGCGCCCGAGCGAGACGACCTGCACGCGCGCGCCCACCGGCTCCCAGCGGGTGACATAGCTCCCCGTCTCGAGGGAGTCCGCCAGGCTGTCGATGCGCGCCGCGCGCAGGGGATCCGCGCTCCACGCCGCGAGGGCGTCCGCCAGACCCGCCTCGGCAAGCCCGAGTGCCGCCGTATAATCCCGGTAGCGGGTGACGAGGACGCGCTCGACCAACGCCACCGCTGAGGCCGAGGCGGCCAGCCCGCCGAGGGCCAGCAGGACCCAGAGCACGACGACCAGGGCGCTGCCACGCGATCCGCGTGGCGTGACTCGAGGCACCCGTCTCACGGGACCGCCGGGTTGCGCCGGGCGACGCTCCAGCGGAACTCGAGCGCGCCTCCCGCAGGACCGCCGGTCGGCACCCAGGCCTGCAGCTCGACCCGCCGCGCGAGCCGCGCTTCGGGCCGCGGCGGCAGCGGATTCCCTGTCGCGTCGCGGTACGCGAAGCGCCCGCTGTCCGGCCAGGCCGCCGGGAGTCGGGGACCGGCGTTGACACCGCGACGCCAGATTCCGACTCCGACAACGTGCTCGACTCGCTCCTCCGGGTTGGTCGCCGTGGGCAAGAGGGCACCGTCGCCGTTCCAGTCCCCCTGGATGGCCAGCGTCTCGGGCCCCAGCGGACCCATGCCGGCCCCCGCGAGTCCCGTCGGGTCGAACCCGGCTCCGCGCCATTCGGTGGCCCACAGGGCCTCGGCCGCGCGAGTGGCCTCCCACGCGTCCTGGGCCCTCACGAGACGCGCGACCGCCCGGTTCCCCACGGCGCACAGGCCCAGCGCCGCCCCGCTCACCAGGATCCCCAGCGTGGCCGCGACGAGGAGCTCGACCAACGTGAAGCCGGCGTCCGCGGATCGCGAGACGTCACGGACCACAGCCGG
Organism: uncultured Gemmatimonadales bacterium; assembly: GCA_964502985.1. Lineage (GTDB taxonomy): Bacteria > Gemmatimonadota > Gemmatimonadetes > JACCXV01 > JAHWKZ01 > CAZCZH01. Next base: position 13,869 of record CAZCZH010000019.1, read on the forward strand.
CCCACTCCGCATGAAAGCGCCGGCTCGCGAGCCGCACGCTCCGCCCGCCGGCGGCCAGGGGCACGGCCTCGATCCGGGCTTCGCTCTCGCACGGCGTGACGGAGCGCACGCTCCAGTCGCGCGCCACGCCGCGCGCCCCGCCGTCGACGGTATCGGCGCCGATCCGCGGCGGCGCGGCCGAGTCCCAGGGCGCGGCCCTCCAGTCCTCGATCCAGTTCTCGGCGGCTGCCAGCGCCTGGGCGCTCGCCACCGAGCGCGTCCAGGTGCCGACGCTGACTGTCAGTCCAGCGGCGAGCGTCAGACCTCCGACAGCGAGAAGAGTCAGCGCCACGAGCACCTCGATCAGTGTGACCCCCGCCGCGGCACACGTCGCACTTCCGTTCGTGGCGCCGGTCATGGGGCGTACACCGCACCGGTCGGCGCCACGCGGACCCCCCGCCAGCCGGCCGCCGGATCGTTCGCCGCTCCGATCCAGACGGTCGCATACAGGCTGCTCGTCCCGCGCGCGGTGAACGGGATGCGCTGACGGGTGGCAGTCGTGCGCAGTAGCAATCCCGCCCCGAGCGGTCGCTCGCGCACCACGCGCCCCGCTCCGTCGACGAGCCGCCAGCCGGCGTCGAGCGTGTCCAGCTCGACCCAAGCCGTCGCCCCGTCCAGCACGGCGCGTGAGCGCGCCCGCGCCAGGTCGGCGCGCAGCTCCCGCACCGCCGCCGCCAGGGCGAAGTGTCCACGGGCCTGGCCCAGCGACGGCGCTGCGAGTGCCAGGAGAATCGCCAGCAGCGCAAGCGCCATGGCGAGCTCGACGAGCGTGGTACCGGTCGAACGCATGATTCCCTCCCGAACCTTCGGTTCGCGCGGAGGGAGAATGGCTGGCTGGACGCGACCCCTGGTCGCGCTCAGGAGCTCTCGGCCTGGCTGACCTCGGCCGGGTGGGTGCCGATGCACGGTTTGATTCGGCGAGCCCTGGTACTCACCGACGACCATGACCTCGGCGGAGTCCCGAACCGTCGCCGTCACGCGCACCCGTGCTACGCCAGAACGGATCCGTCACGAGACCACCGGGCGCCACGCTGAATTGCTGGTAGGACCCCGTGCCTATCCTGCGTGCCTTCTCCGCGAGCTAGGCGTCGCAGAGAAGACGGTGCGCAAGACCCGGGCCGGCCGTGTCGCCCTCGGGTGGCACCACACAACGGGTCAGCGGTGCCGCCGAAGTTGACGAAATCTGCACACCCCGGTGCGGAACGAGGGACCCTAGGCAGTCCGGGTGGCCCGGCTTCGGCGCCCCGGATCGAGTCCGATCGCGAGCCCGATCACGGCGACGCCGAGGACGCTCGCCAGGCCGGCCCAGGCGATCCCCCGCGGACGATAGCGGAACTCGACCCGATGCGGGCCGGGGGCGAGCCGAACCCCCATGAACGACCAGTCGACGCGCTCGAGGGGCGCGGCCCGACCGTCCACCGACACTCGCCAGCCCGGATACCAGGCGTCTGTCAGGACGAGGAGGCATGGCTCGGGAGCTCGGACGACCAGCCGGACGGCGTGGTTCGAGCCGGGAAGCCAGGTCACCCCGCCGTCGATTCGTCGGCGGTCGCCCTGCAGTGAGGGGCCGGCAGCGACGAACGCCACCCGTCGGGGATCGACGCCGTCGGCGAGGAACCGGTTCAGCACGTTCAGTGAGTCGGCCGAGACCTCGGCCCGACCGACGAGGTACGCCCGTGGCACGGGATCCGGGACCCGGTACAACCGTCCGCCGAGGTTCGAGTCGCTGGGAAACGGCTCGAAGCCCAGCTCCGAGCCGTTGCGCGCCAGTACGTAGCCCGCGCTCGTCATGCGCAGCCAGCGCGCCTGTTCGACGGGCGTCAGCTGACTCACGATCTCGTCCATCATGTCCATCCGGCTCGGCCGGAACGCCTCTCCCCCGTCCTGGGCCAGCACGCCGTAGATCATGCTCGTATTGGGCGCCATGATGCGGTGCGAGTAGGCGTGCATCGCGCCGACCGTCAGGTCAGGGAAGGTGAACAGGAGCGCCGGCGAGGACCCGATCGGGCTGGTCCGGATGCGGAGACTCGCGCGCAGGGAGTCGACCGGCAAGCCGTCGAGGATCGCCGGACGTTCGGTCATCAGCCGACCCGGGGCCAGGGGAGCGGCGGCAAGGTTCACGCTGGCCAGGTCGACGACCGCCAATCCGATGAAGGCGAACGACGCCACGCGCCGTGACAACTGTTCGTGCAGGGCCAGAAGGAGACCCGTCGCGCCGGCCGCCACGAGGACGTGAACGAACGCCCTGTGGTACGCCTCGACGACGCCCGCCGGGTCCGGCTCGAGCGTGACCTCGCCCCAGCGCGCGATCAGGTCGCGGGCCCAGCCGGCGTCGAAGGTCGCCCAGCCCGCCATGACCAGCCCCGCCAGACACCCGAGAACGAAAGCCGCCCGCCGCCGCGCTCCCGCGTCCACCAATGCCAGATCGAGGCCGCGCGCGGCCAGAACGGGCACCGCGATTGCCGTCAGCAGGAGCCACTTCTCCGGATAGCGCACGGAGGACAAGAACGGCAGGCGGGCGACGAGCGCATAGAGCGGATCGTGCTTGCCGAGCGCCAGCGCGACGCCCAGAACGGCGATCGCGCCCCACGTGAGCGAGGTGCGCCAGTGACGGCCCGCGACGCCCGCCGCCGCCAGAGCGGCCACCGGGACCCCGAGATAGCTCGTGTAGACCCAAGGAAGGTCGGGCGCCAGGACGCGGCGGAAGTCGAACAGGCCCTGCGGCCCGTCGAAATAGCGCGGCAGTACCAGATTCAAGGACTGCAGCGGGTACAGCGACAAGGCCGTGGCCTCGTCCCACGACAACCCCTGCCGCCGGCCGGAATGCAGGAACAGCTCGATCGTCGGCACGAGCTGGACGGCCGCCGCCAGGAGGCTCGCCCCGGCCACCACTGCCAGCCCCAGGGGCGGGCGCCACCAGCGCCGCCCTCGCCCGCGGTCCGGGAAGGCGGGCCAGATCCACGCCTGGAGCAGAGCCAGGATGCCGGTCAGCGCGGTCACCTGCGGCTCCCCGCCGAGGAACTGGACGACGAACAACAGCGCCACGATCCCCAGCCACCTCGTCCGGCGCTCCTCGAGCCACACCCGCCACGCCCACCAGATCCACCCCGTCCAGGCCAGCGCCTGCAGGTTGTTCAGGTAGTCGGCCAGCGAGACCGCGACACCGCCCCACGTCAGGGCGATGGCTCCGAAGGCGGCGGCCGCGGTCGAGCGCCCCTCGCGCCTGAGCCACCAGAAGGCACCCGTCGAGAGCAGCGCATAGTGCGCGATGACGAGCCAATTGAACCCCAGCGGGAGAGACAGGAGGTACAGCAGGGCGCTGGGCGGGTAGAACAACCCGACCTGCGGGTTGGCGAAGAACGGCAGGCCGCCCCGCACCCACGGGTTCCACCACGGCCACTCGCCAGCTCGCACCGTCCGCGCCAGGGCGGCCTTCATCGGGTAGAAGTAGAGCTGGATGTCGCGCAGGAAGAACGTATGCTCGCCGGTCCAGGCCGGCGCCCACAGGACGACGGCCAGCGCCACCAGGGCGGCACAGGCCAGTCGCGAATCGGTCGTCCGGGAGGTCACAAACGAAAGCGGCGCGGGACGAGTCGCCCCACGCCGCTCGAGTCGTGCGACGCGCGCGAGCGCGCGCGGCCGATCAGCAGGTCGTGCCCTTTTTGATCACGCCCACGGCCGAGTTCACGCAGAACGTCGTCGGACTGGCCGAATGCTTGGCCGTCCCCGTGTACGTGCTCGTCCCACCTGTGAACGAGACCGCCACGCCCTTCGACGCCTGGAACGAGACCGGCGAAGTCGTGCTGCCACCCGCCGCCACGCTGAACGTGGCGTACGTCTGGCTGTCGGCGAAGAATCCCTCCTCCGACGACATCGCGTTGCGCAGGTCCGTCTTGGCCGCCGCGTCGAACGCCTTCTCCTTCGTCGAGGCGAACCGTGGAATCGCGATCGCGGCCAGGATGCCGATGATCACGACCACGATCAGCAGCTCGATCAACGTGAAGCCCTTCTGGCTCCGCATGCTGGTCACTGTCGGACTCCTCCTCGTGCTGCGTTGCGGCCGGCGGCCCGGTGCGGCTCGTCGGCCCTTCCTGGGTACACGCCCGATACATTGCAAGACAAGGGCCAGTGAACCGGGCCGGGGCGAAAAAAACGCGGCGCGGGACGGTCCGTCCCACGCCGCGTCGATGCTCTTCGTGCGGCGCGCGCGAGCGCGCGCAGCCGATCAGCAGGTCGTGCCCTTCTGAATCACGCCTACGGCCGAGTTCACGCAGAACGTCGTCGGACTGGCCGAATGCTTGGCCGTCCCCGTGTACGTGCTCGTCCCACCTGTGAACGAGACCGCCACGCCCTTCGACGCCTGGAACGAGACCGGCGAAGTCGTGCTGCCACCCGCCGCCACGCTGAACGTGGCGTACGTCTGGCTGTCGGCGAAGAATCCCTCCTCCGACGACATCGCGTTGCGCAGGTCCGTCTTGGCCGCCGCGTCGAACGCCTTCTCCTTCGTCGAGGCGAACCGTGGAATCGCGATCGCGGCCAGGATGCCGATGATCACGACCACGATCAGCAGCTCGATCAACGTGAAGCCCTTGCTGTCCCGGATACTCACTGTGATTCTCCTTCTCGTTGCTCGTTGTGGCCTGTGTGTCGCGTTCGTGGTTCCCTACCGGTTCTGCCCCCGGATTCACGGTTCCTGTGGTGCAAGACCAATGCCAATGCATCACCATGGTTCGATTGCATCCCTGTATCGCATTGATAGACAACGAGATAGGGAGCAAGACGCAGGATCGTATCCCCGGCCGACGTCCGCCGCGCGCTGGCGGAACGCCGGGCGCCAGCGGGCTCGCCGACCCGCGGAAACGTCAGCAGGTCGACGCCTTGACGATGAGGCCGTTGGTCGAGTTGACGCACCAGGTATTACCGCTGCCTGCGTGCTTCGCCGTGCCGAAGTACGTGCTCGTGCCACCGATCATCGAAACGGTCACGTCCTTCGAAGCGTGAAACACCACAGGAGTCGTTACGCCTCCGCCGTCGATCGCCGAGAATGTGGCGTAGGCGGCGCTGTCGGCGAAGAACGTCTCCTCGATCGACATCGCATTGCGCAGATCCGATTCCGCCGCCGCGTCCATCGCACGTTCCTTGGTGGAGGCGAATCGAGGGATGGCGATCGCTGCCAGGATCCCGATGATCACGACCACGATCAGCAGCTCGATGAGCGTGAAGCCGTTCGACCGTTTGATACACATGGAACCTTCCAAAAAGAATCCGCAAGATCGCCCTGGACCCTCGTCAAAAGAGGCAACTTCCGGGCCATCCCGAGGAGCCTCGCACGCGATTTCGCGCGGAGCTCACCCGGTCGGGATCTTGTAGCGGTCGATCTTGCGGTACAGGGTCGACGGGTCGATCCCCAGGATCTCGGCCGCCCGCGCCTTGTTGCCGTCCGTCTTGGCCAGCACCCACTTGATGTATGCCTGCTCGATCATCTCCATCGTGGGCGTCGGAGCGGGCTCGTCGGAGACGAGCGGGCGATCGGGCTTCTCGCGGATCTTCTCGGGCAGGTCGGGGAGGTCGATCCTGCGCCCCGACTTCTTCCCGTCGCGCCAGCCGGCCAGCACGAGGAGCCGCTCGAGCACGTTCTCCAGCTCGCGCACGTTGCCCGGCCAGTCGTAGGCGCACAGCGCCTGGAA
>CAZCZH010000020.1:0-7807 GCA_964502985.1 uncultured Gemmatimonadales bacterium
CGCCAGGGCAACGAGCGCCGGATCCGGATCGGCGACCCGGACCGCACCGTGACCGGCCGGCAGACGTACGTCCTGACGTACGCGCTGGACGGCGGGCTGGGCTTCTTCGACGACTTCGACGAGCTGTACTGGCAGGTGACGGGCACCCGGTGGCCGGTGCCGATCGAGCGCGCCGAGGCGACTGTCGTCCTTCCCGCCACGGCCCGCGCCTTCGCCGACAGCGCGCCGTGGCAGGCCCATTGCTACGCCGGGGTCGCCAGCTCGGGAAGCGACGCCGGCTGCACGGCCGAGGTCGTCGCGCCGGGCTCGTACCGCTTCACCAGCGGGCGCCTCGAGCCGGGCGAGGGGCTGACGCTCGCCGCCGGCTGGCCGAAGGGCGTCGTCCCGCCGCCGCCCGTCACGGCGCGCGCCTGGGACTGGCTCCTGCGCTGGGGCCCGCTGGTCGTCCCCGTCCTCGTGTTCTTCGGCGTGTTCGCCTACTGGCGCCGGCACGGTCGCGACCCGCGCGCAGGAAGCGTCGTCGCGCGGTGGGAGCCGCCGGACGACCTGCGCCCGGGCCCCGCCGGGACGCTCGTCGACCAGCGCGCCGACATGGACGACGTCGTGGCCACGATCCTCGACCTGGCCGTGCGCGGCTACGTCCGGATCGAGGAGACGACGCCGAAGATCGACCTCCCCGGCGTGACGCCGGACTCCCTGGCAGGACGGCTCCTGTCGAAGATCGGGATCGAGAAGAAGGACTGGGAGATCGTGCGCCTGGACGGGGCCGCCTCGGACCTCCGCCCGTTCGAGCGCACGGTCCTGGACGGGGTTCTCAAGGGCCACGACCGGCGCCGGCTCTCGGCGCTCCACGAGGAATTCTACAAGACCCTCCCCGAGGTCAAGAAGGATCTCTATGCCGAGCTCGTCCGGCAGAACCTGTTCTCCCGCGATCCGTCGAAGACGCGCGCCGCGTGGATGGTCTCGGGCGGCGCCCTCGCCGCGCTGGGCGGCGGCGGGGCGATCGCCCTCGCCGGCTCGACCGGCATCTGGTCTTTGGTCCCGGCGGCGATCGGGTCGGGCCTCGTGCTGCTCGGCTTCGGCTGGGTCATGCCGTCGGTCACGGCGAAGGGCGCCGAGAAGAAGCGCGAGGTGGACGGCCTCGAGGAGTACATCCGGCGCGCCGAGAAGGCCGAGATCGAGTTCCGCGACGCGCCCGAGAAGACGCCCGAGCTGTTCAGCCGGCTCTTGCCCTATGCCGTGGCGCTCGACGTCAGCGACCTGTGGGTCGACAAGTTCCAGGGCGTCCTGGCGAGCTCCCCACCGACGTGGTACGTCGGGACGGCCGGGGGCTGGAGCGGGAGCGGGTTCCGCTCATCCCTGGCGGGGTTCCAGACGGCCGCCGCCTCGACTCTCGCCTCGTCGCCCGGAGGCTCCAGCGGCAGCGGGGGCGGCGGGTCTGTCGGGGGCGGCGGGGGCGGTGGCGGGGGCGGCTCCTGGTGAGACCGCCGGACCGGCGGCCGTGATCGCCATCGGCCTACCGCTGGCCGCGTTCCTGATCCTGGCCGGGTGGTGGGCGTGGGTCGGGCGGGATCCCAGGCCGGGCACGATCGTCCCGCGCTGGAGCCCGCCCGACCTGCCGCCCGGGCCGTCCGGCACACTGGTCGACCAGCGCGCCGAGCTGTCCGACGTCCTGGCCACGATCCTCGACCTCGCCGCGCGCGGGTACCTCGTGATCCGCGAGGTCCATCCATCCGGCGTCCCGGCCGCCGGCGGCGCCGATGCGCGAGTAGCCCGGCGGCTCCTCGAGACGGTCGGGCTATGGCGCACGGAGTGGCAGTTCGCGCGCGGCGTGGCGCCGATGGAAACCCTGAAGTCGTTCGAAGCGGGTCTCGTCGTGGCGCTCCTGGCGGACGCCGATCGCGTGACCCTGTCCAACCTGCGTCCGATCTTCGCCGAGCGTCTGCCGGCCGTTCGCGCGTCGCTCTACGACGATCTCGTGCGGCGCGGCCTGTTCGCCGTCAGCCCGGAAGAAACGCGCCACGAGTGGGTCGGCCTGGGTGCGGCGTTCGCCGCAGCGGGGGGCGTCGCGGCGGTCTTCCTCCAGCCGGCGCTCGCCGCGGGCCTGGCACTGACGGGCGGCGTCGTGATCCTGTTCGCGCGCTGGATGCCGGTCGTGACGCGCTCCGGCGCGGCAGTTCGCGACGAGCTCCTGGGGCTGCGCGAGTACCTGGCGCGCGCCGAGCGCGAGGAGCTCGCCGCGCGCTACGACGACCTGTCGACTCCCGCCGGGTTCGACGCCGTCCTGCCCTATGCGATCGCGCTCGGCGTCTCCGACGTCTGGCTGTCGCGCTTCGCCGCGCCGCTGGCCGCGCGTCCGTGGTACGAGGTCGTCGGCGCGGAGACCGAGCCGACGGCGTTCGGCGAGCGGCTGGGGGTGTTCTGCCGTGCGGCGACAGACGCTCTGGCCGGCGCGCGGCTCGACCGGTCGCCCGTCACGACAGGCAGATCGCCAGGGTGAGGTGGATCGTGGGGGTGGTCCGCGGATCGGCCAGCGGAACCGCCGCGCAGAGGATCGGCACGCCGTGCGCATCGGCGCGCTCGCGCGCCACGAGGGTCCCCGCGACGAACGGAACGCGCGCCGTGCCGACCGCCGAGCGCTCTCCCGCGCGCAGCGGGACCGCGCCGACCACCGACTCGCCAGCGAACGGCGGATCCGTCCGATAGCTTACCACGAGCTGGCCGTCGGCCTTGAACGCGTCGAGCCCCGGCGCCAACACGACACGCACCTCGACCTCGGCGGACGTCTCGTCCGACGGGCCCGTGACCGGACTGCGATCGGCGCCGCACCCCAGCGCGCCCACGATGGCCAGGCCCGCGAGCCCCGCTGCGACTCGGGCGGCCTTCATCCGTTCTCCTCGGCGAACAGGTCGGGCTGCTCGGGCGGGTCCTCGGCGATCTCGGCCAGGGCCTCGGGGTACGCCTCGTGGAGCGCCTCCGGCACCGATACCCGCGCGCCGCGGGTCCACGCCTCGAGCTGGAGCGCATTGACGACGGCCTTGCCGCGATAATGGTTGTTGGTGATCGCGATGACCGCCTCGACGGCCGGGTCGGCGGCCGACTCGACGAGCGCGTCGACCCACGGCGCCAGCTCCTCCTCGTCGTACAGGTAATCGTATCGCTCGGCGGCCGGGCGACCCTCGGCGAACCACGCCTCGAAGTTGCGCCCGTGGAAGCGGAAGTACTGCCGACGGGCGGTGCGGTAGACGGCGCGCCCCAGCGACCCGTCGTGGAGCGGCTGGTCGATCGCCGCCAGCCCGACGTCGTGCTCGGCCAGCCAGGACAGCGCCTCGGGATCCTCCCACGAGGCGTGGCGCACCTCCAGCACCAGCGGATAGTCGGCGAACGTCTCGACCACGGCCGCCAGCCAGCGTCGCGATTCGGGCTCGTTCTTGAACGACCACGGGAACTGGACCAGGACCGCTAGCAGCCGGTCCGCCGCCGCCAGCGGGTCGAGCCCGTCGCGGACGGCGGCTACGTCCTCGTCGCCGGGCGGCTCGTCCCGCTCGTGGGTGAATCGGCGCCACAGCTTGGCGCTGAAGCGGAATTCCGGGTGGTCTTCGACGCGCTTCAGCCAGGCGTGGGCCCAGCGCCGCTGGAGCGGGCGATAGAACGAGGTATTGATCTCGACGACGTCGAAGTACCGCGCCAGATACTCCAGCGGGTCGAAGTCACGCCCCGCACCGGGCGGGTAGACGACGCCCTTCCAGTCCTCGTACGACCAGCCGGCGGGACCGACGTAGACCGGTGCCGTCATTGCCCCCCCACGGGCGGCCGCGAACCGTCCGTGTCGTGCATCAGGAGCAGCGACGGGCCGGCGCGCACGGCGCCGAAGCCGTAGCGCTCGCGGAGCCGGTCCAGCGGCCCGGCGAGGCGCTCCCAGGCCAGCGCGCGCGGATCGGAGAACAGGTCCAGCTGGGGCGCCGCGAGGATCAGGTTCGACAGCCCGACCCCCAGCAGGCGCACGCTCACCCGCCGCGCCCAGGTGGCGCGGAACAGGGCCCGCGCGCGCTCGGCGATCAGGCGGTCGGAGTCGGTCGGCGTGGCGAGGGTCTCCGAGCGGGTCACGGTGGTGAAGTCGCGATAGCGCAGCTTGAGGGTGATCGTGCGCGCCACCAGCCGGTGGGCCCGCAGGTCGTGCGCCGCGCGCTCGCTCAAGTAGAACAGGATCGCCTCGCAGAACTCGCCGTCGGTCGTGTCTTCGTCGAACGTGCTCTCGCGGCTCACCGACTTGGGCACCTCGCGCTCCTCCACCGCGCTGCCGTCGACGCCTCGCACGCGAGACGCCAGCGAGGCGCCGTGGACGCCGAACATCTCGGACAGGAACGCGCGGTCGATCCGCGCCAGGTCGCCCAGCGTGCGCAGATTGAACTCGCCCAGACGCTCGCGCGTGGCGGGACCGATCCCCGGCAGCCTGGCCAGCGGCAGGGGCGCCAGGAACGCCGCCTCGCGCCCCGGCCAGACGTGCAGGAAGCCCGCCGGCTTGGCCATCTCCGAGGCCACCTTGGCCACCACCTTGGACGTCGCCAGCCCCATCGACACCGGCAGCCGTGTCTCCTCGAGGATCGCCGCGCGGATCCGCTCGGCGGTCACGGCCGGCGGTCCGTGGAGCCGCTCGGTCCCAGTCAAATCGAGGTACGCCTCGTCGATCGAGACCGGCTCGACGGCTGGCGTGAAGCGGCGGAACACGGCCCGCACGCGGCGCCCCGCCTCGCGGTAACGGGCCCCGTCGCCGGGCAGGTAGACGGCATGCGGGCAGCGCCGCCAGGCCTCGCCGATGGGCATCGCGGAGTGGATCCCGAAGGCTCGCGCCTCGTACGACGCCGCGGCCACGACCCCCCGCCCGCGGCCACCCCGTGGATCGGCCCCAACGACGACCGGGCGCCCTTCGAGCGACGGGTCGCGGAGTCGCTCGACGGCGACGAAGAACGCGTCCAGATCGACGTGGAGGATCGCGCGCGGAGGGGTCACCCGAGGAGCCTACCCGAAAGAAATCCGAACGTCAACGCCCGCCGCGCGCGTGGCCTCGTGACGATCCCAGCCAGCGCGGCACGCGGCCGCGATAGTCGTCGTAGGAGCGGCCGAAGCGCGTCGCCAGCTCGGGCTCCTCGACCCGGAGCACGTAGTACGCCAGCCCGGCGGCGAGAACGGCGACCACGAGGACGGCGGTCAGCGAGCGGAACAGGAGCGCCTCGCCGAGGAGCAGAACGACGAGGCCCAGGTGCATCGGGTTGCGCGAAAGGCGGTACGGCCCGCGGTCGACGAGCCGACGTGGCGGATCGAGCGGCAGCGGGGTCCCCGCTCCGTACGTCACCAGAGTCGCCGCCGCCGCCAGCCACACCAGACCGCCCACGACGATCAGTCCCAGCCCGACGGGCTGAACTCCCTCCGCGAGGAGCGCCCCGCGCGGCAGGATCTCCAACGAGACGAGCGGCAGGCCGACCACGAGCGCGACGCCCAGGACGGCCTCGTAGACGAGCGCCTTGGCGACCGTTAGCATCGTGTCCCGCATGCCGACCTCCCCGACCCCCGTCGTGGCGCTGGTGGACGATCTGTTCTTCCGCGCCCGGATCGAGGCCGTCGCCCGCAACCTGGGCGTCGGGCTGGAGGTCGTCCGGAACGCGGCGGAGCTGGAGCGCCGGATGGACGCGGGGGGCGTGACGCGGGTCGTCGTCGACCTGGGCCTGGACGTGGCCGATCCGCCGACCGTCATCCGGGCCCTCAAGGCGCGCGCTGCTCCACCCGAGGTCGTGGCCTACGGTTCCCACGTCGACGCCGACCGGCTGGCCGCGGCCCGCGACGCGGGCGCCGACCGGGTGCTGGCCCGATCGGCGTTCACCCGGCGCCTGCCCGAGATCCTGGCCGGCGCCTGACTCAGCCGGGTTCGACCCTCAGCGCGAGCCGGGCTGGTACAGGGTGTCCCATCCGGTGACGGCCGGAACCTGCGTCGCGCCCCAGGTCCACGCCAGACCGAACACCATCGCCTTCGACGGCTTGCCGTCGCCGTGGTCGGCGGCGATCTCGGCCAGCTCCTGGCGGTGGTCCGCGGCCAGGTCCAAATTCTCCTGCGGCACGCCGGATTGGCCCGCCGGCTGGTCGAGGTTCTGGTAGGCGTGCATCAACGCCATGCCGGTCCACAGGTACTCGCTGACCGGCATGTCATGGTCGTCGAGCGCCTCGGCCAGCGCGACGCGCGAGTGGCCGAGCCCTTTGAGCCCCGCCGCGACGTCGCCCACGCCGGCCTTTCCGTTGCGGGCGTCGATCCGCTCGCCGCGCTTCTGCATGTCGCTCGCCCAGTCCTCGATCTCGTCCCACGCGTCGTCGGTCACGGCGAAGAAGCGCCCGGCTCGATCCTCGCCGACGATCCCGTCCTGGGGCGGCGTGAACGGATGGTCGCTCTCCAGCCGATCGATCGTCTCCCCGGCCTGCTGCTGCGCCTCGATACCCGATTTCAGGTCGCCCGCCTTGTGCTTGAGGAACATCCCTCCGGCCAGCGTCACGACGACGATCACGATGATCGCCAGAACCGCCAGCGCGCCGCAGCCGATGGCAATCTTGGCGCCGGTCGACATGCCCTTCTTCGGCGGAGGCGGGGGGGGCGCCGACCCCTCGGCCGGCGGCGGGGGCGGGGGGGTGACGGGAGGGGGTTGCTGGTCCGCCATGGTCGGTCTCCTGGGCTGGTGGGTTCAGACGGGGGTTCGTGAGCCCCGCGCGCTCAGCGCAGCGTCAATCCCCCCGCGGGTCGGGAGATGAACCGGTTCACCGCGTCCAGCACCGCGCGCACGGCGGCCTCGTGCGGATCCTCTCCGACGATCGCCGTGCCGAGGAGACTGACCTGGACGCGCTGCTGGCGGCCTTCGACGAGGACCACCAACACCTCCTCCTGGAACACGCGCAGCATCTCGAGCCCCGCCAGATAGAACGCCATCTCCTTCTCGGAGAGATACTCGAGCGCTTCGATCACGGCCCGCGCGGCGGAATAGATGCGGGCCTGCGCCGTGTCCGTGTCGCGATGCTGTCCTTCGAAGATCACGTCACCGAGTTTGAGCTCGACGTACGCGGTGCACTTGAGCGGCTCTTCCTGCACTACGCGCAGCCGCTGGAACACGATCCGGGCGGGCGTCGAGGCCTCGCCCCCGGGGGCGCCGTTCTCGAGCTCGGTCCCGGCCAGGTAGTCGTTGCCCGATCGCGCGGCATTCGCGAATTCGGACCCTTCCTTGAGGACCGCGATCGATACGATGCGGTGGTCGATCGTGACGTCGAAGGCCGTCTTGATCAACGTCTCGACGTTTCGCACGATCTGCTTGGGGGCGATCGCGCCGTCGCTCAGGATGTGGATCTCGGTCAGGCGCGAATCGTCCGGCGCCGTCCGCACGCGCGCCCGAAGCACGCCCGTCAGGGTCTCGAGCAGGCGGTCGATCTGCTGGCGTTCGAGGCGGGGCATGCACCCTTGGATAGGAGATATTAGGTTCCCCGAGTATAGACGCCGGTCAAGTCACGATCAAGAGTCTCCAGACCCTTGCAGGGCGCTGATTTTCGGTCCAACTTCCGGCCATCGACCGGACCCGTTCACGCCGATACCGAAAGAGGATTCCACATGACGTACGTGATCGTCGAGCCGTGCATCGGGGTCAAGGACGCGAGCTGCGTCGAGGTGTGCCCGATGGAAGCCATCTTGTGACCGGAGTAAACTCCAACCTAACTGTTTCTCCAGCCGGATAAGGACCATGGGCCCCCGACAAAGAGTCGGGGGTCGTTTTTTCTCTTT
>CAZCZH010000020.1:7817-19451 GCA_964502985.1 uncultured Gemmatimonadales bacterium
CTGCGTCGAGGTGTGCCCGGTGGATTGCATCTACGAGGGCGAGGACATGTATTACATCCACCCGGACGAGTGCATCGAGTGCGCGGCGTGCGAGCCGGAATGCCCGGTGGAGGCGATCTTCGCCGAGGAGGACGTGCCTCCCGAGATGCGCCGCTTTATCCAGATCAACGCCGACTTCTTCGTCGGGAAGTAGCTCTCAGCGTCGCAGTACGTTGCGCAGGACGAACACCACGTTCTCCTTGCGCTCGCGCAACCGGCGATAGAAGTACGGGATCCACTTTTCCCCGAACGGAACGTAGACGCGCATTCCATAGCCCCGCTCGACGATCGCCAGCTGGGTCGGAGGGCGGATTCCATACAGCATCTGGATCTCATACGACTCGGGGCCGATCCCGTGTGCCTCGGCGTAGGCGATGGCGTGCTCGATCCGCACGTCGTCGTGGGTCGCGAGCGCCGGGAAGTGCCCGCCGTCCAGCAGGCGCTCCGCGAGCCGATCGTACGCCGCGTTGACTTCGCGCTTGTCCTGGAGGGCGAGCGGGGCGGGCTCCTTGTAAGCCCCCTTCACCAAGCGCACCCGCGCGCCGACCTCGATGAGTCGCTCGACGTCGTCGGGACTGCGCCGCAGCATGCTCTGAATGACGACGCCGACATTGCCGAACGTCGGGAAGACGCGATGGAAGATCTCCAGCGTAAGCTGGGTATAGGGCGAGCCCTCCATGTCGATCCGCACCCAGTTGCCCGTCTCGCGAGCCGCCTCGAGGATCGTCACCAGGTTCTCCTCGGCGAGGGCCGGGTCGATGTCCAGGCCGATCATGGTCAGCTTGATCGAGATGTTGGAAGCGGCCCCCGCGTCGGCGATGCCGTGGAGGACGCGCACGTAGTCGTCGCGGCCCGCCGTGGCTTCGGCGGGATCGGTCACCTTCTCGCCCAGCAAGTCGAGGGTGGCCCGAATCCCCCGGGCGTTGAGGGCTCGGACGACGGCCAGCGCCTCGTCCACCGTCTCTCCCGCCACGAAGCGGGTTGCGGGCCAGATCAACACTCCGCGCCGCGCTTGCCGGGAGTTCGGCACGGGGCTAGGATTCGGCCCATGTCGACCCCGGCTTCGATGATCCGCGGAACGGCCGCGGCCCGCGTCGTGACGCGCCCCGACGCGCGCCTGGCGGGCATCGCCGCGTTCGCCCTGCTCACCGCGCTGGGCGCGTTCGTCCGACTGCCCCTGCCGTTCACGCCGGTCCCGATCACGCTGCAGACGTTCTTCGTCCTGACGGCCGGCGTGTACCTGGGCGGACGGGACGCCGCCGCGTCGCAGCTGGCGTACCTCGGCCTCGGCGCGACGGGCCTGCCGGTCTTCGCCGGCGGCGTGGGGCCGGCGGCTCTGCTCGGGCCCACGGGCGGGTACCTGCTGGCCTTCCCGCTCGCGGCGTGGCTCGTGGGAAGCCTGGTACGACCCGGTACCCGGGCGACGCGCGCGTTGGCCGCGTTCCTCGGCGCGACGGCCCTGATCTTCGCCTTCGGCGCGGGCTGGCTGACCCAGCTCGCGGGCATGGATCCGGCGCGCGCCCTGGCCCTCGGAGTGCTGCCCTTCCTGCCGGGTGCGGCGCTCAAGATCGCCGCCGCCACCGCCCTCACCGTTCGAGCCCCGCTCGCGCGCTGAACCGCCACCCGGCGGCCGCCACGCACGTCAGTTCCCCTCCCGCTCGAGCTGTCCGGTCAGATTCTCGGGCGACAGGATCTCGTCCAGTCGTTCCGCGTCGAGATCGCTCTTCTCCAGCGCGACCTCCTTCACGGTTCGATTCGAGCGCAGCGCCTCCTTGACGATCTCCGCCGCCTTGGCGTAACCCAGCACCGGGTTCAGCGCGGTCGCCAGCGACGGGCTCTTGTGGGCATACTCTGCCATGCGCGCCCAGTCGGCGGTGATCCCCTCCACGCAGCCCGCGCGGAACACGGGCAGGAAGTTGCGCAGGATCTCCATCGAGAAGAGCAGCTCCCAGATCATGATCGGCTCCATGACGTTGATCTCGAGCTGCCCGGCCTGCGCTCCGAGGGCGACGGCGGCGTCGGCGCCGACGATGTGGATCGCGATCTGATCGAGGCACTCGGGCATCACGGGGTTGACCTTTCCGGGCATGATCGAGGACCCCGGCTGGCGCGGCGGGAGAGTGATCTCGGCCAGTCCGGTCAGCGGCCCGGAATCGAGCAACCGCAGGTCGTTGGCGATGCGCATCAGCTCGAGGGCCAGGTTCCGCAAGGCCCCCGACACCGCCGCGATCCCCTGGTGGCTCTGCATCTTCTCGCGCGGATCCTCCGCCTCGCGTAGCGCCAGGCCCGTCATCTCTCTCAGATGACGCACGATCGTCGGCCGATAGCCGGGCGGCGTGTTGAGGCCCGTCCCGACGGCCGTTCCCCCGATCGGCAGCTCCTCGAGCTCGGAGACCGCGGCCGCGATGAGCCGCCGGGACCGCTCGAGGGCCGAGCCGTAGGCGTGGAACTCCTGGCCGAGCGTGATCGGGACCGCGTCCTTCAGGTGCGTGCGGCCGGCCTTGATCGCCTCCAGGAACTCGTCGCCCTTGGCGCGGAACGCCGCGGCCAAAGCGCCCAGCGTCGGCTCCAGCTCGCGCCACAGGAGCAGCGTCGCGAGGTGCATCGCCGTGGGGAACGTGTCGTTCGACGACTGCGACATGTTGACGTGGTCGTTGGGGTGCAGCGCGGCATAGTTCCCGCGCTCCTCGCCGAGGATCTCGAGGGCCCGGTTGGCGATCACCTCGTTGACGTTCATGTGGAACGAAACGCCGGCTCCCGCCTGGAACACGTCGACCACGAACTGGTCGCGGAGCGCTCCGTCCAGGATCTCGTCCGCCGCGCGGACGATGGCCTCGGCCCGGTCCGCGTCCAGCCCCCCCACCTCGCGATTCGTCAGGGCTGCGGCCTTCTTGATGTACAGGTAGGCGTCGACCAGTCGCGGGTGCTCGCGCAGGCCGCTGACCGGGAAGTTCTCCCGCGCCCGTTGCGTCTGGACCCCGTAATAGGCGTCGGCTGGAACCTCCAGGGTGCCGAGGCTGTCCTTCTCGGTGCGTGGCTGCATGGCTCTCCTCGTCGACTGGAACCGGCTCCGCGGGCGGACGGTGGCGGGTAAAGATAACGGCTTGTGCCACTCGCGGCGCCCTCCCCATATTGCGAGAACCGTATGGGAAAGACCCTCACCGAGCGCGACATCCAGGCCTTGATCCACCTTCTGGGTGACGACGACATGTGGGTGCGCGAGCACGCCCGGGCCACCCTGCGCACGGCGGCGGGGGCCGCCGTGCCCCAGCTCGAGACGGCGCGCGCCACGAGCGTGGAACAGGCCATCCGGGTCGAGTCCGGGACGATCCTCGAGGACATCCTGCTCGACAGGATCGAGCGCGACTGGGTCGCGCTGCAGGCCGTCGACGAGAGCGAGGCTCTGGAGGAAGGGGCGCTCCTGCTCGAGCGTCTGATCCGGCCGGACCTCGAGTCCGGCCAGCCGGAGGCCCGCGCCGCGCTGGACGCGATCGCCCGTGACGCCCGGAGCGTGATGCCCCAGCGGGGCCCGATCACGGGCCGAGTGGCCGAGTTCCGCCAGTTCCTCCACGAGACGCTCGGCTTCCGCGGGAACGTGGAGGACTACTACGACCCGGAGAACTCCTTCCTGTCGCTCGTCGTCGAGCACCGAACCGGCATCCCGATCACGCTGGCGCTGGTGTACCTGGCGGTGGGCCGCAGGATCGGCCTGCCGCTCGTCGGCGTCGGGATGCCGATGCACTTCCTGGTCGGCTTCCGCTCGACGGGCGGCATGCGCTACCTGGATCCGTTCTACGGCGGCCGCGAGGTGAGCCGCGGCGAATGCCTGCTGCTGCTCGAGCGAGCGGGATTCGACCCGGCCGAAGCGTTCCTCCGGCCGACGCCTGTCGTGGCGATCCTCGAGCGCATGGCGCGGAACCTGATCGTCATCTACCAGAACGGCGCCCGCGAGCGAGAGCTCCGCCTGGCGCGGCGGTTCGTCACCGTCCTGACCGGCGAGATCGTGTAGTTACGGCGAACCGCTGGCGGGCGTCTCAGAAGCGGCCGCGCCCCCGCTCGCGCCACGGCAGGACCTCCAGGCACGTCGTCCACCAGCCCGCCTCGATCGTCTCGACGAACTCTTCCGGCAGACTCTCCGCACGCATCTCGGCCGCCAGTCGAAGGTGATCGTAGGCCACCCGGCGCCAGTCCACGCGCAAGGCGCCCTCCGCGTCCACGGCGAGCAGCGCGTACACGACGTCCGTGCGCCCGTCGTTGGCCGGCCTGCCGATGGCCCCGACGTTGACGACCCGCCGCCCGTCGGACAGGACGCGGCTCCACGGCAGCCCCGTATGGCTGACGCACAGGACGTCGGCCTCGGACGCGTCCAGGAGCCACGCCAGGAAGGCGTCCGAGCTCGTCGATTCCCACAGGAACTCGTTGTTGCGCCGCGGGCTGCCGTGGCACGCGACGACCCGCGATGATCCCACCGTGAGCCGCAGCGCGGCCGGAAGCTGGCGCATCCAGGCGCGGTGATCGGGACTCGTGCGGGCGTACGTGTAGCGGTACGACAGACCGGCGAACCAGTTGTCGCGAGGATCCGTGTAGCCGCACCGGCAATCGTCCAGGTCGTGGCCCAGCGAGTGATCGTAGTTGCCCTGGACGACGGGGATCCCGGCGTCCCGCACGATCTCGACGGCACGATCGGGATGCGGACCGAAGGCGCCCAGGTCCCCGAGGCACACGATGTCCGTGGCGCCCGCCCGGGCGGCGTTCTCGAGCGTGGCGGCGAGGGCCAGGTGGTTGCTGTACACGCCGCCGAACAGGGCCACGGGCCCGCTCGCCACCGACCACGCCTCGGAGCGGCTCATTCGAGGCCCCCGGTCGCGGTCCCGGCCTCCGGCGCGAACGCTCCGGGATTGGCGCACATCGCGCCGTGCTCCCAGCAGGTATGGCACGCCCCGTGGCGCAGGGGAAACGCGCGGCCGGCCGCCGCCGGCAGGTCGTCGCCCAGGCGGCCCGCCGCCTCGTCGAGCAGGATCGGGCACACCCACACGCCACGGCTGGTGACGATCCGCGATGCGGAGCACAGGAGCCGATCGGCGTCGAAGCCCGCGAGCATTCCGGTGGTCACGCGCTCGGACGGCAGGTAGCCGCGCGAGCGCTCGGCCTCGGCCCCGATTCGCAGGGCCGGCAGCAGCTTGATCCGAGGATGGGCGTAGCCCGCCTGACGCAAGCGCTCGACGAGCGCGCGCAGCACGCTGGCCTCGTCCGCCGCGTCCCACGTCCGGACGGCGGTCACGATGGGCAGGAAACCGTGCGTCAGCAGGAGCCCCAGTCCGGCGAGCGCGGCGTCGAACGTCCCCGCTCCGCGGATCGCGTCGTGCGACGCCGCTTCGAAGCCGTCCAGCGACAGGCGGAATTCGAGCGAATACCTCGAGTCCGCCGCGACGGTCGCGAGCGGGGCCACGTGGCGCTCCCCGAGCAACGTGCCGTTGGTCAGGACGGTCGCCGGGCCGTACTCCAGGGCTCGGCTCAGGATGGCGACGATGTGGGGGTGCAGGAAGGGCTCGCCGCCGGTGAAGTAGTACTCGCGGACGCCCAGCGCGACGCTCTCTTCGAGCCGTCGCTCGACCTCCTCCAACGCCATCAGGTCGAACGACCGGTTCGTCGGAGCGCACGAGATGAAGCAGTGCGTGCAGGCGAGATTGCAGAGCGTGCCCGTGACCTGGAACCACAGCGCGTCCAGGTGCCCGAGCTCGATGAGCGGCGCGCGGTCGCCGTGGCTCGTGACGCGGGCGGAGCTATCTTGAAAACCAGCCAGGGGCAGCGCGTCGATCCGTCTCATTCGCGACCCGTCCGATCCGCGAGGAGCTTCCGGCATGCGTTCAGCGTTCGATACGACGCCGGTGTGGCGTTTTCTTCCCCTCGCCGTGACGCTCGCGGCCGTCGCTCCGCTGTCGGCCCAGCAGGCCGAGACCGCCGTCGAGACGCGGGACGTCCCCGCCCTGATCGACGTGGCGGCGATGGACTCGACCCTGCTCCTCGACATGCGCTACGCGCGGCCGGAGAACTTCCTCGGTCGCGCCGTCTACGACGCGGCGCGCTGCCTGCTCGTGCCGGACGCCGCGCGACGGCTGCTGGAGGCCGAACGGACCCTGCGCGCCGAGGGGTATCGACTGATCGTATGGGACTGCTATCGCCCGCTGAGCGTCCAGCGCGAGATGTGGCGCATCCTCCCCGACCCGGATTACGTCGCCGACCCGGCCCGCGGATCGCGGCACAACCGCGGCGCGGCAGTCGACGTGGGGCTGGCGGCGCTCGACGGGAGCGCGGTTCCGTTGCCCACGGCGCACGACGACTTCACGCCTCTCGCCCACCGCGACGCGACCGACCTCCCGGCCGAGGCGATCGAGGATCGCGAGCGGCTCGGGAAGGCGATGTCCGAAGCGGGTTGGATCCCGCTGCCCACCGAGTGGTGGCACTTCGATGCCCCGGGATGGGAGTCCTACCCGCTACGCGATGACCCTCTGTCGTCCGCCGCCAGCCCGTAGCGCACGGCCTCCACCGCGGAATCGACGTCCGACACCCACGTGATCCATTCCACGCCGCCCCCCAGGTAGGGCCCTGCGGCGAGGGACGCCACGACCGGCCGCCACGGATCCTCCCACACCACCAGCGGACGGGGCGACAGGAGACCTCGCCGGAGATGCTCCCAGGCGAGGGACAGTTCGGTGAGGGTGCCGTTGCCGCCCGGCAGGACTACGTACGCGTCGGCCCGCCGCAGGAGCTCCGCCAGGCGATCGACGAGGGTCGGCGCCACGACGACCTCGTCGAGAAATTCGTTTGGCCCCGAACGAAACGTGAACTCGGCGCACGTCACGCCGACCGTTCGGCCGCCGGCCTCGCGAGCGCCCGCGGCTGCGGCCTCCATCGTTCCGCCGTAACCGCCGTTGAGGACTCCGAAGCCGGCGCGCGCCAAGGCCGTCCCGAGGGCGCGGGCGCGATCGAAGTCGGCGGCGGGTCCGCCGCTCGAGCCGTAGACCGCAACGAGTGGGATCGACATCTCGCGCGAACGTTAGCGCGCGGCGTCGGCCGCGGCGAACCCCGCGGCGCGATGGCTAGCGAATGAAGTACAGGAGCTGCTGTCCGGCGACCGACGCGATCCGTCGGTCCAGGTAGGCGAAGCCGCGGCTCTCGGACTCGATCTCCGTGGCCAGCATCCCGAGCACGAGCGAGCGCAGCTGTTCGCGCGTGGCGCGCTGCGCCTCGAGCTGTCGACGATCGAGCTCGCTCGGGACACCCGGGCCGGCGACCATCGCCGTCGGCAGGGAGCGGCGGAACGCGTCCACGGCCTCCCCGTGCTCGGTGGCGCGGTACGCCACGAGCAGGTCCTCGATCTCGGCCAGGTATCCTTCGAGACGCGCGTCGTTGCCCAGCTGGGCGATCAGCTCGGCGCGACGGGCCTCGGCCTCGGCTCGCGGATCGGGACGCGACAGACGCATCGTCAGCGCACCCAGACCGAACCCGACGACCAGCATCGCGGCCAGCGCCGCGGCGCGGCGTGTCCAGCGGCCCCACGGCCCGCGGCGTACCTCGCCCGACGCCCGGCCGATGCGCTCATGGAGCTCCACGTCGAAATCATCCCACATGTCGGGCGGCACCGGCGGATCGGGGATCGAGGCCGTCACTTCCAGCAGCTCTCCTACCGCCCGGTGTTCGGCCTGGCAACCCGCGCATTCGCTCAGGTGGTCGGCCATGGCCGGCGTCAATGGCGCCGGCCCGGCGCTCGCGGCGCGCTCCCAGAGCGCTTCCTGAACCGTGCTACAGCGCAGAGGACTCATCGGTCTCTTCCAGGTTTGGATCGTGTTGCCTGAGGATCTTTCTCAGGCGTCGTATGGCGTGATATCCGTTGGCTTTCACCGTACCCTCGGCGCAGCCCAGGACGGCGGCTGTCTCCTTGACCGAGAGCTCTTCCCGGAAGCGCAGCACGAACGTCGCGCGCTGCATCTCCGGGAGTTGCTCGATCGCGTCCAGAACGCACTGCCCGAGGTCCCGCCAGGCGACCTCCTCCAACGGGGAGGGCGCACCGCTTCCCGCATCGGGGTGGGCCAGCTCCTCGATCGGACTGACCACGCCGTAGCGTCGCTGCTCGCGCTTCTTCCAGCCCAGCGACTCGTTGACCGCGATGCGATACAACCACGACCAGAAGGGTGCCCTCGGCTCCCAGCGCTCGATGTTCTGGTACACCTTGATGAACACGTGCTGGAGCACGTCGCGCGCGTCCTCGTAGTTACCTACGAAGCGCACCACGACCCGCAGCAGATCCTGCCGGTAGAAGCGCACCAGCTCGTCGAACGCGAGCGAATCGCCGGACTGGGCCCGGCTCAGGATTTCCGGGGCGACGTCAGCCACCGTGTCTCCGTTCCGTCGTGCGGATTCGCGTCTCGACCTCCAAACGTCTCTCGCGAGGGGTCGGTTTAGCGCTCGCTGGCGCGGCGCGGGGGCTCATGCCCCGACATCCAGGTCCGCGCCGGACTCGTCCTCCATGGAACCCCGAACGTCCACCGAAGTTTCCCCCCGCCGCCGGCGGCGGGCGCGCCGCACGTTGAACGCCACCACGAAGGACAGGTAGACCAGCAGGAGTCCCATCAGGACGACCTCGCTGTAGTAATAGATGGCCGCCAGGAGGAGAGCCAGACCCAGCAGCCAGAGCGCCGGCGCGCGGGGGTTGGCCATCCACTTCTTCGGGCTGGGGAACGGGATCCGGCTGATCATCAGCGCCGCCAGGGCGAACGTGACGACGGCCCACAGCGCCCCCCAACGCCAGTCCACGATGGGCAGCTTGAAGAAGTGCACCGTCGCGGCGATGCACGAGGCGGCCGTCGGAGTCGGCATCCCGATGAACGTCGCCGGTGGAAGATCGCGCGGCGGCTCGCTGTCGTCGCCGGTCATGACGTTGAACCGCGCCAGGCGCAGAGCGGACGCCGAGAGGAAGGCGAAGGCGGCGATCCACGCCAGCCGCCTGACGTGGATCGCGTGAGGAGCGACGATCGGGTCCAGCGCGCCCGTCCCCCAGGCGACGGCCAGCAGCGCCGGCGCGATCCCGAACGTGACGACGTCCGCCAGCGAGTCGAGCTGGACCCCCATCGGCGAGTCGGTGTGGACGAGCCGCGCCACCATGCCGTCGAAGCTGTCCATCAGGAACCCGATTCCGATGGCCAGTGCCGCTCGATCGAGCTGGCCGGTCAGCAGCCCGGTGACGGCGAAGAACCCGGCGAACAGGTTCCCCAGGGTGAACAGGTGCGGCAGCAGGTGGATCCGGCGCCGGATTCGCCCGCCCCCAGGGTCCCGCGCGCCGCGTCGACGGCGCCTTCTCCCGCGGGCCCGCGGCTCGTGGTTCACGACGTGCCCCGCGTGCGTCGATCGAATCGCGCCAGCGCCGTCGTCCCGCCCCGGGTCCGCTGACCGACGGCGACGAGCGGCTCTGCGGAAGGCGGCAGGACGACGTCGAGCCGCGAGCCGAACTGGATCAGCCCATAGCGCTCGCCCGTTCGGACGCGATCCCCGGGAGCGAGGCGGCACACGATCCGGCGCGCCACGAGCCCCGCGACCTGAACCACCTCGACGGGACCGAACTCCGTCGCGATGCGCACCGTCACGCGCTCGTTCTCCTCGGAAGCGGCGTCCCGGAAGGCGGCGCCGAATCGACCCGCGGTGCGCTCGACGGATACGACCTCGCCGCCGATCGGAACGCGGTTCACGTGGACGTTGAAGATCGACAGGAAGATGCTCACCCGTGGCCCGCCGCTATCGACCCCGGCCGGGTCGACCCGCACGACGCGACCGTCGCCCGGAGCGACCGCCAGCCCCGGCTCGCCGGGGACCATGCGCCGAGGGTCGCGAAAGAACGCCAGGACGAGAAGCAGGGCGACGACCGCCACCACCGCCACCCATGCCCAGCCGACGACCCACCCCACTCCGGCCAGCGCGGCGAGAACCAGGGCCAGGCCCCACGCTTCGCGCGCTACGCGCCAGGTGAACTCGGGTTTCATGCGAGCGGCAACTTAGGAACTGCCGCGAAAGGGCGCTATCACCCGCGTGTCGCGGGACGAGCCGCGCGATGCTCTGCGAACCAGGCGCACCAGCGGCTCAGCGGGCATTGTTCGCAGAGGGGATTGCGAGCGCGACATATGCTGCGTCCGTGCAGGATCAGGCGATGATGGGTTTCGGACCATTTGTCGCGCGGGAGGACGCTCATCAGCTCCTCCTCGACCGCCGCGGGCGTGTCGCCGTGCGCCAGGCCGAGCCGGCGCGAGACACGGAACACATGCGTATCGACGGCGATCGCGTCGGCCTCGAAGACGTTCGCCAGAACGACGTTCGCCGTCTTGCGGCCGACGCCGGGCAGACTCATCAGCTCCTGGCGGGTGCGGGGCACCTCGCCGCCGAACTCCTCGACGATCTTGCCGCTCGTCGCGCGGATGTTGCGCGCCTTGTTGCGAAACAGGCCGCACGTCCGGATGTACTCCTCGAGCTCTCGCTGACTCGTTCGATGCATGGACTCGGCGTCGGGGTGGTCGCGGAACAAGGCCGGGGTGACGGCGTTGACTCGCGCGTCGGTGCACTGTGCCGACAGGATCGTCGCGACGAGGAGCTGGAAAGGGCTCTCGTGGCGCAGGGCAGTGCGCGCTTCGGGGTAGGCCTTCTCGAGTTCCCGCAGGATCGCGCGGACGGCGGCGGGTCGCTTACGCCCGGCCGTGCCGGCGCCTACGGCTGCCCCTTCCGGTTGGCCCGACTTGGATCGGCCTCGTTGGAGCGCTCGCGGGTCGTGTCCGGCATGATCGGGCGGGACGGGCGATGCAGTCCGAACGGGTCGAGCTTCTGCAGGCTGTCGGAGAACGATTGCACGGTGGGTTCGCCGAGCTTGACCGCGAGGGTGGGGTCGGCGACCAGCGAATCGCCCGAGAACGTCACCCCCAGGTCGCGCTTCACCTCGTACACGCTGGTGGCCACGATCCGGTCGGGATCCCCCGGATCGAGGAGCCGTAACTGGTACGTGAAGCCGTGATACAGGTACAGCGTCTTGATCTCGCCGGGCTTGAGAACCCCGCGAAACGTCGTCGCCGCCCCCAGGTGCTGGTCGGCGGTGGGCTTGATGGTGAGGACCTGCGGCCTGTCCGTCGTATTGCGCACCTCGACGACGCGCAGGTGATACGGGCTGCGCATGGTCGAGATGGGGCCGTTGCAGGCGGCCGAGAGGAGCCCCGCGACGACCAGGGTCAGGAAGCCCCACGATACCCTGGGCATCGCTTGACGATCGAGTTCATTAGACCTAACTTTCATGTTCGCCATGTGTTAGGTATGCCAGTCAAAAGATCTCCCAAACAGCGAGGGGATGCTCCATGGCCGAAGTCCAGGTCCGCGAGGGCGAGTCGCTCGAAAGCGCGCTCAAGCGCTTCCGTCGCGAGGTGAAGAAGTCCAACATCTTCAGCGAGCTCAAGCGCAAGCGGCACTATGAGAAGCCGAGCGAGCGCCGTCAACGCAAGATCCGCAGCCGCAACCGCCGCGGCTAACGAATATGGGACGGACCGACTTCAAGGTCAACGACAAGGT
>CAZCZH010000021.1:0-19379 GCA_964502985.1 uncultured Gemmatimonadales bacterium
ATCGCCAAACCGACCGCCTGCGATCCCGTAAAGGCGATCAAGGCGATTTCGGGGCTGCCCACCAACTCCGGGCCGATATCCTCGCCGACGCCGGGCAGGTAATTGACCACCCCGCGGTCAATCCCCACATCCTCAATGATCTCCATCAGCTTTGAGGCGATCACCGACGATTGTTCGGCCGGTTTCATAATCACCGTGTTCCCGGCGACGATGGCGGCGGCCGTCATGCCGGTCAAAATCGCCAGTGGAAAATTCCACGGCGCAATCACGGCCACCACTCCCCGCGGCTTGTAGAAATAGGTGTTCTCCTCGCCCGGCACATCGCATTGCCGCGGCTGGGAAAGGTCGCGCATGCGGGCGGCATAGTAGTTGCAAAAATCGATCGCCTCGGCCACGTCGGCGTCCGCCTCGGCCCACGACTTGCCGACCTCCCACACCATCCAGGCGCCGAGCTCGAAGCGTCGCCGGCGCATGATGTCGGCGGCGTCGAACAAGGTCCCCGCGCGCTCGTCGACCGGGACCCGACGCCACGTCACGAACGCCTCGCGTGCCGCCTCGACGGCCCGGTCGGCGAGGGCCGCGTCGCCCTTGGGGAACGTGCCCACGACCCGCGACGGATCGGCCGGGTTGACCGAGTCCACGGTCTCGTCGAGCTGGACGTCCTGGTCCCCGACGCGACACGCGTAGCTCTCGCCCAGCCGTTCGCCGACCTCGTCGATCGCCCGTCGCATGCGACCGGAAACCTCGGGATCGGAGAAGTCGGGGTACGACGTCGGGGTGTATCCGGCGAGCCAGTCCGGGACGCGCGTCGTCTCGCGGCCGGGCTCCACGGTGGCGGTCTTGGAATCGTTCATCGGCATGTCCTCCTCGATCGTATCGTCGCTCGCGGGTCGTGGATCCACGTCACAAGCTCCGCGCGCGTCCGGGGGCCGTCAACCGAGGACCCGGAGCCGGGCGGAGGGGCCGGGCGTTCCCTAGATTCGGGCCTCATGGTCGCGGCCGCCCCCGAACCGGACGTCATTCGCAGCTGGTCGCGCGAGCGCGCCTGGTGGGCCGCGGCCGCGTTCGGCGTGGTATTCACCTCGTACCTGGTGACCCTCGCTCCGACGCTGACGTTCTGGGACGCCGGCGAGTTCATCACGGCGACCCACGTGCTGGGGATCCCGCATCCCCCCGGGACGCCGCTGTTCGTCCTGCTCGGGCACGTGTGGGGGCTCCTGCCCCTGGGCATGTCGTACGCCGCCAAGCTCAACGTGTTCAGCGCGCTGGCTTCGTCGCTGGCGGCGTTCTTCTACTACCTGGTCGTGGCGGCGATCGTCGATCGGCTGGACGCCGGCGCCGGCTGGGGCGTGCCGCGCGTTCTGCGCCGATTCGCCGCGCTGGTCGCCGTGGCTCTCGGGTCATGGGCCCTGACCCAGTGGTACAACTCGACCGAGACCGAGGTCTACAACCTGGCCCTGATGACGATCGGCCTGGTGACGTTCCTGTCGTTCCACTGGTCCGAGCACCTGGCCGACGGCAAGGACTGGAACCTCTTGCTGCTGGTCGTCTACCTGATGGGCCTGTCGGTCGGGAACCACCTGATGGCGCTGCTGGCCCTGCCGGCGATCGTCGGGTACGGGCTGCTGGTGACGTGGGACACGCCGTGGCGGGGCTACGCGGCGAGCCTCGTGGCCGGCGGCGTGGCGGTCTACCTCGTGGCGATGAAGGGGATCTCGATCGACGGGCTCCTCGGCGAGGGCTCCGTCGTGCGGCCCGCCGGATTGCTCGTGGGTCTGCTCGTCGCCGCGGCGGCGGCGTGGGGGCTGACGCGCAGCGGGGCATGGCGCTTCTTTCTCATCGCGCTGGGGCTGTTCGCGGCCGGGGTCAGCGTGTTCCTGTACCTCAAGATCCGCGCCGCCCTCGATCCGCCGATCAACATGGGCAACCCGCAGACGTGGAAGGACCTGCTCGCGGTGATGGCCCGCAAGCAGTACGCGGCGCGGCCGATCCTGCCTCGGTCCGTCGACTTCCTGCACTATCAGGTGCCGCTGTGGTTCGATTACCTGATCGGCCGCTTCGGCCCCTTCGAGTCGGCCGTGGCGGGACAGTTCGGCACGCCCGTCGTGTCGATCGGCGTGACCGCGCTGGCGGTGGTCGGCTCGGTCCTCCACTATCGCCACGACCGCCGGACGTGGCTCTACTTCGTGCTCCTGTTCCTGGTCACGTCCCTGGGGCTGATCGTGTACCTGAACTTCCCGCTCGGCTCGACCCAGGCGCCGGACGTGACGGGCGTCACCCACGAGGTCCGCGAGCGGGACTACTTCTTCGTCGTATCGTACGTCGTGCTCGGAGTGTGGGCCGGGATCGGGACGTTCGGGCTGGCGGCGGCCGCCTGGCACCGGCGGATGGGGGCGGGAGACCGGGACGCGACGCTTCCACGAGCCCCGATGCTGGCGTTCGGCGCGGCGCTGGTGGTCGTTCCTCTCCTGGTCTTCGTCCTCAACTACCCGCTGGCCGATCGCAGCGGCGACACCGTTCCGCGCGACTTCGCCAGGAATCTGCTCGAGAGCGTGGAGCCGTGGGCGATCCTGGTGACGAACGGAGACAACGACACGTACCCGCTTTGGTACATGCAGGAGGTGGAGGGCGTGCGGCGCGACGTGTCGGTGGTCGTGCTGCCCCTGCTCAACACCCTGTGGCACCTCCAGGAATTGTCGGAGGGCCCGTTCACCGCCGGCCATCCGCCCCAGACGCCGACCTTCGCGCTGGCGAAGTACGGGGTGAAGGCCGGACCTCGGCCGACGCGTCCGCTCCTGAGCTACAGCGGCGGGGCGGACGACCCGCTGGCGCGGCTGGGATTCGTCCTCGACGAGCCCGTGCAGCTCGACCTGTCGGGTCTCGACATCGACCTGCCGGCGCAGACCGTCGTCCAGCGCCAGGACCTGGCCATCATGGAGCTCGTCCGCGACCACCTCGGCGAGCGGCCGATCTACTTCTCGGTCACCGTACCCGACGAGGCCCGGGTGGGGCTGTCGAAGTACATGGTACGGCAGGGGATCGCCGACCGGCTCCTGCCGCGCCCGCCGCGCGAGGCCGCCCGTGAAGGCGCGCAGTACCTGCCGATGACGCCGCCCGAGACGGCGTGGATCGACGTGCCGCGGACGGGCGTGCTGCTCGACGAGGTGTACCGGCTGGACAGCGTGGCGCACCCGGAGGAGCTGGTCGACGACGTGGCGCGAGCCATGGCCGGCAACTACGGGGTCACCTTCCTGCAGCAGGCGACCGCGCTCGCGCGGCGCGGCGAGGTCGCGGCCGCGGAGAGCGCCGTGCGTCGCGGGAACGAGCTGTTGGGCCGCCCGCCGGACTCGGAGCGCGCGGTCACGGCCGCGGTCAACGTGTACGCCCTGGCCGGGGCCGAGGACCGGCTGGACCGCTCCCTGGCCGACGCGGCGGCGCGCTCGGGAGGCCGCGCGCCGGACCTGTTGACGAAGGCCGCGGCGTACAACGCGGCTCTCGGGAACCACTACGACCTCGCGCTGCGGCTGATGAAGCGGGGCTTCGAGGGTCGCCCGCAGGATGTCGAGCCCGAGCTGTGGGAGGCGATGGGGGAGCGCGCGCTGGCGACCGGAGACACCGTCCCCGCGCTGACGTTCCTGGAGGGTGCCCTGCGCTCCGATCCGGACGACCAGCGGGCGCTCGTCCTGGCGCTCCAGGCGGCGGCCGGCTCGGGCCGGATCGACCGCGCGCGGGCGCTGCTGGCGGAGTGGGTCGAGGCGCACCCCGGCGATCGCGCGATGCAGGACCACCTCGACGAGCTGCGCCGCACGGGACGGTTGCCGGCGGCCCTCGCGGGCGGCTAGGCTCCGCCGCGATGGAGGGCGAGCCGGCCGGACGGGTGGTGGCGATCACCGGCGCCTCGAGCGGGATCGGGGCGGCCACGGCGGTGGAATGTGGGCGGCGCGGCATGCGGGTCGGGTTGTTCGCGCGCCGCGAGCGGCGCCTGATCGGCGTGGCCGACGCCGTCCGATCGGCCGGCGGCGAGGCCGAGGTGGTCGTCGGCGACGTGCGCGACCGCGACGCACTCGGCGACCTCGTGACGGCGGTGACGCGCCGCTGGAGCCGGCTCGACGCGATGATCGCCAACGCCGGGTTCGGCATCGCGGCGACCGTCGCCGGCACGCCGCCCGAAGAGGCTCGCGAGCTGCTCGACGTCAACGTGCTGGGGACGGTGTGGGCGATCCAGGCGGCGTGGCCCGTGTTCCGCCTCCAGCGGAGCGGCCACGTCGTCCTCGTGTCGTCCGGCGCCGCCAAGCACGGCATCCCGGTCAACGCCCTGTACAGCGCCACCAAGGCCGCCCAGGCCAACCTCGCCGAGGGGCTCCGGATCGAGGCCCGGGCGATCGGCGTCGACGTGTCGGTCGTGTACCCGATCGTGACCGAGAGCGAGTTCCGCGAGGCTCTGCGCGACCACACCGATGGCGGCAAACGCCGCGCCCAGGCCAGGATCGGGGGCCCGCGCCAATCGGCCGAGAAGGTCGCCCGGGAGATCGCCGACTGCCTCGAGCGGCCGCGTTTCGAGGTCTGGCCCTACCGCCCGGCGCGCCTGTTGCCGTGGCTCGAGGCGCTGTCGCCGAGGCTCGTCGCCCGGATCCTGCGCTACGACGAGTACTATCGGCGCCAGGTCGAGGGCGCCGGGGACTGACGGGGGCTCACGACCCGCGCGCCAGAAGGACGAGGTTTCCCACCGTCCGCCAGTTTCGCGCCGTGATCGTCGTCCCGAGCCGGGAGTCGAAGTACTGCGCGGTCAGCTTGCTGCGCGCGACGCCGTTCGGGTGGTGCAGGTACACCTCGCGCCCGCGGACGACGAACCGGTCGGGCGGTGAGCGGTCGGGGTCGAGGCGCGCCACGTCGGCGGCCGATGGTCGCGCGGCGAGGAACCCCACGTGGAGGGTCTCGGGGTCGACGCCCTGGGCGAGGAACGGGTTGTCGGCCAGGACGGCCTCCATCTCCGCGCGGGTCCGCGTCACGACGGGGATTTTCAGGCCGAACCCGGCCGCGATCGCCGCGGCGATCCGCTCCGGAATCGTCCGCGCCAGAGCCGCCGGCGCGCGGAACACGACGTTGCCGCTCTGGATGTAGGTCCGGACCTCGCTGCAGCCCGCCGCTTCGAACAGCGGCACCAGCCCCCTCATCGGCAGCCGGTTCTTGCCGCCGACGTTGATCCCGCGCAACAGCGCGACGTGGGCGTCGTCGCTTCCCGGAGTCATCGATGGGGAAAACCTAACCCCGCGTCGATCTCCGTCTCCAGAGACGGCGATCGGATATATTCGAGGCCTCGATGGGGGAGCCCGCGGAGTAGACGGCGGCGCACAGAACCGTTGACCGAGGAGGCAGCGTGAGACCAGCCCTGGCGGCCGCCGTGACCGGCGGCGTCGCGGTCATCCTGGCGGCGACCGTGTTCGGCGCATTCCTGTATCATTCGCGCGCCCAGCGCGACACGATCCAGGTGACGGGCGCGGCGACCGTCCCGTTCCACTCGGACATCGTCAAGTGGCGCATCACGCTCGCCGCCCAGGTCCCGACGAGCGGGCTGAAGGACGGCTACGCGCGGGTCGCCCGCGACCTGTCGCAGGTCCGCCGGCGGCTCACCGCGGTGGGGATCGCCGACAGCGCGGTCGGCGTTCAGCCGGTCAACGCTCTCCCGACGTACGACAACTACGGCTCGCGCACGGGCTACAACCTGCAGCAGAGCCTGTTCGTCGTGTCGCCGGAGGTCGAGAAACTGGAGGAGATGGCGCTGAACCCGGGCGCTCTCGCGGCCGAGGGCGTGATCCTCGAGTCCTCCCAGCTCGAGTACTTCTACTCGAAGATCGACTCCCTCAAGCACGCCCTCCTCGGCCGGGCCACGGCCGACGCCCGCCAGCGGGCGGAGGAGATCGCCGGGGGCTCGGGACTCCACGTCGATCACGCCACCGGCGCCCGCGCCGGCGTGTTCCAGATCACCGAGCCGTATTCGACCGAGGTCAGCGACTTCGGCGTCCACAACACGGCGACGAGGAAGAAGGAGATCACGGTCACCGTCCACGCGACGTTCGAGGTCGAGTAGGACTTGATTGCGTAAGCAAACGAGCGTTACACCTGGACGTCGTCCCGTCGGCCCGAGGACGCGGAATCCTTAACGAACCCCGCCGGGACAAGGTCCAACCGGCAATGCGCGCCTTCGATCTCCTCGCGGCGCTCGCCCTGGCGATCGCCTCCGCCTGCTCGGCGGTCGACCCCCCGACGGGTTCCGACCCGCCGCCCGACGTTTCGCGGCCCGTCCCCCTGTCGGACCTCGGCGCGGGAACCTACCTGGGCTTCGAGGGCGGCCTGTACCCGGGCGGCTCGAACGTCCCGCCCGCCGACCACGATCAACGGGGAGAGGTGGCGCGGGACGCGATCCGGCCGTTCGACGCCAGCGGCCGGCCCGACCCCGCGGGGCGCGTCGTCCTCCTGTCGGTCGGCATGTCGAACACGACCCAGGAGTTTTGTGGCGGCGGGAACGCCGGATCCTGCAACCCGTGGACGTTCGCCGGGCAGGCCGCCGCCGACCCGCGGGTCGACCACGCGACGCTGGCCATCGTCGACGGCGCCCAGGGCGGCGAGGACGCCGCGGCGTGGACCGATCCCGGGGATCCGACGTTCGACGTCGTCGACCGCCGGCTCGAGACGCGCGGGCTCGCCCCGGCCCAGGTCCAGGCGGCGTGGATCAAGCAGGCCGACGCTCGCCCCGCGGTCTCGCTCCCCGATCCGGACGCCGACGCGCGCGTCCTCGAGCGCCACCTGGGCGACATCGTGCGCGCGCTCCGGATGCGCTATCCGAACCTGCGGCTCGTCTTCCTGTCGAACCGGACCTACGGCGGCTATGCGACGACGGAGCTCAATCCGGAGCCGTTCGCCTACGAGAGCGGGTTCGCCGTGAAGTGGCTGATCGACGCCCAGATCGAGCAGGCGCGGACCGGGCGGATCGATCCGGTAGCCGGCGACCTCGGCCCCGCGGCGGCGCCATGGCTCGGCTGGGGACCGGACCTGTGGGCCGACGGCGCGACGCCGCGCTCGGACGGCCTGGTCTGGCTGCGTGGCGACTTCGTCGGCGACGGGACCCATCCCTCGACGAGTGGCGAGACCAAGGTCGCCGGGCTCCTGCTCGAGTTCTTCGCGACGTCGCCCTACGCGCGCGGCTGGTTCCGGGCTGGCTGAAGGAGCCACTGGCCGGGCCCCGGCTCAGCCCTCCGTCCGCCGCCTGCGGAGATGCTCGCGGACCCGCCCGACGAATCGCCGATGGAGGCGGTCGTCCCCCGTCAGCTCGGGATGGAACGTGGCCACCAGCGCGCGCTCTGTCTCGGCGAGGACGATCTCGTCGCCGTCCCGCGCCAGGACCGCGACGCCCTCGCCGACCGACTCGATCACCGGAGCCCGGATGAACACGGCCCGCAGCGGCCCCCCGCCGAGTCCCGCTACGTCGAGCTCGGTGACGAACGACTCGCGCTGTCGGCCGTAGGCGTTTCGCGCGACCGTCATCGGGACGAGCGACAGGTGGGGGCTGGGGACGCCGGTCACGCGGTCGGCCAGGAGGATCGCCCCGGCGCACGTGCCGAAGACGGGCATGCCGTCCGCCACCCGCGCGCGGATTCCGTCCAGGAGCCCCTCGTAGTCGAGCAGCCGGCGGAGCGTCGTCGATTCACCGCCCGGGAGGACGAGCCCGTCGACCTGGTCCAGGTCCTCGGGGCGCTTGACCCAGACGACCCGCGCGCCGGCCCGCTCGAGCGCGCGGGCATGCTCGGCCACGTCGCCCTGGACGCCGAGGACGCCGATCGTCGGCGCCAGCGCGCGTTCGGCGGCGCTCGGCAAGGCGCCGGTGGCGTCGTGGCGCGGCGCGACGGCGGGATCGCCGGGCCGAGGCAGGTTCGCGATGCGGGTCATGCGTCGGGGCGGGGTCTCAGGTCGAGCGGGTCTGCATGAGCTCCTCGTCGGCGAGGCGGTCCAGGCCGCGCATCGCCGCCTCCGTGCCCAGCTCCTCGGACACGCGGGCCAGGATGTCCGGATCCTCGTAGTGCGTCGTCCCGAGGACGATCGCCCGGGCGAACGCCTCGGGCTTGTCCGACTTGAACACGCCCGAGCCGACGAACACGCCGTCGGCCCCGAGCTGCATCATCAGCGCCGCGTCGGCCGGGGTGGCGATCCCGCCGGCGGCGAAGTTGACGACCGGCAGGCGGCCCGTCTCGGCCACCTCGACGACCAGGTCGAGCGGCGCGGCGTGCTCCCTGGCGGCTACGAACCGCTCGTCCGGGCTCATCCCCGCCAGGTCCCGGATCTGGCCCATGATGAGACGCATATGGCGCACGGCCTCGACGATGTTGCCGGTCCCCGGCTCGCCCTTGGTGCGGATCATCGACGCCCCCTCGGCGATCCGCCGCAGCGCCTCGCCCAGGCTCCGCGCCCCGCACACGAACGGGACGGTGAACGCGCGCTTGTCGATGTGGTGGGTCTCGTCGGCGGGGGTCAGGACTTCGGACTCGTCGATGTAGTCGACGCCGAGGGCTTCCTCGATCCGGGCCTCCACGAAGTGCCCGATGCGGCATTTCGCCATGACCGGGATCGACACCGCGTCGACGATCTCCTGGATCCTGGTGACGGGCGCCATGCGGGCCACGCCACCCGCCGCGCGGATGTCGGCCGGGACACGCTCGAGGGCCATCACTGCGACGGCCCCGGCGTCCTCGGCGATCCGCGCCTGTTCGGCCGACACGACGTCCATGATGACGCCGCCCTTGAGCATCTGGGCGAGCCCGCGCTTGACCTCGGCCGTGCCCGTCTCGTGCGAGAAATCGGTGCGATTCATTCGCTGCGCCTCCTCTGCACCGAAGATACATGGCGACGCGAGATTGACACCCCCCGCGGAGCGCGTGACGTTCCAGGACGATGATCCGCCCGATGCCCCGCCAGCCGCGCCGGATTCTCGTCGTCCGCCTGGGCGCCATCGGCGACGTCGTGCGGGTCCTCCCCATGCTGGCCGGCCTCCGGAAGCGTTTCCCCGACGCCGAGATCGACTGGATCGTCCAGGCCAAGGCCGCCGACGCGCTGAAGGGCCACCCGCAGATCGATTGTCTGTTCGTCGTGCCTTTCCGGCGCTGGACGGCGGCATTCGACCCGTCCGCGTGGGCCTTCCGCAGCCGGTTGCGGAAGCGGGACTACGACCTGGTGCTCGACTTCCAGGGGATGATCAAGGGCGCCATCTGGTCCGTTGCCGCGGGGGGAGCCGCGGTGCGCGTCGGGTGGGGGCCGGGGCACTCCCAGAACCTGTCGTGGCTGTGGTACCACGGGCTCCGGACGCCGCCCGGCAGGCGCGTCAACCGTCACCTGCGGCATCGCGCGCTGGTCGACTGGCTGGGGGCTCCCGACCTTCCCGCCGTCCCGCCGCCCGTCGATCCGGACGACGCGGCCCCGGTGGAGCGCTTCCTGGCGGGGATGGCGGACCGCCCCCGGCCGTGGATCCTGGGCTGGCCGGGTAGCTCGCGCACCGGCAGCCACAAGCGCTGGGCGCCGGAGCGGCTGGCCCGCGCCCTGGCCCGGATCGGCCAGCGGACGGGAGGCACGCTGCTCGTCGGCTGGGGCCCGGCCGAGGAGGCCGAGGCGCGAGAGCTGGCGGCGGCCCTCCCAGGCGCGGCCCTGATCCCGCCGATGACGATCCCCGGCCTGACCCATCTCCTGTCGCGCTGCGACCTGTACGTCGGGATGGACACCGGCCCGATGCATCTGGCGGCCCTGGTCGGGACCCCGACGGTGGGCGTCTTCGGCCGCTCGGACCCGGAGATCCACGGGCCCGCCGCGCATCTGCCGGGCCGCGTCGTCGCGGGGCCCGAAGCGCGCGAGTGGAAGACCCGCGAGCGGGGTGGTCTGCCGCCGTTCGAGGCGCCCGAGGCCGAGGCCGTCGTCGAGGCCGCGCTGGCGCTGCTCCACGAGACGGGCCGGCTCCCGGCATGAGGATCCTGATCGTCAACGCGATCGGGTTCGTCGGTGGCGCCGAACGCTGGATCGTCCACCTGGTCGAGCGCCTCGCCCCACGCGGGCACGCGATCGAGGTGGCCCACGACCCGCGCTCCCCGCTGGGCTGGCTGGCGCGCGCCGCGGGGGCCGGAACGTGGATCCCGCGGAGCGAGTTTCGGGGCCTCGTCCGCAGCGTCCCGTCGTTCGCCCGCGAGATCCGCGATGGATCGTACGACGTCGTCGTGTCGACGACCCGCACCGACCTCAAGCTGGCCGGCTTCGCCGCGCGGCTGGCGGGTCACCCGGGCGTCGTGGCGCGGCTCAACAGCGGCTGGTCGCCGTTCGACCCCGTCGTGACGAGCGGCTGGCGCTGGCGGCGCCACCGCTGGTACCACCGGCACCTGGTGCAGCTCGCGGCGACCAACTCGCGGACCGGAAAGAGCGATCTCGTGGAGCGGGACTTCCTGCCGCCCGAGCGGATCGAGCCGATCTACAACGGCGTCGACCTGGCGCGCTTCGACCCGGAGTCCGTCCCGCGCGGGGAGTTCCGCGCCGAGCTGGGGATCCCCCCGGGCCGCAGGCTCGTCGCGTCGATCTCGAGGTTCGTCCCGCGCAAGGGACAGGAGGTGGAGCTCGAAGCCCTTGGGCGGATCGTCTCGCGCCGGCTCGACACGCACGCCGTATTCCTCGGGCCGTGCCGCGAGCGGGAGCGCCCGTACAGGGAGGCGCTGATGGCCCGCGCCGGCGAGTTCCCCGGCGCCGGTCGGATCCATTTCCTCGAGGAGCGCGACGACGTGCCGCGAATCCTGGCCGACGCCGATCTGCTCGTGCGGGCGGCGTTGACCGAGGGGTTGCCCAACTGCGCGCTCGAGGCGCAGGCCATGCGGGTCCCCGTTGTGGCGACAGGGATCTGCGGGACGCCGGAGGCCGTGCTGGACGGGGAGACGGGCTGGCTCGTGCCGCCGGCCGACGACCGCGCGCTCGAGGAGGCGCTCGAGGCGGCCCTGTTCCGCACGCCGGAGGACGTCCTGCGCCGGATGGGCGAGAGCGGCCGGGCGCACGTTCTGGAGCACTTCACGCTGGGCCGCATGGCCGATCGTTACGAGGCCCTGTTCGAGCGCGCGCTGGCCGAGCGCGGGCGCTAGCTCTCTGCCTCCTCGCGCAGCGCGGCCAGCACCGAGTAGTCCTCGAGCGTCGTCGTGTCGCCGACCTCCGCGGCGCCCGAGGCGACGTCCTTGAGAAGCCGGCGCATGATCTTGCCGCTGCGCGTCTTGGGGAGCTGGTCGGTAAACCGGATCCGGGCCGGCCGGGCGAACGAGCCGATCTGCCGGGCGACGAACGCGCCCAGCTCCTCGCGGAGCTCGTCCGCCGGCTCGAAGCTCGGGTCGAGCGTGCAGAAAGCGACGACTGCCTGGCCCCGGAGCTCGTCCGGACGGCCCACGACGGCCGCCTCTACCACCGCGTCGTGCGCCACCAGGGCGCTCTCGATCTCCGCCGTGCCGAGGCGGTGGCCGCTGACGTTCAGCACGTCGTCGACCCGGCCCAGGATCCAGTAGTCGCCATCGGCGTCGACGTGCGCTCCGTCGCCGGTGAAGTACCAGTCGCGCTCGCCGAACCGGGACCAGTACTGCTCGCGATACCGCTCGTCGTCGCCCCAGATCGTGCGCAGCATCGAAGGCCACGGCCGGCGCAGGACCAGGTAGCCGCCGGCGTCGGGGCCGACCTCGTTCCCGTCGTCGTCCACGACGGCCGGATCGACGCCGAAGAACGGCCGCGTCGCGGAGCCCGGCTTGGTGGGGATCGCCCCCGGCAGGGGGGTGATCATGATCGAACCGGTCTCGGTCTGCCACCACGTATCGACGATCGGCAGGCGCTCGCCGCCGATCACCCGATGGTACCACATCCACGCCTCCGGATTGATCGGCTCGCCGACCGTTCCCAGGAGCCGCAGCGACGACAGGTCGTGGCGGCCGGGCCACTCGTCGCCCCACTTCTCGAACGCGCGGATCGCCGTCGGAGCGGTGTAGAACACGCTCACGCCGTAGCGCTCGACGATCTCCCAGAAGCGATCCGGGCGGGGATGGTTCGGCGCGCCCTCGTACATGACCACCGTCGCCCCGTTGGCCAGCGGCCCGTACACCAGGTACGAGTGGCCGGTCACCCAGCCGACGTCGGCCGTGCACCAGAACACGTCGTCGTCGCGCAGGTCGAACACGAGCTTCGTCGTCAGCGCCGCCCCGAGCAGGTAGCCGCCCGTCGTGTGGAGGATCCCCTTGGGCTTCCCCGTCGTGCCGCTCGTGTACAGGATGAACAGCGGGTGCTCGGAGTCCAGAGACAGGGGGGCGGTGGACTCGGGGGCGTCGCGAACGAGGTCGTTCCACCACACGTCACGCGACTCGTCCCACTCGACCTCGCCGCCTGTCCGGCGCAGCACGACGACCCGCTCGACCGAGGGGCAGTCGGGCATGGCCTCGTCCACGTTCCGCTTCAGCGGCACGATCTTCCCGCGCCGCCAGCCGCCGTCCGCCGTCAGGACGACCCGCGCTCGGGCGTCGTTGACGCGGTCCTTGATCGCCTCGGCGCTGAAGCCGCCGAAGATCACGCTGTGGACGAGGCCGATCCGGGCGCACGCCAGGAGCGCGATGGCCAGCTCGGGCACGAGCGGCATGTAGACGGCCACCCGGTCGCCGGGCTCCAGCCCGAGCGTGGCCAGGCCAGCCGCGAAGCGCGACACGGCGGCATGGAGCTCGCGGTACGTCACGGCCCGCCGCTCGCCCTCGGGCTCGCCTTCCCACAGGATCGCCGTCCGGTCGCCGCGCTCGGCCAGGTGTCGGTCGAGGCAGTTTTTCGCGGCGTTGAGCTTGCCCCCCACGAACCACCTGGCGTGAGGCGGGTTCCACTCGAGCACCTGGTCCCAGGAGGCGTCCCAATCCAGCTCGGCGGCCGCCATCCGGCCCCAGAAACCCGCCGGGTCCTCGAGGGACTCGCGATGCAGCCGCTCGTACTCCTCGATCGAGCCGACGCGAGCCCGGCGAGCGAACTCGGGTGGTGGCGGGAAGCGTCGGGTTTCGTGCTGGACGGTCTCCAGTCGGCTCACGCCGATCTCCGCGGGCGGGGTTCGAAATCAAAGCGGCCGCCCGGGAAACGGGCGGCCGCGCGTTCGAACAGTCGACTGTCGGGACGGAAGGGCAGTGCTCCCTCCCCTACATGCTGGAGCTGTCTCCCATCATCATGGAGTCGTGCCCCATCATCGTGTCCCCGCCCATCATCCCGGTATCCATCGGGGTCGTCTCGGGCGGCGGCGTCGTCATCGCCGTGTCGGCAGGGGTCAACTCGGTGCCTTCCTCTCCCGCCTTCTTCTTGCACGCGCTCAGCGCGAGCACGAATCCGAGCGCCAGGACCGAGAACAGCTTCGCGAACCGCATCGTGACAGACCTCCCTCTCAAGGTCCGAGTGACAAAGAAGCCACGGTCAGTGCCGGCGACCGACGGTGCATCGCCTGAGCAAGCGTTCAAGATGGCCCGCTCGGGCCCGTCGCGTCAAGGTTCTTGCGAAAATGGAGAGGGCCCGCGTAGCGTACATGGGGCTCGTCGCACCTCGACCCGGGAAGGGAGGCGGAATGAATCGCACGCGGATCGTCCTGTGGGCGTTCGTCGCGGTGCTCGGACTGGCGCATGCCGGGTGCAAGCGGGGCGAGTCGGGGGACGGGATGGACTCGGACACCCTCGAGATCTCGATTCCCGAGGACGCCGCCGAGCAGCTCGAGGACACCGGGCGCAGAATCGGTCACGGCGTGGGGCAGGCCATGCAGTCGACCGGGAAGGCCATGCAGCGCGCCGGCGAGCGCGTCGAGGAGGAGGCCCGGCCGGAAGCCGAGCCCGACACGAGCGGGATGTGAGGCCGGGCGCGCCGTTCCGGCGCGCTCAGCGCAGCCCGCGCTCCTCCATCCACTCGAGCGTGACCCGCATCAGCTCGTCGACGACCTCCTCGTTCGACCGCTGCACGTGCCCCGAGGCCAGCCACACCAGCCGCTTTGGCTCGCGCGCCGCGCGATACAGCGCCAGTGCGCTTCGGCGCGGCACGAGCTCGTCGCCAGTGGCCTCGATCAGGAGGACGGGGCGCGGCGCGATCGCGCCCACGTAGCGCCCCGGCTCGAGCGGTGCCGCGGCCCATGCCACTCCCGTCGCCTGGAGCCACACGAGCCAGGCCGGGCGGTCGTCGGCCCAGGCGTAGGCCGCCATCCCCCGCAGGTCGGCGCCGCCGTGCAGCAGGGCCGCGCCCGCCAGGCGGCGATCGGTGGCCGCGGTGGCCGTCGCGAACGGGACCCCCAGGCTGACCCCGATGACGGTCACGCGATCGGGATCCACGTCGTCCCGCCCGTACAGATACTGGGCCGCCAGGAGCAGGGCTGGCGGGGTGTCCAGCACGGCCTGACGCATCTGGCCGAAGTGCGTGATCCACTGCCACCACGTCGGCCGGCTCGGGCCGTCGTAGGGATAGTCCAGACTGACCAGAACGAGGTCCGCCGTTTCGGGTGGGACGTCGGCCGCCGCGCGCCCCGTTTCCCAGCCCCCGATCAGAATCGCCGCGGGATGGCGCGCGCCGCTGTGGTCATCGGCGGCGCGGATCCGGACGCGCGCCTGGAGTCCGGTGTCGCCGACGAGCGTCAGGTCGACGAGGCGCTTGCCATCGAGAGCCGTCCCGGCCCCCGTCGAGTCGCGCACGTCGACCAGGGTCCCGGCGGCGCGGCTGAACTCGGGCCGGTAGTCACGTCGCAGATAGGCGCGCAGCGCGGCCACCGCGACGAGCGCCGTGAGCAGGCCCACGACGGCGCGCCGCTTCACGGTTGACGCGCCCAGCGGCGGCCGGCTATCCTGCGCCCCTCCATGTCCCTCCACATCCATGCGGGGCGCGAACTTGCGCGCGGAAGCCGGGAGCGACAAGCGGCCTCGCGTCGATGGCGGGCGGGGCTCCTGGCGCTGGCCGTCGCGGCGTGCGCCGCGCCGCGCTCGGAGGGCCCGGCCGGGAGCCCCTCGCGGGGGGTCGACTCCGAGCCGGTCGACGTGCCGCCGGCTGCCGTCGTCGACATGGACAGCCTGTCGCGCTCGTTCACGACGCGCGCCGACACCCTCCCCGCGCCAGCTCTCCCCGAGCTCGAGCTCGAGATCCGCGACTGGCTGGCCCGGCTGCAGTACGAGGACCAGCGGCTCTTGCCCCCGGGAGGCGACAAGAAGGCCTGGTTCCGGGCCTGGCGCGGGCGGTTGTACGACGCCCTCGGCTGGGCCGCGTTCCGCGGGGGGGACTATCGCGAAGCGGAGGCGGCGCTCGTCTCGGCGCGGGACGAGATCCATTCGTGGGGCACGACCGCGGGCTACGCCCGTCACTTCTACCACCTGGGCCGGCTGTACGCGGCGCGCGGCCGCTGGCGCCAGGCCGCCGAGGCGTACCTCGACGCCGAGACGCGCGGACTGGGTTCCAGCGCCACGCCCGAGCTCGAGACGGCCTGGCGGCGGGCGTTCGGCTCGCTGGCGGGGCTCGACGCGGCCCGGGACCGCGAGCGGGCGCGGATCGAGGACGAGCGCCGCCAGGAAGTCCTGGCCGGGCGCGGCTCGCGCCCCCTGCCGCCGTTCACCTGGCCGCGGCGCACCGGCCCGCCCCTCGCCTCGGCGACCCTCGTCGGGAGCCCGCTCGTGATCGCCACCTGGGGGCCCGACTGCGCCGGCTGCGCCGCGTGGCCCGCGGGCCTGGAGGAGCTCGCGACGGCGCTTCGCGCCCGCGGCGGCTCGCTGGTCGGCGTGTGGCTCGGGGCCGATCCCGCTGGCGCCGGGCCGCCGCGACCGTGGATCGTTCTCGTCCCGTCCGATCCCGCCGTGGCGCGGGCCACGCTCGGCGCCGACAGCCTGCCGCTGCTCCTCGTCGTGGACGCCGGCGGGCGGATTCGATACCGTCATGCGGGACGGGCGGCGACACCACCTCCGACCCGGGATATCCTGCTCCAGATCGACCACCTGAGCCGCACCACCCGTTGAGCCCCCGCCGGGAGGGAGCATGACCCAGGAGACCCGCGCGCCGGAGGCCGCCCCGCGGCGCCGCTCCGGCCTGCCGCCCGAAGCCTACGAGGAGATCCCCGGAGCCGAGTACCGGCCGTACGTTTCGCCCGGCGAGCGGCTGTCCGAGTTCACCCCGCGGGCGATCCTGATCGGGATCGTCATCGGGATCGTGTTCGGCGCGGCCAACGCGTACCTCGGGCTCAAGGTCGGTCTGACCGTCAGCGCCTCGATCCCCGCGGCCGTGATGGGGGTGGCCGTGTTCCGCGCCCTGCGCCGGGGCTCGATTCTGGAGGGGAACATCGTCCAGACGGTGGGCTCGGCGGGCGAGTCCCTGGCGGGCGGGGTCATCTTCACGCTCCCGGCGCTGTACGTGTTCGGGCTGAACCCGTCGCAGCTGCTCGTGTTCACGCTGGCCTCGCTGGGTGGGCTGCTGGGCGTCCTGTTCATGATCCCCCTGCGGCGCTACCTGATTCGCGACGAGCACGGCCGGCTGCCGTACCCCGAGGGCACGGCGTGCGCCGAGGTGCTGGCCGCGGGCGACGCGGGGGGCGGCAAGGCGCGCCTCTTGTTCAGCGGCCTCGGCGTGGGCGCCCTCTATCAGTACCTGGTCAACGCCAACGCGCTGTCGCTGTGGAACTCGGACCCGTCGTTCGACGTCAGCGGCTACCCCAAGGCCGAGGTCGGGGTCTCGGCCACTCCCGAACTTCTCGGCGTGGGGTACATCATCGGGCCGCGGATCGCCGCCATCCTGTTCACCGGCGGGGTGATCGGGTGGCTCGTCCTGATCCCGCTCATCGCGACGATCGGCGCCAGCGCCTCGGCCCCGCTCTACCCGGAGACCCAGAAGCTGATCCCGGCCATGAGCCCAGGGGAGATCTGGAGCCGCTACATCCGCTACGTGGGCGCCGGTGCGGTGGCCTTCGGCGGGATCGTCACCCTGGTCAGGGCGCTGCCCACGATCTGGCGCTCGTTCCGTGTCGGCCTGCGCGGGATGCGCGAGACGGTGGGCGTCCAGGAGGTCGACCGTACCGACGACGACCTGTCGATGAAGATCGTTTTGGGCGGGGTTCTGGCGATCGCCGTGATCCTGGCCTTGCTGCCGCCCAGCCTGGCCCCCGTCGGCCCGCTGGGGGCGCTCCTGATGATCGTGTTCTCGTTCTTCTTCGTGACCGTCTCGTCGCGGATCGTCGGGCTGATCGGGACGTCGTCCAACCCGATCAGCGGGATGACGATCGCCACGCTCCTCGTGACGGCACTCCTGTTCGTCGCGCTGGGCAAGACCGGGGCCGGCGACCAGCGCGAGGCGATCCTCCTGGTGGGCGCCGTGATCGCCATGAGCGCGGCCATCGCCGGCGACACCTCGCAGGACCTCAAGACGGGATTCCTGCTGGGCGCCACGCCGCGCTACCAGCAGTGGGGTGAGATGATCGGTGTACTGACGAGCGCCACCGTGATGGGCCTCGTCCTGATCGTGCTCCAGCGCGGGCTGGGGATCGGATCGGCCCAGCTCCCGGCGCCCCAGGCGACCCTCATGGCGCTGGTCATCGACGGCGTCGTCAACGCCAATCTGCCGTGGGCGCTGGTGCTCGTCGGCGTGTTCATCGCCGGCGTCTTCGAGATGCTCGGCCTGCCGTCGCTGGCGCTCGCCGTGGGCCTGTACCTGCCACTGTCGCTGACGACCCCCATCATGGCCGGCGGCCTGGTACGACTGTGGATCGAGAAGCGCCACGCGGGGGCCGCGCGGCGCGAGAAGCGCGAGAATGGAGTTCTGTTCGCGTCCGGCCTGATCGCCGGCGCGGCGCTCGTCGGCGTCCTGATCGCAGGCCTCGTGTTCGGCGCCGACCAGTCGTCCCTCCTGGCGCGCTACCAGGCGGCGGTGACGGGGATCACGGACGGGCTCGGGACGTTGCCGTCGCTGGCCGTGTTCGCCGGCCTGACTCTCCTCCTGTGGGCCGTCGCCGAGCGCGCGCACTCGGGCGGGGAGGTGACGGAAGACCTCCAACGCCCGGACGAGATATAGCGGCGGACGTGCGGGTCGATCCCGACATCCGGCGCGCGTCGACCCTGCCCGGCCGGTTCTACGCCGATTCCGAGCTGTACGACCGGACGCGGGAGCGAGTCTTCGTCCGGAGCTGGCAGCTGGTGGCCGACGCGGGCCGGGTGGCCACCCCGGGCCGCGTATGTCCGCTGACCCTGCTCGAGGGGCTCCTCGACGAGCCGCTCCTCCTGACGCGGGACCTCGACGACCAGCCGCACTGTCTGTCCAACGTCTGCACGCACCGGGGGAACCTGGTGGTCGAGGGGCCGGGCGATCTGCGCGGGCTGCGCTGCCGGTACCATGGCCGGCGCTTCGGTCTCGACGGAC
This sequence comes from uncultured Gemmatimonadales bacterium, assembly GCA_964502985.1. GTDB lineage: Bacteria > Gemmatimonadota > Gemmatimonadetes > JACCXV01 > JAHWKZ01 > CAZCZH01. The sequence goes on from CAZCZH010000021.1 coordinate 18,424, forward strand.
GGTTCGAGGCGATGCCCGAGTTCGACGACGTGGTGGACTTCCCGCGGCCGGCGGACGATCTGCCACGAATCCCGTTCGAGACGTGGGGCGACCTCGTCTTCACCGCGCTCGACCCGGCGATGCCGTTCGAAGACCTGACGGCCGAGATGCGTGCTCGGCTGGAGTGGCTGCGCTGGGACCGCCTGGTGCTCGACCCGGCCCGCTCGCGGGAGTACCTGGTCCGCGCCCATTGGGCGCTGTACGTGGAGAACTACCTCGAGGGGTTCCACATCCCGTACGTCCACGCGGGCCTCGCAGAGGCGCTGGACTACGGCGCCTACCGGACGGAGCTGTTCCCATGGTCCAGCCTGCAGCTCGGGATCGCACGCGGCGGGGAGGAGGCGTTCGATCTGCCGGCCTCCTCGCCGGACCACGGGACGGCCGTCGCGGCGTACTACTTCTGGCTGTTCCCGAACACGATGGTCAATGCCTATCCGTGGGGCTTGTCGATCAACGTCGTCAAGCCGCTCGGGCCCGACCGGACGCGGGTCGCATACTGGTCCTGGGTCGACGATCCGGCGCGCCTGGAACGCGGCGCGGGAGCCGGCCTCGACCGGGTCGAGCGCGAGGACGAGGCGATCGTCGAGCGCGTCCAGCGCGGCGTCCGCTCGCGGCTCTACGATCGCGGGCGCTATTCGCCGACCCGCGAGACGGGCGTGCACCACTTCCATCGCCTGCTGACCGACCTGCTTTGACAGTCGAGCCGGGAGCGCGCCACATTCTAGGCCCCCGCGGCCGGAACCCATCGTCCGTCCACCCATGAAGGAGCGCCCATGAAGGCCTACGACAGCGACCGCATCCGGAACCTCGCGTTGATCGGCCACGGAGGATCCGGCAAGACCACGCTCGTCAACGCGATGGCGTGGCTCGCCGGCTCCTGCTCGCGGATGGGATCGGTCGACTCCGGGAACGCGCTC
>CAZCZH010000022.1:0-19376 GCA_964502985.1 uncultured Gemmatimonadales bacterium
CCCGACGCGTCGTCGTCACCGGGATGGGCGTCGTCAGCGCGCTAGGGAACGACCTGGCGACGACGTGGGAGGGCCTGCTGGAAGGGCGCGCCGGCGTGGGCCGGATCACCCGTTTCGATCCCTCCGAGTTCGCCACCCAGATCGCCGCCGAGGTCCGCGACTTCGAGGCCGAGCGCTACATCGACAGGAAAGAGATCCGCCGCCAGGACCTGTTCACCCAGTTCGCCGTGGCCGGCTCGACGATGGCGGTCGAGGATTCCGGACTCGACCTGTCGGCCGAGAACGCGGACCGCCTGGGCGTGATCATCGGCTCGGGGATCGGGGGGATCGACACCCACGAGAAGCAGACCGCGCGTTTCCTCGAGGGCGGTCCATCGCGCATCAGCCCGTTCTACATCCCCATGATGATCCCGGACATCGCCAGCGGTATCGTATCCATGCGCTTCGGCGCGAAGGGCCCCAATTACTGCACTGTGTCCGCCTGCGCCTCCTCGGCGCATGCCATCGGCGACGCTTTCCGCCTGATCAAGCACGGGGACGCGGACGTGATCATCGCCGGTGGGACCGAGGCCGCCGTGACGCCGATGTCGGTCGGCGGGTTCGCGGCGATGAAGGCCATGTCCACGCGCAACGACGAGCCGGAGAGGGCCAGCCGCCCGTTCGACGCCGAGCGCGACGGATTCGTCCTCGGCGAGGGCGCCGGCATCGCCGTCCTCGAGGAGCTCGAGCATGCTCGCGCCCGCGGGGCCCGGATCTACGCCGAGGTCGTCGGCGTCGGGATGACCGCCGACGCGTATCACATCACCCAGCCGGCGCCGAACGGCGAAGGCGCGGCGCGGGCCATGCGCCGGGCGGTCGAGGAGTCGGGGCTCGAGCCGGATGCGTTCGACTACGTCAACGCCCACGGAACGTCGACGCCGTTCAACGACGAGTACGAGACGATGGCCATCAAGTCGGTGTTCGAGGATCACGCCTATCGCCTGATGGTCGGGTCGACGAAGTCGATGACCGGACACCTCCTTGGCGGAGCCGGAGGTCTGGAGTTCTGCGTCACGTCGATGGTCCTGTCCGAGGGTCGGGTGCCGCCGACGATCAACTACGAGAACCCCGATCCGCAATGCGACCTGGACTACGTGTCCAACGAGGCGCGCCGGGCGGAGGTGCGGGCCGCGCTGACGAACTCGTTCGGCTTCGGCGGGCACAACGCCGTCCTGGCATTGAAGCGCGCGGAGAACGGCCGTGATCGGTAGGCTGATCGACCGCCTGCGACGCAAGGGCGCTTCGCCGACCGTCGCCACGTCCCCGGCGAAGGCGGCGGACGCCAGCCAGCTCGAGTCGATCCTCGGGCACCACTTCCACACCGCCGGGCTGCTCGAGAAGGCCACGACGCACCCCTCGTACCTCGACCAGTCCGAGAGTCGCGGCCAGTCGTACGAGCGGCTCGAGTTTCTCGGCGACTCGATCCTCAACCTCGTCGTCAGCGAGTGGCTGTTTCGCCAGAACCCGGAGGCCCAGGAGGGCGTCCTGAGCCAGCTTCGGGCGCACATCATCTCGCGGCGCTTCCTGGCCGGGGCGTCGGAGTCGATCGGACTGCCGGACTGCATCCAGACCGGCGACGACCCGAACCTGCTGGCCGGTGGCGGGCGCCAGAAGATCGCCGCCGACGCCCTCGAGGGTGTGATCGGGGCGCTGTACCTGGACGGCGGCTTCGAGGCGGCGCGGGCGTTCATCGAGCGCATCGTGCTGTCGCGCGACCTGGAGCACGAGGAAGGCTTCCACACGGCGAAGAACCGGCTCCAGGAGACGATCCACGAGCTGGGGCGCGGCCAGCTCACCTACCGCACCGTCCGCGCCACCTCGGCGCCAGACGGCGACCGCGAGGACATCAACTTCCGTTGCCAGGTGTGGCTCGAGGGGGAGCCGCTGGGCTCCGGCTGGGGGCGCACCAAGAAGGAGGCCGAGAAGGAGGCCGCCCTGGACGCGCTGGACCGCCTGGCGAGCGTCGAGGCGAGCCTGGAGTCGCCGGGCGGCTCCGAGCGATAACCGCCGCGTGGACGATCCCGAGCTCGACGGATCGGCGCGCACCGAGGTCCTGCCCCGCATCCTGGCCGGCTCCTACGACGAGGCCTTCGGCGACGTCGCGATCATCGGCGGCGGCAAGGTGTATCGCCTGGTTCGCGAGCGCCTGGGGACGGTTCTCGACGTCCTCGTCAAGGAGACCCCGTTCGGCTGCTCGATGCCGATCCTGTTCATGGAGCACGGCGCGCGCCGGTTCTACCTCCTGCCGCGGCACGGCGAGCGCGAGTACCGCGTCAGCGCCCCGTTCGTCAACTACCGGGCCAACGTGTGGGCGCTCAAGGAGCTCGGGACGCGGCGCATCGTAGCCTGGACCGGGCCCGGCGCCCTGTCGACGGAGTTCCGCATCGGGGAGTTCGTCCTGCCGTCCGACCTGCTGGATCTGACGCGTCGTCGGGCGACGACCTTCTTCGAGGACAAGGGGTGGGGCCTGCTGCGCCAGCGGCCCGTGTTCTGCCCGACGGTGGGGTCGGCGCTGGAGGGGGTGCTGACCCGGATGGCGCTGCGCCCGCGTCTGGGGGCGGTATACGCCGTCAGCGAGGGACCGCGCCTCGAGACTCCCGCCGAGGTGACCATGCTGCGGCGACTGGGCGCGGACCTGGTGGGGATGACCCTGGCCCCGGAGGCGTTCCTCGCCCGGGAGCTGGAGATGTGCTACCATCCGCTGGCGTACGTCACGGCGTACGCCGAGGGAGTGGCCGAGGTCGACGACGAGGAGCGCGTGGCGCGCGTCGACGAGGCCCTGGAGCTGCTCCCCGAGATCGTGTGGAACGTGCTCGAGGCGCTCGCCACGGCGACGCCCGCCTGCTCGTGCGAGGACGCCATGCTGCGCTACAAGCGGCGCGGCCAGATCGGGGACGATTTCCACGACTGGATCTGATGCGCGGCCTTCCTGTCAAATCGCAAGTATCATATTTACAAAGAGATGGGGGAGATGATGTCGGGTGACGCTTCAATCGAGGTGCTGATCCTCGCCGGCTCCGATTCCGACCGTCCGGTGGTCCAGAAGGCGGAGCGGGTCTTGGACGAGGCGGGGGTCGGCTACCACTTCGAGGTGGCCTCCGCGCACCGCACTCCGGACAAGGTGGCGCGGCTGGCGCGCGAGGCCGAGGCCAGCGGCTATCGGGTGGTCATCGCGGTGGCCGGCCTGGCCGCCGCCCTGCCGGGCGTCGTGGCGGCGCACACCCGGCTCCCGGTGATCGGGTTGCCGGTCGCCGCCGGACCGCTCAATGGTGTCGACGCGCTGCTGGCCATCGCCATGCTCCCGCCGGGCGTCCCCGTCGCCACGGTGGGCATCGGAAACGGGGCCAACGCGGCGCACCTGGCCTTGCGCATCCTGGGACGGACGGGGCGGGCGGACGAGTGACGGGAGCGAGGGCCGGCGAGCGCGGCGAGCGCTTCGAGCACCCGCTCGTCACGCGCTACGCCAGCCCGGCGATGGCGCGGCTGTTCGGCGCCCGGCACCGGGTGGCGACCTGGCGCCGGCTGTGGATCGCGCTCGCGGAGGCCCAGGCCGAGATGGGGCTCGGCGGCGTGACGCCGGGCCAGGTCGAGGCCCTGCGCCGCGCGGCCGACGACATCGACCTGGCGCGCGCCGCCGAGCTCGAGTGCGAGCTGCGCCACGACGTCATGGCCCACGTGCGGGCGTTCGGCGAGGTCGCGCCCGAGGCCGCGGGGATCCTCCATCTGGGGGCGACGAGCGCCTATGTCGTCGACAACGGGGACCTCCTGATCATGCGCGACGCGCTGCGCCTGGTGCACCGCGAGGCGCTGTGCGTGGTCGCCGCGCTGGCCGATTTCGCCGAGCGCTGGGCCGACACGCCGACCCTCGGCTGGACCCACTTCCAGCCGGCCCAGCCGACGACGGTCGGCAAGCGGGCCTGCCTGTGGATCCAGGAGCTGCTCCTCGACGTCGACGAGATCGAGGCCCGGCTGGCCGGGTTTCGGCTGCGGGGACTCAAGGGGACGACGGGGACCCAGGCGTCGTTTCTCGCGCTGGCCGGTGGCGACGGATCGAAGGTCGACGAGCTGGAACGGCGCGTCGTCGACAAGCTCGATGCCTCGGCGGCGTTTGCCGTCACCGGGCAGACCTACAGCCGGAAGATCGACGCCCGGTGGGCGGCGACCGTGGCCGGGATCGCCGAGTCGGCCTCCAAGTTCGGCCACGACCTGCGCCTGTTGCAGCACCTCGGGGAGGTGCTCGAGCCGTTCGGCGAGCGCCAGGTCGGCTCCTCGGCCATGGCCTACAAGCGCAACCCGATGCGCGCCGAGCGGATGTGCGCGCTGGCGCGCTACGCGCTGCAGACCGCCGGGAACTTCCCGCTGACGGCCGCCACGCAATGGCTGGAGCGTACGCTCGACGACTCGGCCAACAAGCGGATCGCCATGCCCGAGCTGTTCCTCAGCGTGGACGGGCTGCTCGTCCTGTACCACGACGTGGCCGCCGGCCTCGACGTGCACGAGGAGGCGATCGCCCGCCGGCTGGCGGCCGAGCTCCCGTCCATGGCCACGGAGACCCTGCTCATGGAGGCCGTCGAGGCGGGCGGCGACCGCCAGGCGCTCCACGAGCGCATCCGGGTCCGGGCGCGAGAGGCCGCCGCGCGGGTCGCCGCGGGCGAGAGCGACGACCTGCTCGACCGTCTGGCGTCCGAGCCCGACTTCGCCGGCCTCCCCGACGAGACCTGGCGACGGGCGCGGGACCCGGCGCGCTACGTCGGTCGGGCGCCGGAGCAGACCCGGACCTTCCTCGAGCGCGACGTGCGCCCCCGCCTGGCGGCCTTCCCGGGGCGGCTGGAGATGCCCGGCGAGGTGCGGGTTTGACCGCCGATCGGCGGGTCCAGGGGTGACGCTCCCCCTCCTGCGCGCCGACCGGGCCGGGATCGAGGCCGCCGTGGCCGCGCTCCGCGAGGGACGCCTGATCCTCCATCCGACCGAGACCGTGCCCAGCCTGACCGGCGACCCGCGCGCCGACATCGCCGTTCGCTCGGCGCTGCGGATCAAGGGCTACGACCGCCGACGGCCGCTGCTGTGCCTGGTGGCGGACGCCGGCGCGGCGCGCGAGCTGGCCGCCGAATGGCCGGCCGCCGCCGAGCGCCTCGCGGCGGCGTTCTGGCCGGGCCCGCTGACGCTCGTCGTGGCGGGCGGTCCCGACGCGCCCCGGCCGGTCCTGGGAGAGGGGCGGGGCCTGGCCCTGCGCCCGGCGTCGGACCCCGTCAGCCGGGACCTCCTCGCGGCGTGGGGCGGGCCGTTGTTCTCGACCAGCGCCAACCCGCGCGGGACGTCCCCACCGCTTTCGGTGGCCGACGCCGCCCGGACCCTCGCCGGGCGCCCGGGCGCCGAAGCCCTGGCGCTCGGCCTCGAGCCGGAGGGTCCCGCCGGGTCCATCGCTGGACAGCCCTCGACCGTCGTCGACGCGCGTCAGGATCCCCCGCGGGCGGTGCGTGTCGGGGCGATCGATCTCGAGCGGTTGACGCGCGTGGTGGCGGTTTGCGCGCCGTCCCCGGGACGACGACCTTGAGCGCCGTGAGCGAGCGTCCGTACCGCGTTCTCGTCGTGTGCACCGGCAACACGTGCCGCAGCCCGATGGCCGAGGCCCTTCTGCAACGGCTGTTCGAGGAGGCCGGTGTGCCGGCCGAGGTGCGCTCGGCGGGAACCCTCGGACTGACCGACGTCCCGGCCCACCCGAACGCCCGCGAGACGGCGGCGGCGCGCGGCCTGGACCTCTCCGGGCACCGCTCCACTCCGCTCACGCCGGACGTCATCCGGTGGGCCGACACCGTGCTCTGCATGGAACCGGCCCACCGGCGGGCCGTGCTCGAGCTGGATTCGACCGCCGACGCGCGCCTCGTCAGTGAGTTCGGTCCTGCCGGCGAAGACGCAATCCTGGACCCGATCGGGCGCTCGCGGATCGTCTACGAGGAGGTGTTCGAGGAGCTCCTGCGCCGGCTGCGGGCGTTCGTCGAGCGCCGGACCCCGACGCGCTCGGGTTGACGCGGCCCCTCGGGCCGGGTTACAATCCGGGGTCGTTTGCCGAACCGATCGAATCCTCCCCCATTGTTCGTCGACTCGAACCGCGGAGGAAGCGCACCATCATGCGACTCCGAAGGCCGATCGCGGCCCTGTTCGTCCTGGCCGCGGTACTGACCCTGCCCGGCGCCCTGCGCGCCTCGTCCGACGAAGCCGATTCCCTCTACTCCCGCGCCGGCGATCTGTACGCCCGTCAGCAGTATCGGGAGGCGATTCCCCTGTTCCAGCGGGTGGTCGAGCTCGACCCGCGCAACGGCAACGCGTACGCCCTGCTGGGAGGATCGTACCTGCAGCTCGGCGATTACCCGCGGGCCATCGGGGCGTTCGAGCATGCCCTCGAGCTGGACGAAGGGATCAAGCTGGCGTACCTCGGGCTGGTCGCCGCGAACTACCTGACCGACCGCTTCGAGGCGGCCCAGGAGTGGGTCTCGCGGATGGTCCCCATCCTGAGCAGCGACGAGCGCGACCGGTACCTGGCCATGCTTTCGAGCCAGTTCCCGGATCTGACCCTCCCCGGGAGCTGAAGCCGGACTCCGCACCCGTCTGATCGAAGTTCGGCCGCGCGACGCCCCGCGCCGCGCGGCCACCCCCTCCGGCGCGTCCGACGCGCGCCTCTCGCTCCGCCGGCCATGCCCCCCTCGGAATCCGGACTCCCGTGCGCGACGCCCTCGTCGATCGACTGCGAGCGATACTCCTGGCCCCGCTCTGCCTGCATTGCGGTGGCGCCCTGCCTGCCGTGCGACCGGCCCTGTGCGCGGGCTGCCGGGCGGCGATCGAGGCCGTGCCCGCGGCGCGCTGCCGACGGTGCGGTCTGCCGCACCCCGGGAGCCCCGATTCCTGCGGTCGCTGCCGGCACTGGCCGGCGGGGTTGCAGGCCACGGCCGCCGTGCGCTACGCCGGCCCCGCGCGGAGCCTGGTGCGAGGCCTCAAGTATGGCGGCTTCCGCCACCTGGCCGAGCTGTGCGCCATACCGCTGGCGCCCCTCGTCGTCGGTCCGCCCGACGTGCTCGTCCCGGTGCCGCTCCACCCGGCCCGCCTGCGGGCCCGCGGGTTCAACCAGTCGGGTCTCCTGGCGGCGGCGCTTGGCGGGCGGATCGATCGCCCGGTGGAGGACGCCCTGGCGCGGATCCGCCGGACGCGCTCCCAGGTCGGGCTCGGTCGCGGCGGGCGGGCGCGCAACGTGTCGCGCGCGTTCGTCGCGCGGCGCGCGCTGGATGGCGCGCGGGTCGGCCTGGTCGACGACGTGGCGACGAGCGGGGCCACGCTCGCCGCCGCCGCGGCGGCCCTGCTGGAGGCCGGCGCGGGGGGTGTTCTCGGTCTGACCTACGCCCTCGCGCTGGACCCCGGCGCGGCCTAACTTGCGGCCCGCAGACGCCATCCCCGACGGCCCCGTATCCTCCAGGAGGGACCATGAACCTCGCCATCAACGGCTTCGGCCGGATCGGCCGCATCGCCTACCGCTCGCTCCGCAGGTCGAGCCGAGACATGCGCCTCGTGGCGGTCAACGACCTGACCGACGCGGGGACCCTGGCCCACCTGCTGCATTACGACAGCGTGCACGGCCGGTTCGAGGCCGAGGTTCGGGCCGGCGACGGAGCGCTGACGGTGGGGGACGAGCGCATCGAGGTCCTCAGCGAGAAGGACCCGGCGGCCCTGCCGTGGGGCGACCTCGGGGTGGACGTCGTGATCGAGTCGACGGGCCGCTTCCGCGAGCGCGGGCAGGCCGCGCGGCACCTCGAGGCCGGGGCCCGCAAGGTGGTCATCTCGGCGCCCGGCAAGGACGTCGACCTGACCGTCGTGATGGGCGTGAACGAGGACCAGATCGAGGCCCGCCACGACATCCTGTCGAACGCCTCGTGCACGACCAACTGCCTGGCGCCGGTCGCCAAGGTGGTGATGGAGACGGTCGGCTGGGTGCACGGCATCATGACCACGACCCACGCCTACACCGCGAGCCAGCACGTGCTGGACGGCCCGGACAAGGATCTGCGCCGGGCCCGGGCCGCGGCCCTTTCCCTGATCCCGACGACGACCGGTGCGGCGCGCGCCACCTCGCTCGTGATCCCCGAACTCGAGGGGAAGCTCGACGGGATGGCGATCCGCGTTCCCACGCCCGACGTCTCGCTCGTAGACCGGCCCGTGGTGGTCGAGCGCTCGACCTCGGCCGAGGAGATCAACGCCGCGTTCCGGAAGGCGGCGGCGGGACGCCTGGCGGGGGTGCTGGCCGTCAGCGACGAGCCCCTGGTCTCGATCGACTACGTCTCGACGACCGAGTCGTCCACCGTAGACGCCTTGTCGACGGCCGTCGTCGACGGGACGATCCTCAAGGTCCTGTCGTGGTACGACAACGAGATGGGATACGCCACGCGGCTGATCGACCTCGCCGCGCACCTCGAGAAGTTCCTGTAGCCCCGATGGGAGCCGCGCTCGACCGACGCACGCTGGCCGACCTGTCGGACGGCGAGGTCAACGGGCGACGGGCGCTCGTGCGCGTCGACTTCAACGTGCCGCTGGAGGGTGAAGGCGACGAACGCCGCGTCTCCAGCGACGCCCGCATCCGGGCCACGATCCCCACGCTCCAAGCGCTGCTCGGCCGGGGGACGGTGACCGTTCTGGCGAGCCATCTCGGTCGGCCCGGCGGACGCCCCGTTGCCGGCCTGTCGCTGAAGCCGGTCGCCCGGCGCCTGGAGGAGATCCTGGAACGGGGCGTGGTGTTCCTCGCCGCGCCGTTCGACGAGCGCTCGCTGAAGCTCGTCCTCAACGCCCAGGGCGGGGAGATCTTCCTGCTCGAGAACCTGCGCTTCGATCCAGGCGAGACGGCCAATGACCCTGAATTCGCCCGTCGTCTCGCGGCGTACGGCGAGCTCTTCGTTCAGGACGCCTTCGGGACCTGTCACCGGGCGCACGCCTCGACGGTCGGCGTGACGGAGCACCTCGATCCGTGCGTGGCCGGCAAGCTGGTGGCCTCCGAGCTGGCGGCGTTCCGCCGACTGCTCGACCCCGCGCGACCGTTTCTCGCCATCCTGGGCGGGGCCAAGATCGCCGGCAAGCTGGAGACCGTGCGCGGGCTGGCCGAGCGCGCCGACGCCGTGTGCGTCGGGGGCGGGATGGCCAACACGTTCCTCGCCGCGCGGGGTCTGGAGATCGGCGACTCGCTGGTCGAACCCGACCGGATCGACGCCGCGCGCGAGCTCGTGGAGCGCTGCGGGGAGAGCCTGCTTCTGCCCGTCGACGTCGTCGTCGCGCGCGAACTCGATCCGGCGGCGGAACGCCGCACCGTCCGTGTGGACGACGTGTCGCCGGGATGGAGGATCCTCGACGTCGGGCCGCGCACGGTCGACGCCATCGGCGACCGGATCGGCGCCGCCCGGACGGTCTTCTGGAACGGCCCCCTGGGCGTGTTCGAGACGCCGCCCTTCGATGCCGGGACGGCGGCCGTCGCCCGGCGCCTGGCGCGCGCCACGCGGGACGGGACCTACACGGGGCCGGGGGGTGGGGACTCGCTGGCGGCCCTCGAGCGGGCGGGGGTGGCGGCGGACGTGAGCCACGCCTCGACCGGCGGAGGGGCCGCGCTGGAGCTGCTGAGCGGGGCGCCCCTGCCGGGCATCGAGGCGCTCGACCCGGCGCCAGCGCGACCGGCGGGGGAGAGCCGATGAGCGAACGGCAGCGGATCGTCGCCGCGAACTGGAAGATGCACAAGACGATGGACGAGGTCCGGCCGTACTTCGCGGCGTTCCTTCGCGCGGCGCCGAGCCCCGCCGCGGGCGTGGTCGTCGCGTTCCTGCCGCCGTTTCCCCTCCTGCCGGCGGTCGTCGAGGCGCTCTCCGATCGCGCGGACGCGGAGGTCGGGGCCCAGGACTGCCACTGGGAGGCGGCGGGGGCCTATACCGGAGCGGTCAGCGCGCCGAGCCTCGCGAGCTGCGGCGCGCGACGCGTTCTGGTGGGGCACAGCGAGCGGCGTCACGAGTTCGGCGACACGGACGAGATCGTGGCCCGGAAGCTGCGCGCCGCGCTCCGGCACGGGCTCGCACCGACGCTGTGCGTGGGCGAGAGGCTGGAGGAGCGCGACGCGGGTCGCGCGCGAGCCGTCGTCCTGGCCCAGCTGTCGCGTGCCGCCGAGGGGTTGGACCGGGCGGACTTCGGTCGCCTGAGCGTCGCCTACGAGCCGGTGTGGGCCATCGGCACCGGCCGCACGGCGCGGGCGGCGGACGCGCAGGAGATGCACGCCGCGATCCGGGACGCGCTGGGCTCCATCGCCGCGCCGGACCTCGCCGCGCGGATCCCCGTGCTGTACGGCGGGAGCGTCAAGCCGGACAACGCCGCGGAATTGATGGCCGAGACCGACGTAGACGGGGCCCTGGTCGGCGGAGCGAGCCTAGAGCCGGCGAGCTTCGCCGCGATCCTCGCCGCGGCACCCCGCGCGGGCTGAGCCCGCCGTCCCGATTTCTTGACGCCCGACCCGCGGCGGGTAAATTCCGTGCCTCGCATGTACTCCCTTCTACTCATCCTGCTCCTGGCGGACTGTCTCGCCCTGTCGGTCGTCATCCTCCTGCAGTCCGGGAAGGGTGGTGGGCTGGCCGCCGGATTCGGTGGTGCGGGAACGGGAATCGAGATGATGGGGAGCCGCCAGACGGCCAGCTTCCTGCACAACGCGACGAAGTGGCTCGGAGGCGCGTTCCTGGTCATCTGTTTCGCCCTGTCCCTGCTGACCGTCAAGGGGACGGCGCCGCGAAGCCTGATCGAGAACGAGATGCAGGGCCAGGGTCAACCCGAGGCCGGCCAGCCGGCCGGGGCGGCGCCCACGGACCTGCAATCCGTCCTCGAGGGGCAGGGCCAGACCGAGCAGGGCCAGCCCGGCCAGGGCCAGCCGGCCGCTCAGCCTGCCCAGCAACAGGGCGGCTCCTCCGACGGCACGCCATAGCTCCGGCCCGAAGGCCCGTGCCCAAGTGGTGGAATTGGTAGACACGCTGTCTTGAGGGGGCAGTGGCCGAAAGGCCGTGGGAGTTCGAATCTCCCCTTGGGCACCACGACATCCTACGACGAACGGGTTGCCAGTCGGCAACCCGTTCGCGCATGCGTGGGAGCTTACTGCATCAGCTGGATGACCACGAGGATCAGAATGATCACCAGCAGCAGGTGGATGAAGCCACCCACCGGACGCACGAAGCCGCCCAGCAACCACAGGATCAGCAGGATCACGATGATCGTCCACAGCATCGTCGTCTTCTTTCGGTGAGGGGACAGGTGACCCGTCGATCGGTTCGTCCGCACAGATATATCGCGGATCCGACCCCGGCAATAGTAGGAATCTGACAACCCCCGATGTTTCCGTTCCGCGACCGCCTGCGTCCGGCCCGCCGACCCTGGGTGACGTGGGCCCTGCTGGCCGTCAACGTGGCCGTCTTCGTGTGGGAGTGGTCGCTGCCGGCGGACGCTCTCCAGGCGTTCCTCGTGGCTCACGCCGTCGTCCCGGCCCGCCTGTCGGCGCTCGACCTGGGTCGCCCGTCCGGCGCGTGGACCGCCTCCCTGGCGACCCTGCGGTCGATGTTCCTGCATGGCGGGTGGCTGCATCTGATCTTCAACATGTGGTACCTGTGGATCTTCGGCGACAACGTCGAGGACCGGGTCGGTCACGGCCGGTTTCTGTTGCTGTACGTGGCGTGCGGAGCGGCGGCCACCACGGCGCACGTATGGTCGGCCCCACACTCGACGCTGCCGACGGTCGGGGCGAGCGGGGCCATCGCCGGCGTCCTGGGAGCGTATTTCGTGACCTATCCCACGGCGCGGGTCGTGACGCTCATCCCGATCTTCTTCTACGTCAGCGTCGTCGAGCTGCCGGCCTGGGTCCTGCTCGGGGCGTGGTTCGCGCTGCAGTTCCTGAGCGGAGCCGCCGCGCTCGCCTCGACGGCCGCGACCGGCGGCGGGGTGGCGTGGTGGGCCCACGTGGGCGGTTTCGTGAGCGGGATGATCCTCATGCCGCTGCTGCGAATCGGACGACCGGCTTCGCGCAGCGGTTGACGCGCTCGCGCGCGGCCGGGCATCTTAGCGGTCTCGCCTTCCTCGAACATGGAGGTTTCCGATGATCGGCAGGGTCAAGGCGTTCCTGGCGGGTTTCCTCCTGGGGGTGTTCGTCGCCCCGCGCTCCGGCCGCGCTTCGCGCGAGAAGCTGAAGGAGCGCATCGCGGAGTTCTTCGACGCCGGCGACCGCCGCCTCGAGGAGCTCGAGGACCGGCTCGCGGAGCGCCGCTCGGATCCGCTGGACGAGTGGGACGACGAGGGGCTCTCGCGCGAGGTGTTCGACGGCGAGCCCCCCGCGTGAGCGCCGAGCCGCTGCCGCTCGTGTTCCACCGCGGCGAGCGGGCGGTGAGCCATGCCGTGGACCCCGAGCTGCCGGCGGCGGGCGTGGCCCGCGCTCTGGCCCTGTACTTCACTCCCGATCGACTCCCCGCGGCGTGCGCCCTCGTGTGGCGCGCGGGCGACGGACCGCGGACGCTCGATCCGCGGGCGCCCCTCGGCGAGCAGGTCCCGGCCGATGCCGAGATCGACCTGCTTGACGCGCTGTAATGGATCGTTAGAGTTCGACCGATGGCCGGTCCGGCGAATCCTTTCGGCGACATGTTCCGCGTTCTGGTCTTCGGGCCGGCCGCCGAGTACACGCCGCTGCTGCCGGACGATCCCGACCTCGAGGCCGCCTTCGCGCGACCCGGGGCGACGCCGGACATCGAGCGCCTGCCCGACGACGTCGGGCTGGTCTTGCTGGACCTGGACTTCGTCGGCGACGGGCTGAACGACCTGCTGCCCGAGCTGGGCCGGCTGGCGGGCGCTCCGCCCGTCGTGGCCGTGTCCCGCGAGCCCTCCACCGACTCCGCCGTGCGCGTCCTGACGGGCGGCGCGGACGACTACCTGGTGTGGCCGCGCGACCGTGAGCGGGTCGGGCCGCGGATCGCCATGGCCCTCGACCGCTGGCGGGGGACGCGGCGTGGCGGCACGGCAGAGACCCTGCCCGGCTTCCCCGACATCGTCGGGCGGTGTCCGGCCATGCGCGCCACCCTCGAGGTCGTGCGCAAGGTCATCGAATCAGGAGCCAACACGGTCCTCATCCGCGGTGAGACGGGCACCGGCAAGGAGCTCGTCGCGCGCGCCATCCACTACCAGTCGGACCGAGCGGACCAGCCGTTCGTCGAGGTCAACTGCACGGCCATCCCCGACAGCCTGCTGGAGGCCGAGCTGTTCGGCTACGAGAAGGGCGCGTTCACCGACGCCAAGACGGCCAAGCAGGGCCTTCTCCAGCTGGCCGATGGGGGGACCCTGTTTCTCGACGAGATGGGTGACATGTCGCCCGACCTGCAGGGCAAGCTCCTGCGGGCCATCGAGCAGCAGCGCTTCCGGCGGGTCGGCGGGACGGCCGAGATCGCCGTCCGGATGCGGATCATCGCCGCCACGAGTCGGGATCTCGAGGAGGCCATCGAGCGCGGCCTGTTTCGCAGCGACCTGTATTACCGGCTGAACGTGGTGTCGATCGAGCTGCCACCGCTGCGTGAGCGCGATCAGGACGTGATCCTCCTCGCCGAGCACTTCGCCGGACGTCACGCCGACCAGTACGGCAAGCCGCGTCGCGCGCTGTCCGACGAAGCGCGGGAGTTCCTGCTGGGCTACGCCTGGCCGGGCAACGTGCGGGAGCTGAAGAACGCCGTCGAACGGGCCGTCCTGCTGGGTGAGGGTCAGCGCATCGAGCGCGTCGACCTGGAGCCGGCCGTCCGGCGGCGCGACGAGCCGGCCGCGGGGGACCGCAGGCAGACCTCGAACGGCGAGCGGCTGGTGATCCCGCTTCCGCCCGAGGGGTTGTCGTTCGACGAGTACGAGCGGCGCATCATCGCCGCGGCCCTCAGGCGCAACGACTGGAACCGCTCCAAGACCGCGCGTGAGCTCGAGATCAGCCGCCCGCGCCTGCTGCGCAAGATCGAGAAGTACGAGCTCCAGCCCGCGGACTGACGCAGGACGAAACGTGTCGCCCCAGGTGGAACGGAATGTTCCTCGTCTCCCGTCCGCGATCCGCCTCGCCGTCTCCTCAACAGCCTGTCGCGCAACGTGTTGCGCTTCTGACAACGGGACTGGTCCAGCTCTTGCTCCGGCGGTCGGCAGGAGAGTGGAACGAGCGCTCGCGTCCGAAGGAGGCCGGTGGATCCCGACCCGACGGAAGAGCCCGGGGACCGCGCCGGAGCGGCCCGGGCGCTGGACCGCCTGATCACGGAAAGTCGCACCCGCGGGGACCTGCGGCGGGCCCTGACGGCGATGATCGAGCGTGCCCGGCTGGCCCTCGAGCAGGACGATCCCATCCGGGCCCATGCCCTGGCGTCGACCGCGGTGGCCCTCGCCGAGCGCGGGGGAGACGCGCGGCTGGCCGCTCGCGCGACGGGACTCCTCGGCGTCGTCGGGCGATCGCAGCGGCGCTGGGCCGAGAGTCGCGGGTACCTCGAGCGCGCGATCGAGCGCGCCGCGGAAGGACGCGCCCCGCGGGCCGAGGCCGAGGCGTGGGTCGAGCTGGCCACGCTCCACGCCGAGCGCGGGGACCTCGCCCAGACGCGGCGCTCCCTGGAGCGCGCACGAAGATGCTACACGGCGCTCGGCGAGCCGGCCGAGCTCGATCGGCGGGCGCCGCGGCTGCTCGCGCTTGCGGCGGACCGGGCCCGTTCCTAAGATCGCCCGATGGAGCGCGGGGAGTTCGCCGAGCTCGACCATACGGCCGATCTCGGGCTGGACCTTCGCGGACCGTCACCGGGCGCCGTGCTGGAGGCCGCCCAACGCGGACTGATCCAGCTCCTCGTGGGTTGGACGGAGGATCTCGGCCCGACGGCTTCGCGATCCGTCGAGTTGTCCGCAGCGACCCTCCCGGAGCTCCTGAAGGCGTGGTGCGAGGAGCTCTACCGCCTGCTCGAGGAGCGGCGCTTCGTGGCCCTGGAGGCACGGATCGTCGATCCCGGGCCGCGGACGTTCCGCGCCGAGCTGCGCGGGGCCCTGGTTCCGCCCGCGCGACTGCGCGCGGCCAGCGAGCTCAAGGGCGTCACGTATCATCAGCTCCGGTTCGAAGCCGTCGACGACGGGTGGCGCGCGCGGGTCGTGTTCGACGTCTGATCGGCGGTCCCCCGCGATCCGCAGGAGAGGCCCCCGTGTCGATCCAGCTCCGAAGCCTCGAGCCGTGGCTGTGGGAGATCCCGCGCGAGGGGGCGATGCGCGTCCCGGGGCGCGTCTACGCCGAGGGCCGGCTGGTCGACGCGATCCGCGACGACCAGAGCCTCGAGCAGGTGCGGAACGTCGCCTGCCTGCCCGGGATCGTCGGCTGGTCACTGGCCATGCCCGACATCCACTGGGGGTACGGCTTCCCGATCGGAGGCGTGGCGGCGACCGACGCCCGGGACGGGGCCGTCTCTCCGGGCGGTGTGGGATACGACATCAACTGCGGCGTGCGACTGGCGCGAACGGAGCTGACGGCCGGCGAGCTGGTGGCCGACCGGACGAAGAGCCTCCTCGACCGACTGTACGACGCCGTACCGTCCGGCGTCGGGGCCGGCGGGGCGATCCGTCGACTGTCGCCGCCCGAGCTCCGCCGGCTCGTGGCGCGCGGTGCGGCATGGGCCGTCGAGCAGGGCTTCGGCGAGGCCGCCGACCTGGAGCACGCGGAGGCCCGGGGCTGCCTCCCCGGCGCCGATCCGGACGCCGTGTCGCGGCGCGCCGCCGAGCGCGGTCTGACGCAGGTCGGAACGTTGGGCTCGGGGAATCATTTCCTCGAGGTCCAGCGCGTGGCGCGGGTCCTCGACGCCGATCGTGCCCGGGCGATGGATCTGTTCGCCGACCAGGTCGTGGTCATGATCCACTCCGGCTCGCGTGGCTACGGCTACCAGATCTGCGACGACTTCATCCGGCGCATCAAGCCGCTCCTGGCGGGCTACGGCTACGATCTCCCCGACGTCCAGCTGGCGGCTGCCCCCATCGGCTCCGAGGAGGGAACGGCCTATCTGGGGGCCATGCGCTGCGCC
This sequence comes from uncultured Gemmatimonadales bacterium, assembly GCA_964502985.1. Taxonomy (GTDB): domain Bacteria; phylum Gemmatimonadota; class Gemmatimonadetes; order JACCXV01; family JAHWKZ01; genus CAZCZH01. Next base: position 16,137 of record CAZCZH010000022.1, read on the forward strand.
GCGAACTACGCCTGGGCCAACCGCCAGGTCATTCTGCACAACGCCCGCCGGGCGTTCCAACGGGCGCTGGGCATCGGCCCGGCGGCCCTCGGGATGCGGCTCGTGTACGACGTGTGCCACAACATCGCCAAGATCGAGGAGCACGAGGTCGACGGCATCCGCCGCCGGCTGTGCGTCCATCGCAAGGGCGCGACGCGGGCGTTCCCGGCCGGGCATCCCGAGGTGCCGGCGGCGTACGCGGCCGTCGGGCAGCCGGTCCTGGTGCCGGGGAGCATGGGCAGCTCGTCGTGGGTCTGCGCCGGCCTTCCGGGGTCGCTGGCCGGGACGTTCGGCTCGACGTGCCATGGCGCCGGGCGACGAATGAGCCGGGCCCGGGCGCGCAAGGAGTCCCGCGGCCGCGACCTGATCGCCGAGATGGAGCGGCGCGGCGTCGTCGTCCGGGCCACGGGGTTACGCACGGTGGCCGAGGAGATGCCCCACGCCTACAAGGACGCCGGCGCCGTCGTGGCCGTCATGGAGCGCGCCGGGGTCAGCGCGCGCGTGGCCGAGCTCGAGCCGCTCGGCGTGGTCAAGGGCTAGCGCTGCCGCGTCGCGCGACCCGCCTCGAGGACCGATATTGAGGGCGTGAGCCTGCCCGCCGACCCCCGCCAGGCGATCGTCGAGATCGGCCGCCGCCTTTACGCGCGCGGCCTCGTGGCCGGTGCCGAGGGCAACGTCAGCGCGCGCCTCGCCGGCGATCGGATCCTGACCACCCCGTCCGGCGCGTGCAAGGGCTTCCTGGCACCCGCGGACCTCGTCGTGACGGACCTCGCGGGGCGCGTCGTGGAGGGCGCGGGGCGGCCCTCGTCCGAGCTCAAGATGCACCTCCGGATCTACGCCCTGCGGCCCGACGTGCAGGCCGTCGTCCATGCCCATCCACCCACCGCCACGGGCTATGCCATCGCCGGGCGGGCGCTCGACGAGTGCGTCGTTCCGGAGGTCATCGCGACCCTCGGCTGGGTGCCGATCGTGCCCTACGCGACGCCCTCCACGGAGGACGTCGCCGAGCGGCTCGCGCCGTACGTCCGGGCCCACGACGCCCTGCTCCTGGCGAACCACGGCGCAGTGACCTACGGACCGGAGCTGGGCCGCGCGGCGGACGCCATGGAGTCGATCGAGCAAGCCGCTCGATCGATGCTCGTGGCGCACCTCCTGGGGCATGTCAACCGCCTGTCGCGCGACGAGGTCGATCGCCTGCTGTCGCTCGACGCGTACGGGACGCGGGTCCGGAACCCGGGCTGCGCGGTCACCGATCCGACTCCGCTCGCCGGACGGGCGCCCTCCGCGCCAGGCGTGTCCTCCGCCGATCCCGACGAGCGCGCCCTGCGACGCGAGATCGCCGACATCGTACGCCGCACGCTCGACGGCGACCGATGACGTCCGACGGCATCCGGCTCGTGACCGACTCGACGGCCGGGATCGAGGCGCTGTCGCCGACCGCCGAGTGGCGGGTCGTGCCGCTCGAGCTGGAGATCGACGGGCGGCGCTACCGCGAGGGACCGGAGCTGACGGCGGCCGGGTTCCACCGTCTGCTGCAGGAGGTCAACACCCCGCCCGTCACGTTGCCGCCCCCCGTCGAGAAGTTCGTCGAAGTGTTCGGCGAGCTCCTGGCGCCGGGTGGCCGGGTCCTGTCGATCCACCTGTCGGGCGAGCTCAGCCGGACCGCCGAGCACGCCCGCGAGGCCGTCCGCCGGCTGTCCGCGGAAGACCGGGTCGAGGTCCTCGACTCACGGCTGGCCGGGCCCGCCCTGGGGCTGGTGTGCCTGGAAGCCGAGCGGCGCCTGGCCGGCGGGGAGTCGCTGGCGGCGACCGTCTCCGGCCTCGGCGAGGCGGCCGCGGCGATGCGCCTGTACTTCTCCGTGTATACGCTGGACTACTTGTACCTCGGCGGGCGGCTGAGGCCCGAGCCGCGAGGCGACGCGCCGGCCGCCGAGGACCGGCCGATCCTGACCATGCGCGAGGGAGCCCTCGAGCTGGTCGAGCGCGTCAAGGGGGAGACGACCCGTGTCGAGCGGATGGCCGAGCTGATCGGCGAGCAATTCGGCGCGACGGAGCCGCTCGTCGCGGCCTGCGTGCACGCCGGCTCGCGCGGGCGCGAGGCCGCGGCGCGGCTCGAAGGGCTACTCGCGGACGGCGGACGGATGCGCTGGCATCGCGTGCCGCTGAGCCCCGTGCTGTGCGCGCATACGGGGTTCGACGTGTGCGGGGTGGCGGTGCTTCCGGACGAGCGCTGAGACGGAGCCGGCGGCCGGAGGGGCGGCTAGGCGCTCAGCGCGGCGACATGGGCGCGCAGGCGCGACTTGTGGCGGGCGGCGGTGTTGGCGTGGATGACGCCCTTCGTGGCGCAGCGGTCGAGAAGGCTCTCCGCGTCCCGCAGAGCCGTGCGGGACGACTCGGCGGAATCCGCCTGTCGGACCTTCTTGATGGCCGTCCTGAGCCGGGTCCGATCACGGCGGTTGCGCTCGCGGCGCTTGAGGTTCGTGCGGGCGCGCTTGGCGGCGGATTTCACGTTGGGCACGTTTCGCGATCCTCCGGTGGGGCGTTCGATTCGACTCGTGAAAGAAGTCACAAACTAGCGCGACGGCCGCCGGGCGGCAACGCGGACCGCGCCCGCCGAGCATCTTTTGACAGGCCCGCGCCGGGCGGCGTACTTTGCGGCGTCGCTCGCCGACGCCCCGTCGCATTCCCCGACCCAGAGAGACATGGACGCGACCCTTCTGCTCCTCCTGCCGCTGCTCCTGTTCTCGGTGATCGTCCACGAGTGCGCCCACGGCTACGTGGCCGAGTGGTGGGGTGACCCGACGGCGCGCATGCTGGGCCGGTTGACGCTAAACCCGCTGCCGCACATCGATTTGTTCGGCTCGATCCTGGTCCCGGGCCTGCTCCTCCTGACGGGCTCCAGCTTCCTGTTCGGCTGGGCCAAGCCGGTCCCCGTCACGCCCGAGAACTACCGCGATCGGAAACTGGGGGACATCACGGTGTCGCTCGCCGGCCCGGCGTCGAACGTGCTGCTCGCGCTGGCCATCGCGGCGCTGCTGGTCGTGGTGGGCGTGGCGTTCGGCGGGAACATCCCGGGCGTCGTGTGGCTCGTCGGCACGTACGGCATCCTGCTCAACTTCATCCTCGCCGTGTTCAACCTGATCCCGATCCCGCCGCTGGACGGCTCGCACGTCTTGGCCAACCTGCTGCCACGGCGCGCGG
>CAZCZH010000023.1:0-19016 GCA_964502985.1 uncultured Gemmatimonadales bacterium
CCGGCGCCGCCCCGGAGAGAGCGGGATCGTGTACTGCCTGTCGCGCAAGGCCGTCGAGTCGACGGCCGCGTTCCTGGTCCGCAAGGGAGTCCGCGCCCGGCCGTACCACGCCGGGATGGACGACGCCGAGCGCCACGCCAACCAGGAGGCCTTCGCGCGCGACGACTGCGACGTCATCGCGGCCACGATCGCGTTCGGCATGGGGATCGACAAGTCGAACGTGCGCTTCGTGATCCATCGTGACATGCCGAAGGACGTCGAGTCATGGTACCAGGAGTTCGGCCGCGCCGGCCGGGACGGGCTGGAGAGCGACGCGTTCCTGTTCTACTCGTGGGCCGACGTCAAGCTCCAGGACCGGTTCCTCGACGCGATCGCGGATCCGGACCAGCGCCGCGCCCGGCTGGAAGCCACGCGGCGCCTGTATCGGATCGCAAACCGTCCGGCATGCCGCCATCGGGCCGTGGTGGCGCACTTCGACGAGCGCATGGAGCCGTGCGGAACGTCGTGCGACGTTTGCCTGGGGGTGCGCGTGGAGGAGCTCGTCGGGGCCGCGCGCCGACCGACGGGCTCGTTCTCAGACTCGGCCCGGGGGCCTTCCGGCCCACCCGACGCGGCCGCCGAAGCGGCCTTCCAGCGCCTGCGCGCCCTGCGCAAGGAGATCGCCGACTCCGAGGCGGTCCCGGCGTACGTCGTATTCAGCGACGCCACGCTGCGCGACATGGTGCGCCGGCGCCCGGTGGACCGCGAAGCGCTTCTCGATGTGTCCGGCGTGGGTCCGGTCAAGCTCGAGCGCTACGGCGAGCGATTCCTGCGCGCGCTGGCCGGCGAATCCGGCTAGCGCCGGGACCCGAGCAGGAGCAGCGCGCCGCCGGCCGCGGCCAGGCCGACCCCCAGCCAGACCGGGAGATCGACGTGCTCCTTCTCCTCGACCTGCACCTGGATCGGACCGATGTCCGCGCCGTGACGCTCCTTGGTGTAGCTGAAGCCGCGCACCGCCAGGACGACCACTCCCGCGACGAGCAGAACGATTCCGGCGATCCGCGTCCCCCTCATCGTTCGATCCCCTCGACCGCGACGGGCTCCAGGATGTCGTCGACCTCGTCGAACACCTCGGCGTCGAGGTCCAGATCCGCGGCCGCGACGTTGTCGTCCACATGGCGCGGCTGTGAGGCTCCCACGATCACGCTCGACACCTCGTCGCGGCGCAGGCACCACGCCAGAGCGAGCTGGGCTGGCGTGCAACCGACGCGACTGGCCAGGTCGGCGAAATCCGCCACCGCCTCCAGCACGTCGGGGCGCAGGAAGCGGCGCATGAACTGACCCTGTGGCCCCGCCGCGCGACTGTCGGCGGGGATGTCGTCGAGCGAGCGGTACTTCCCCGTCAGCACCCCCTGGGCCAGGGGCGACCAAACGACGTTGCCCAGGCCGAGCTCATGGCACGTCGGCAGGACGTCCTCCTCGATCCGGCGCTGCAGGGCGCTGTATTCGGGCTGGTTGCTGACGGGCACGCTCCAGCCGGCGTCTTCGCACAGCGCCACCGCGTCCTCGATCTGCTCGGCGGACCACTCCGAGACGCCCCAGTACAGGATCTTCCCGGCCCGTATCAGGTCGTCCATCACGCAGCACGTCTCCTCGAGGGGCGTCGTCTCGTCGTAGCGATGGCACTGGTACAGGTCGATGGTGTCGACGCCCAGCCGCTCGAGCGAGCGGTGGCACTGCTCGTGGACGTGCTTGCGGCTCAAGCCGCGGTCGTTCGGGCCGTCGCCCATCGGGAAGTAGACCTTCGTCGCCAGAACGAACGAGTCGCGCGGGTACTCGGCCAGCGCGGCGCCGACCACTTCCTCGGCGCGGCCGCGGGCGTAGACGTTCGCCGTGTCGAAGAAGGTGACACCCCGGTCGTAGGCCCGCGCGATGCACTCGCGGGCCGTCTCCTCCTCGACCGAGCCGCCGTACGTCAGCCACGACCCGAGCCCCACGGCCGAGACCTTGACGCCCCACATCCCCAGATGCCGGTACTCCATCTCCCCTCCTTCGGCGAGCGTCCAGGGGCGAACGTGAATTATCGGGCGGAACGTCGGCGCGCCATCTCTCCCGACACGGGAAGGTCCCCGCGGATCTCGGTGTGGCGGATCCGGCCACCCAGATTGGCCGTCCAGGCCATCGTTCCGACCGCAACTAGGCTCAGCACGAAGACGGCTACGACGAACCCGCGCGGCGCGTGCCTTTGACCCCGGAACCGGACCAGGCCCGCCAGCGCCACCAGGCCGACAGCGACCAGGACGACGGTCGAGATCCGGGCGAAGTCCTGATGGGCCTCGATCACCTCTTCGGTGACCCCGGGAAGATTCCGATCCTCGAGCGCATGTTCGGCCGGCTCGCCGGTGAAGTAGGTGGCCGCGCCGAAGATCGCCGTCGCGACGAGGGCCCACAGCCCGGCGCGCACCGCCGCGGGGGCTCGGATCGCCGCGCCGTACGCCAGGACACCGGCGCTGAACACGGCTCCGACGACCGGCAGGTGATTGAGGATCAGGTGGACGTGAGGCCAGTTCACGGCGCGAATATACGGAGCGGAACTCAGGGGCGCTCGACGGGCGGGCATCCCTCCTTGCGGCGGGTGTCGGTGACGGCGACGATCTTCCACCCGTCGTCGGAGCGGAACAGCTGGAAGGCGTCCACGCCGCAGTGGCTCAGGGTGTCGCCGAGATAGAACGTGTACGGGGCCCACACGCCGGCCAGACGACCGTCGACCCGGATCTCGACGTCGTGGATCCGCTCGTCCCACGTCTCCTCGTGCGGCGTCCCGACGGCCTGCACGAACCCGTCGACCGAATCCTCGACGTGGAACACGGGCGCGCCGTCCTTCTCGCCGACCGTGGCCATCCGCGCGCCGGGCTGGAACACGTCGCGGAGGGCCGTGCTGTCCCCGGCCCGCATCGCGTCGAACGTCGCGTCGACCGCGGCCCGCACGTCGTCCTCGGCCGACTGGGCCCGCGCCGTGCCTGCCGCCAGGGCGGCAAGGCCGATCGTGATCGCCAGTGCCCGCGCTCGGGTCGCACGTCGTGCCATCTCGATCTCCTTCCTTCGAGTCGTCGAATTCCGTCGGTGGGTCCACCGCCTCCAGAGGACGCTCCGTACCCCGGGCGCGCTCAATCGCTCCAAACCTCGAACAGGCGGCGGCCGTTTTCAGGCCATGCGTCCCGTGGTCTTCCGATTCTTCGCGCTCTCGATCCTGCTGACGCTCGCGGCGTGCGCCGGAGGCTCGGACGGCGGACCCGTCGGGCCCGGCGGCACGCCGGATTCACGATACGACTTCGGCCCGCTGGACGCGCTGGTGAGCTCGGTCCTCGACACGCTCCCGTTCGCCGACGGCGCGGCGATCCTCCTCGAGCAGGACGGCCGCGTGATCTACGAGCGCGGGTTCGACGGTCAGTCGGTCGACGAACCGGTGCGGATCGCCTCGGCCAGCAAGCTCCTGACGAGCGTCACGGTCATGACCCTCGTCGACCGGGGCGAGATCCGGCTCGAGGGTCGGCTCGGCAGCTATCTCCCGGATTTCCCCAGCGAAAAGGGGGGCGACGACGGCAAGCCCCTGATAACGATCCGCGAGCTGTTGTCGATGACCGGCGGGATCCTCACCCACCACCCGTGCATCTACCAGGACGGCAAGACGATTCGCGACTGCGCCCGGGAGATCGGAACGCGGGCGCTGCTGGCGCCTCCCGGCGAGGGATTCGTCTACGGCCAGGCGACGTTCCAGGTGGCCGGAGCGGCGGTCGAGGCCGTCACGGGACGGCGCTGGGGTGAGATCTTCGAGGAGAACGTGCGCCGGCCGCTGGGCCTTACGACGGGAACCTACGCGGGCGGGCTCAACCCGGAGCTCGGAGACGGGGCGTCGATGTCCGTGCGGGACTACACCAAGCTTCTGCGGATGCTGCTCGACGGCGGGCAGTTCGGCGGGACGCGGATCCTGTCCCCGGAGGCGGTGGCCGAGATGGAGAGCGATCAGACGGCGGGCGTGGAAATCGTCTACACCCCGCGCGATCCCTCCCTGCACTACGGCCTCGGCCTGTGGCGCGACCGGGTCGCCGAGGACGGGCGTCCGCTCCTCGTGACGAGCCCCGGCTCGACGGGCTTCGTCCCGTGGATCGACCTCGAGCGGAATCTGACAGGCGTCGTCTATGCCCCGCCGCACCTCGACTTCACGGGAGCCCTGGCGAGCCTCGTCATCCAGCGGGTTCGGGAGATCGTCCCGCCGCGCTGAGCGATCTGCGCCCCTTCAGGGCAGCCCGTAACGCGCCTTCAGCCACTCCTCGACGTCGCCCCGCTCCTCGTCGGTCAGGGCGCGACCGTAGACCACGATCTCGGCGATCCACCCGTCGAGGATCTTGCCGTACGTGCCCTGACGGGCGATGCCGAGAGTGTACGGATCGGCCGTGCGGGTGGTCGAGGCCTGGAACGCTCCATCCACGAACAGCTCGTCGAGCGAGCTCGACTGGCGCAGCGTGTGGACCAGCCAGCGCCCCGCCGTCACGTGCGGGCCGGTGGCGTAGCCGTACGTATAGTTGCGGTAGTAGTTGACGTACGGGCCGAGGAAGAACGCGAAGCCTCCGTTCAGCACGGCCCCGGTGGCTCCAGCTCGCGATGCGTAGACGACGAAGATCGTCACGTCGCGCGGCGGGTCGACGGGAGTCGCCAGGCCGTCATCGACGGCGTCGAAGAAGACCGCCGGCAGCCCGTTTACGCGATTCGTCTCGTAGCGCGGACGCTTGGCGGCGGTCCCCTGGGTGGCGTCGTGGCCGTGGCCCGAGGCGTCAGGCCAGACGGCGACCGGATCGCCGTCCGCGAGCCCCGTCAGGAGGTCCGCCCGGAGCCACAGATCGAGGCCGGGCACCGAGGAGGGGTCGACGAACGGGCCGCCTCCTCCTCCGGCGGGCTCGGTCACCGTGACGTCGTGGTGGATCGAGCCGGTGTCTCCGTCGTCATCGGTGGCGACCAAAGTCACGGTGTATGTCCCGGCCGAGTCGTAGGCGTGGAGCGGGCTCTGCTGATTCGACGTCGCGCCGTCGCCGAAGTCCCAGCTCCAGCCTGCGACGCTCCCGTCGGGGTCCGTGCTGGCGTCGGTGAACGCGCACGACAGATCCGTGCAGGCGGACGAGAACTCGGCCGTCGGCGGGTTGTTGGGGGGAGCCGGGGGCAGGTAGCGGTCGAGCATCCACTGTTCGACCCGGTCCAGCTCGGCGTCGTCCAGCGTCCGGTCGTAGACCGCGATCTCGGCGATCCCCCCATCGAGGATCTTGCTGTAGGTCCCCTGGCGGGCGATCCCCAGCGCGTACGGGTCGACGGTCCGCGTGGTTGTCGCGGCAAAGGCGCCGTCGACGAACAGCTCGGCGCGACCCGGGGCCTGGCGGAAACCCTGCACGATCCAGCGTCCTGGCTCGATCGCCGGGCCGGTCATGTACTGTCCGGTGTAATTCCGATAGCGCCCGACGTACGGCCCCATGAAGAAGCTGAAACCGCCATTCAGCAGGTGGCCCGTGGCGCCGGCGCGGGACGAGTAGGTAGCGACGATCGTGGTCGCCGTTCCCGGATCGACGGACGTCGCCAGGCCGTCGTCGGTGGCGTCGAACACGACCGCCGGTCGGCCGGCTACCTGGCTCTCCCGCCACACCGGCCGCTTGAGCGGATCGGCCTGTGTGGCCGAGTGGCACGAGCCCGAGCCATCGGGCCACACGGCGACCGGATCGCCGTTCGACAGGCCGTCCATCTGGTCCGCGCGGAGCCACATGACGAGACCCGGAATCTCGGCCGGGCTCCCGGGCTCGATCGACACCGGGGCCGTCACGGTCACCGCGTGGGCGGCGAAGCCCGGAGCGCCGCGATCGTCGGTCACCCGGAGCTGGACCGTGTAGGTCCCGCTACAGGCGAACGCGTGGGTCGGGTTCCGCTCGGTCGAGGTCTGCCCGTCGCCGAAGCTCCAGCTCCACGCGACGACGCTGCCGTCGGTGTCCGTGCTGGCATCGGTGAAAGCGCACGACAGGTCGGTGCACGCGGACGTGAAGGCCGCCGTCGGCGGCAGGTCGGGCGGCGCGCCGGGCGTGTCGTTGATCGCGTTGTAGACGTCGATCCGTCCGAACCCGAAGCGCGGATCCCAGCCGGGGTCGCCGAGGTCGTCGGCCGTGGTTTCCATGCGCTGGAGCACCTGATCCGCCGTCCCCACGCCCGTGGCGAACAACAGCGCCGCCAGGCCGGCTGCCTGCGGCGTGGCCATCGAGGTCCCGGCCTTCAGGCAGTACGCCGTGTCGGAGTCGAAGCACGTCGAGGCGATCTGGCTGTAGCCGCTCGAATTCTCGGTGTCCCCTCCGGGCGCCGATAGCTGGACCTCGGGGCCGTAGTTCGAATAGCTCGCCAGGTCGTCGCCCCAGTCGGTCGCGCTGACCGCCACGCATTCGGCGAACGCGGCCGGATACAGGACCGCCCCCTGCGCGCTGTTGCCCGCGGCGCAGAACGGCAGCACGCCGTGGTCGCGGGCGTACTGCAGCGCCAACCGCTCGGTCTCCGAGGACTCCGTGCCGCCCAGGCTGATGTTGAGCACGTTGGCGCCGTGGTCCACGGCCCACGTGATGCCCGCCGCGAGGTCCGAGCTGGTGCACTCCGCGTTCAGGCCGAAGAACGTCGGCCGGCACACCTTGGCCACCAGCAGCCGGACGTTCTCGCCGTAGCCGATACCGGCCAGCCCGCGGGCATTCCCCCCGCGCGCCGCGGCGATCCCCGCCACGTGGGTTCCGTGGCCCTGGTCGTCCGAGGCGTCTGCGTCGTCGTTCACGAAGTCGTACTGGTCGACGACCTTGCCGCTCAGGTCCTCGTGGGTCGCCCGCACGCCCGTGTCGAGGATCCCGATCCGCGCCGCGCCGGCGAATCCGGGACCCAACTGGTCGAACGCCTCGAGCCAGTCGACGTCGGCGTCGACTCGGCCGGTCGCGGCCAGCGGATCACCCGTCTCCGAGTTGACCTCGCCGTCGTTGTCGAGGTCCCACTTGTAGCCGAACAGCTGGTCCCCCGGAAGCGCACAGCCGGTGCACTGTGGATCGTCGAGCGTGCGAATCCAGTCCGGCTCGGCGAACGCCACGCGCGGATCCTTCGCCAGCTTGTTCGCCATGGCCCGCTCGTGGCCCGGTGTCACCGACACGAGGCGGAGCCGGTTCATCACCCGGCGCCCGAGGGTCACCTGGTTGACGCTGGCCACGGCGCCCTCGTCCGCGCCGACGCGGAACTCGACCAGCACGCGACCGGGGACGAAACGCCCGCGCGAGCTCGACCCGGCGATGGCTGCCCCGGAGGGATGGCCGGCCGTGGCCGCGGTCGGCGGCTCGTGGGAACAGGCGACGGCGGACGAAAGCGCCAGCCAGGTCAGGGCGCGGAACGATCGGGCGAAGCGCGACATGCGGGTCTCCGGCGAAGGTGAGGGGGGCACCGGAGACAGCCCGCAACCCGTGTGCCGGTCGATGCGTCGAGAATGGAGCCGAACCGGGCGCCATGAGAACCGGCGGCGCGTCGGGCGGGACATGCGGGGGGACGAACGAGGCGGGCGCCCGCTCGAGGGAACGCGAGTTCTTCGCGCATGGAACCCGGCCTCGTCCCCGGACGGCAGGAGGTTGCCGGAATCGTGCGCCCGGGCGTCCGTCAGCGGGTCGCCCGGAAACCCTCTCGCTTGGACCGACGGCGCCATGGATTCCCCGGACCGGGGCATTCTGCGGCGCGAATCAATCCTCTCCGATGGCCTCCATCCGCACCACGGCGCGCCGGGTCAGATAGACGCGCTCGATGTTGCCGGCCCGGCTCGACTCCTCGAACGGAACCAGAAAGAACCACGGCCGCCGCGCGTCCAGGTCGGAAGCGATTCCCTCGAGCGTCTCGCCCCACGGAAGGGTCACGCGGATCGCGTCGCCGGATTCCCCGCTCGCCGGAGGCGACCTGTCGGGCAGGTCTTCCTCCTCCAACGGCGCCGAGCGCCAGACCGCGAGATCGTGGACGAAGAACGCCACCACGACGGCGCCCATGTCGACATCGTGCAGCTCGACCTGATGTCCCGTGATGTCCACTTCCCGCAGGTTGAAGCGGGACTGCCGTGGATCGAACCCCTGCACGATCCCCTTCAGCCGGGTCTCGTCGTCGAGCACGACGACGACCTTATCCTCCCCTCGATCCATCTGCCCTTCCTGGTTCGAGTCGGTCGCGACCTGGACCTAAAGTAACGTCGCGACCGGCCGGGCTCTACGACGCGCTGGTGGCCCCCATGTGTCGCAGCACGAGCGGACGGCCGAACACGGCCAGCAGAACCAGCGCAACCAAGACCACGAGGGCCAGAGGATCCGTATCGACGAGGCGCCATACGAGCGCCAGCGACGCGGCGCATCCGGCCAGCGCGCCGGCTCCAGTCACGGCGCGCCGCCCCGCGCGCTCGCGGAAAGCCAGCCAGCCGACCGCGGTGAACGTGAACAGGAACGCGAGGCTCGCCGCCTCGACCAGAATCGAGAGGCTCCCGACGGTTGCCAGGACGGCCGCTCCGCCCCCGAGTCCTACGACGGCGCGGTCCGGGACGCCGGCGGAGTTCGTGTGACCGAGAGAAGCGGGGAGCTCGCCGTCGTTCGCCACCAGTCGCGACAGACGGGCCGTGGCGAAGAGCGTCGAATTGATGGCCGATCCGGTGGAGAACGCCGCTGCGACCGTGACCACGACGAGGCCGACCGTTCCGAGCGCCCGCTGGCCGGCGATCGCCAGCGCCACCTCCTCGTTGCGGACCACCTCGTCGGCCCCGATCAGCGTGGCCGTGCCAAGCGCGACGACGACGTATACGACGATCACGACGACGATCGCCGACAGAACGGCCCGAGGCAGCGTCCTGCCGGGCGTCTCGATGTCGTCGTATTCGTAGGTCAGGAGCTGGAACCCTTTGTAGGCCATGAACACCGAGGCCGCACCGAACAGACCGGCGGCGACGCCGGCTCGCGGCACTCCTCGCGAGAGCATGGCCGGGTCCCACTTCGCCAGCCCCCAGCCGGCGAGCGCCACCAGGACGGACAGCTTGAACCACACCAGGACGACCTCGACGCCACCGGCCTCGCCCGTCCCCTGGAGGTTCAGGCCGACGAAAGCGGCCAGCACGGCCACCGCCGCCGCGCGCGGGAACCATGGGCCGAGCCCCACGACCTGCCCGAGATACTCGCCGAAGGTGAAGGCGTAGACCGAGTTCGTGAGCACGTAGCCGACGATCAGGACCCATGAAAGGCTACCGGCGAAGCCCTCGGCGTGGATCTCGCGCAGGAAGGTGAACGCCCCGCCGCCCTCGCCGTAGCGCTTGGCCAGCTCGACGTAGCTGTATCCCGCGGCCAGCGCGACGAGCCCGGCCGCCACGAAGCTCAGCCAGGCCTTCGAGCCGGCGATGGCGATGACCACGCCGAGGGTCGAGAAGATCCCCCCGCCGACCATGCCCCCGACGGCCATGGACCAGCTCTGGTTGAAGTCGAGCCTGGACGTCAGGAGCTCGAGCCGTCCAGCGTGCGCGTCATCTCGGAGGGAGAAGCCGTGCCCGGCAGGATCGTCATGATCGGCACCTCGTCCGCCTCGGTCCGACCCGTCGACCGGGCACCGGCGGGGACCGCAGCGCGCCACGCATCCCAGTAACCGGCCATCCGCTCGACGAAGGCATCGCCCGTCTCGCGCCATATCCGCTCGCCGTCTGGCCGGGCCGCAGCGCGAAGCTCGCCCCAGCGTCGCTCGAGGAGCCCCAGGATGGCGCTCCGAGTGACTCGACCGGGAGACAGCGCGGGCTCTTCGTCCAGCAGCCGGGCCAGGCTGGCGCAGTCGTTCGCCTCGCCCAGGACGTCGGCCAGGTCGTGGAGCTCGTTCGCCAGCGCGTCCATCGGGCCGGGCCAGACAGCCGCCAGGATGCGCGACTGGAACCACAGGTACTTGGCCCGCTTGCGCCATTCGTGAAAGCGCGCGCGGTCGGGGGCCTCGTAGGCCTCGGCCATCGCCTTGCGCCCGCGCCGATACACGCACCGCAGGTCGTCGCGAATCGCGTCGAAGCCCTCGTCCTCGATCGACCATTCGTCGATGCGCAGCCGCGCCGCCTCGACCCTCGTCGCCAGGCGCGACCGGAGGTCGTGCCGCAGCAGGTCGCGTCGCGCGATCCGCGCGTGCCTTTGCCCGAGGAGGTCGCGGCACTGCTGGAACGCCCGCTCGCCCAGGATCCCTTCGTAATGCCGGGTGAGACGATCCAGCGTGTGGACCCCGACCAGCGCGTCGCGCACGGCGGCCAGCTCGCGCCCGGCGTCCCGGTAGAACGCGTTCTCACGATGGTACGCCTTCGTACCGATTTGCCCGCGGACCAGTCGTAGCGCGGCGCGGATCTTCCGGAAGCGCTTGCGCGCTCCGTGAACGGCTTCGTCCCGATCGCTCGTCTCGCGCAGGGCGTAGATCGCCTGATCGACCTGCTCGCGTGCGAGCCGCCGGATGCCCGCGCCCAGCGGCTCGCCGTCCTCCAGGCGATAGCTCATGGCGGATCCTCCTGTGTGCCCGGGTCTAGCGCTGCGCCGTGGCGACGACGACGCGCCGGTTCTCGACCCGTCCCGCGGGAGTGGACTCGTCCGTGGCGGGATCGGAGTCGCCCTTCCCGACGGCCGTCACGCGGTCTTCGGAGACCCCGTTCCCGACCAGGTAGTGGACGATGGCGCTCGCCCGGCGCTCCGAGAGATCCGGATCCGCCGCCGTGTGGTCCTCGACGACGACCGACAAGTCGGTCCGTCCCTCGAGCGCGAGCCGGATCGATTCGAGAGCGGGAGTCGACTCGGGCCGCAGGACGTCGCCGCCCTCCTCGAAGATGATGCCCCGCGTGGTGAACTCGCCGGACTGCTCGAGCGACCGTGCCGCATCCGTCTCTCCGGTGGCGACGACGATGTTCCGGATGTAGGCGGGGCGGGTCCGGTCCGCGGTCACGTCGAAGTCGATCGTCGCCGCGCGGGGGATGTCGGCGACGGGCACGTTGGCCACCTCGACGGAGTCCATGTACATCGTCGCATAGTCTCCCTCGACGCTGAACCGGACGGGGACCATCCGCTCGGCGACCTCCTTGTAGTCGTCCGTCGCGGAGATTTCCCTGCCCTTGACCTCGATCCCGGCCCGCCGCCAGACGCTCAGATACGCGTGCTCGTAGCGCCCCAGCGGTCCCTCGAAGGGGCCGAAGAAGACGTTGATCTTCATGTGCGGGGCGCCGATCCGGGCCATGAACTCGAGCGTGAAGTTCTCCGGCAGCGACTCGGGCAGATCGATGTGGAACTTCGTCGCGTCGGTGAGCTCGAGAACCGCGTCCCCGCCTTGATCCACGATCTGGGCGTTGCCCTCGACGTACTCCAGCTGACCCGTCGGGAACCTTCCCTTCCGTGCGGCGTCGAAGTCGCTGGCGTAGATCACCGAGGGCCCGGGCACGAAGTCGTAGTTCGCCCACGGGCCCTCGCCGGGCGCCAGGCCGGCGGGCCCCTGTTCCTGGGCCCACGTCTGCCCGCGCAACGCGAGAGCCGCGGCGACGGTCAGGAAGACAGCGGTGGCGGAGCTTCGATTGCCGAGCACGTAGATCAGGGCTGCTCCCTCGAATTCCAGATGTCGCGGTAGATGAGCCAGGAGCCGTCCTCCTGCCTCTTGGCGACGTTCATCCAGGGACCGCTCTGGATCGGATCCATGTCCTCGCCAGAGCGCGCGTGCAGGGCGTACGTGCCCCACGCGGCCATGACGTCGCCGCTCGACTCGCTGCCCACGAGCTCGAGGTCGATCGCGTACTCGGCGTAGTTGGCCATTTCGGCGGCGATGGCGTCCCGGCCGTCCTGCTCCGGGGCGCCGGGCGGATAGCGCACCGCGTCCGTCGTGTACAGGGCCGCCGTGGCCTCGAAGTCGCCGGCGTTGAACGAGGACTCCCACTGATCGATGAGTGTCGCCATCGGGCTCGGGGCCTTGGCCTCTTCCTGCGTCTGGGCCTGGGCCCGGAGGGTCGCCACCGAGGCCAGGCACAGGCCGACGGCGGCGAGAACGGCTGGACGGAACTTCATCACGAACCTCCGGATGGGGGGGAAGCTCTGAGGATCACATCACGAATAGTACAACGCGCACGCGGATCGCGCGACGACCGGCCCGCTCCCTACGGCGACTCCCGGATCTCGGCCCTGAACGCTCTCCCGATTCACGGATCCGGGGAGAACTCCGATCCGGTGTCCGAAAGGGGCGCCGAACAAACCCGGGCGACCCGACGGAGGTTCACTCCCTGTGGAGTAGCGGCTGCGTGGAGGAGCGCCATGCGACAGCGAGCGGGAACGGTTCTGGCGGCCCTGTGCGGTCTCACGCTGGTGGCATGCAACGGACCGATTTCGACCATGCGCAGCCCGTACCACCTGCGAGTCATGGAGGTACGCAACACGACCGGTCTGCCGGAGATCCTGACCATCGAGCCGATGGCCGACCAGCGCCTGAGCGCGGCGACCACCTTCCGGGGGATGCTCCGGCCCGGCGAGGTCAAGACCCTGTACCTGTATCATGGCTTCACCTACCGGGTGCGGCTCCTCGACACGAAGGCGCCCAACCGGATCGTGGCTACCAGCGAGTACGACCTCGAGCGCGACCTGGCGCTGACGTTCGCCGGCGACTCGCTGGTTGCCGACGCCGGCCTCATGGTCCGGCTCGGCGAGCCGACCATCCAGTCTTTCGCCGACAGCCTGCAGCGGCTCGATCCGTTCGGCGTTCACCGGCCGTCCCGCTCGCTGTTGCCCGACACGACGCGCGAGCGCTCGAACGAGGCCGATCCCAGCCGGGTCAACCGCAGAGCGCAACCGTGATCACGCCGACGGTTCGGCATTCCGGCAAGCCCCGGTCTTTCCAGCCGTCGGAACTTTGGATGGTGGGCGCACCTGGATTCGAACCAGGGACCCCCTGCTTGTAAGGCAGGTGCTCTACACCACTGAGCTATGCGCCCGCGTCGGGAGCGGCCCGGGTAGGGTCGACGAGGTCGTTCTGCACCGCGTAGCGCACCAGGTCGGGCGTCGTCTCTAGGCCCAGCTTCCGGATGGCTCGCGCGCGATACGTGCTGATCGTCTTCGGGCTGAGCTTGAGCGCCTCCGAGATCTGCTTGACCGTGCGGCCCGAGCCGAGCATCTGGACGACCTGGAACTCGCGCTCGGACAGACGCTCGTATTCCTCCTGTCCTTCGTCGACCGGGGCGTCGAGCTTCTCGGCCAGCGACGGGCTCACGTAGCGCTCGCCGCGCTGGACCTGGCGGATCGCGCCCAGCAGCTCGGTCGGCGAGCGCTCCTTCGTCAGGTAGCCCGAAACTCCGGCCCGGATCGCGCGCGCGCCGAACTGCTCCTCTGGGTAGATGCTGAGCACGAGGATCCGCGTGCCGATCGTCTGCAGGGACTGGACCGTCTCGAGGAACCCCGGGCCCGGCATCGCCACGTCGAGGAGCACCAGATCGGGAGCCAGCTCGCGCGCGCGCTCGACGACCTCCTCCCCGCTTTCCGCTTCTCCCACGACCCGGATGTCGTCGCTCTCCGAAAGGATGCGACGCAGGCCCTCCCGGACGACGGGGTGGTCGTCGGCGATGACC
Organism: uncultured Gemmatimonadales bacterium; assembly: GCA_964502985.1. Taxonomy (GTDB): domain Bacteria; phylum Gemmatimonadota; class Gemmatimonadetes; order JACCXV01; family JAHWKZ01; genus CAZCZH01. The sequence goes on from CAZCZH010000023.1 coordinate 13,646, forward strand.
ACCTCGATCATCGGTCCACCTCGGCGCGCACGACCGTGCCCCGGCCCTCTCCCGAGTCGATCTCGATCGTTCCGCCGAGCGAGCGCACGCGCTCGCGCATGCCGAGCAGGCCCAGCCCCTCCCACTCGGCCAGCGCCTCGGGCTGGAACCCGCGCCCGTTGTCCCGGACCTCGAGCCGGATGGCCCCGCCGTCGGCGCGCAGGACGACGGAGGCGCGCGTGGCCCGGGCGTGTCGCGCGATGTTCGTCAGCGCCTCCTGCAGGACGCGGAACAGGGCCGTCGCCCGCTCGCCCTCGACGCGATGCCCGCCGTCCTCCAGCGCCACCTGGCAGCGGATCCCGGTGCGCTCCTCGAACTGCTCCGTGAGCCACGCCACTGCGGCGAACAGGTCGAGATCGTCCAGCACCGCGGGCCGCAGCTCGGCGATGATCCGGCGCACGTTGTCGATCGTCGAGTCCACCCGGCTCAGCATCGAGGTCAGCGTCTCCTGAAGGGCGCGGTTCTCGGGCTCGACCTTGGTCTGGACCCAAGACAGGTCGAGCTTGAGCGCCGTGAGCACCTGCCCCAGCTCGTCGTGCAGCTCGCGCGAGATCCGCCCGCGCTCTTCCTCGCGCACCGACTCCAGCCGCTGGGCCAGGTAGCGCAGGCCCTCGCTCGAGCGCCGCAAGGCGTCCTCGGCCCGTTTGCGCTCGGTGACGTCGCGCATGACCATCTGCCGGGCGCGCTGGCCCATGTAGGTTACGGGCGCCGACGTTACGTCCACGTACCGTATGCGGCCGTCGGCCAGCACGAGCCGCTCCGCCGTCTGGCGGAAGCGCTCGTCCGTCTCATAGCTCCGACGCAGGTTCTCCGCGACCCGCTCGCGCTCCGACGGGTGGACGGTTTCGAGGAACGCGCGGCCGACGAGGTCCTCGGACTCGACTCCGGTCAACAGCACCGCGGCTGCCGCATTGGCATACAGGAAACGCCCGCCCGCATGGACCACGATGGGCTCGGGAGACAGGTCGACGAGCGAGCCGTGCCAGCGCTCGCCGGCCTCTTCGTCTTCGCGCGACGGAGCGCGATCGATGGCCACGCCGACGAGATCGGCCGCCAGGCGCATCGCACCGACCTCGGGGCGCGACCAGTCGCGCACGCTCTCGTGGAGGCTGAACCCGATGTGGCCCCACCAGGCGTCCCCCCGCCGGATCGGGAGCGCCACGCTGCTGCGGATGCCGAGCGAGATCATCGTCGGCAGCTCGGAGGCCGGGGCGTCGTCGATCCTGCGGTACACGACCTCGCCGTTGCGGAACGCCTCGATCCAGCGTCCCATCCCGCCGGCGCGCATCGGATAGCGCTTCAAGGCGGGGTTGTCGATCTGTGGGACGACGCCTTCGGCGACCCACTCGAAGCGATGCAGCGCGTAGACTTCGTCCTCCTCGCCTTCCGCGGCGTCCTCGTAGACGTATACCCGGTCGACGCCCGCCGCCTGTCCCAGCCGGGCCAGGTAATCGACGATCGCATCCTCCCAGTGGTCGGCGTTCAGGAAGCGGCCGGCCCCGAAGGCGACGGCCTCGAGCAGGGCGTCCCGGCGGTCGCGCGACTCGGCCTCCCGAAGGCTCCGGGTCGCGTCGAAGATCACGCCCACGTATCCGTCGACTCCGCCGTCGCCGTTCCGCACGGGCGACAGGGCGGCCTCCACGACGACCTCCCCACCGTCCTTGCGCCGCACGGGAAGGCTCCCCTGCCAACGACCGCCCTCGCGCAAGCGCGCCACGATGAGCGGCGCTTCCGGGCGCGGGCCGTCGGGGAGGAACACCTCGACCGCGGGTCGACTCAGGGCCTCCTCGGCGCTCCAGCCGAACAGGCGCTCGGCCGACGCGTTCCAGAAGGTGATCCGCCCGTCCAGATCGGCCGCGACGACGGCCTCGTCGAGGGCCTCGACGAGGGAACCGGGACTGGCTCCGGTCGAGGTGGCGTTCGTGGATTCGTCGAGATGCGGCATGGCAGGCCCCGCAGGCGGGCGCGACTACTTCTTGACGATCCCTACCGGTAGGAGCACGCAATAGCCGAGAACGAGCAGGACGGGGGCCACGACCGTGCTGCCCCGTGCCAGGAGCGCGTACCCGACGATGACGACCAGTCCGGCGGCCCCCAGGAGGATCCCGTTGGCGCGCGAGAACGCCAGCGTGGGTCGCGTGGGAGCGGTCCCAGCCGGTCGCTCGCCGGCATGAGCCGCGGTGGGTCGCCTGCGTGCAGGTTTCTTGGGCATGGAGAGCGAACCTAGCCCGAGGGGCCGGTCGGGTCAATCGTCCGCGTTCCTTCCGGTTTCCACGCGCGTCGCCCGCCCGGCTCGCATTCCGCCGGTTCCACGACGGCTGCGCCTCGGGCTGACGATCGTGGACCACAAGTTGCATCTCTCCTGACCGGACAGGCCGTCACGTCGCCGGAGAGCGTGGAGTGTGAAAGGAATACACAGAAACAGTCACGGTGTGACCCTCATGGAGATGTTGATGGTCGTCGTCCTCGTCGGCATTCTGGCCGCGGTGGCGATCCCGAGCCTCTCCAGGACCTCCGACGTCCACCGGGTCAACGACGTCGCCCGGGGGATCCAGTCGCGGCTTCTCGAGGCGCGGGCCGAGGCAATGGCGCGACAGAGGAGCTACCGATTCCGGCTGGCCACGACCCAGTACATGATCGAGTCTTCGAACGGGGGCACCTGGACCACGGTCTCCACGATCAACGTGCCGGCCGCCATCACCGTCCAACTCGACGGCGGATCGACCGGGACCATCACCTACCAGCCGATCGGACGGGTCGACGCGCTGCACACGGTGACCGTCACGGACGGAGTCCATCTGCGCACGCTACGCATCCTGGTGAGCGGCTTGCTGCGAGCGACGGGAGGAATGCAGTGAGCGCGCCTTCATGGAGGAACGAGCGGGGATTCACGCTGATCGAGGTCCTGGTGGCCACGGTCATCCTCGTCATCGGCCTGATCGGAGTCGCGGGTCTCTTGACGAGCGTCATGCAGGCCAATCGCGGGGCGATGAATCGTACCCGAGCCCAGCAGATCCTGGTGGAGAAGGTGGCCCAGTTCCACTCGACCGCCTACGCCAACCTGGCGAGCGGAAGCGATCAGGACACGGTCGGCGGCGTCGTGTTCACGCGGCAGTGGACGGTGAACCCGAACACGCCGATCGCCAACGCCAGCACGATCGCCCTGACCGCCAGATGGGTCGAGCGGAGAGACACGTTCCGCGTGCGGCAGTCCACCATCCTGAGCGCGAACTGATGCGCGTCGTGAAGCGTGCCTCGGACGGGTTCACCCTGATCGAGCTGATGGTGGCCCTCGTCGTCGCCGGAGTGGTGGGCATGGGCATCCTCAAGCTGTTCATCGTCCAGCACCAGGCATACCTGCGCCAGGACGCGGGCATCCTGGCCACCCAGAACGCGCGTGCCGGGTTCAACGTGATGCTGAAGGAGATGGCCAACGCGGGGTACGACCCGCGCGGGAAGAACGTCGCCGGCGTGACCCGCTGGACCTCGGACAGCTTCGGCTGGACAGCGGACCTCAACGCCGACGGCGACGTAGCCGACGGCGGGGAATCGATCCTTTACTACTACGCCGCCGACTCGAGCGCGCTCATGCGCCGGGCGGACGGCGTCACCTCCCCGGTCACGGACGGGGTCACGGGACTCTCGCTGTCGTACTTCAAGGACGCCGCCGGCACGGTCTCCACCTCGGCCAGCGAGATCCACCAGGTGCGCGCCAGGATGAGCTACCAGACGCCCCGGGGGGTTCCTCCAGGACGGTTCGAGTCTCAGGTCGCGATCATGAACCAGCTGTTCAAGTGAGGAGCACCGACATGACGAAGCCGCGGAACGAGGGTCTGGAAGGCCAGGAGGGATTCGCCCTCCTTTCGGTCATCGTGTTGCTGATCGCCCTGGCCATCGTCGGCGGCACGGCGGCGTTGCTGAGCTCGAACGAGACGAAGGTCGCGGGGCTGTACAACGTCTCCGATCAGGCCAGCAGCGCGGCCGGCGCCGGCCTGGAGCACGCCACCGCCCACTTCGTGACGAACGGCAGCACGACCGGCTGGCCCGTCAGCGGGACGATCGACGGCTACGCCTACAGCGTCTCGCTCGCTCGCGACTCCTTCGATTTCGGTTCGGGCAAGGTGGCCGCTTCGTGGTCCACGGGCTCGGGCTACAATGGAACGGGGGACGGCCAGCCGGTCTGGGTTCTGACCTCGACCGCCACCCGCGGCGTATACCGCGCCACCCAGATCCTGCGCCTGACCGCCCAGACCCTCGACATCAAGGCCGACGCCGCGTTCACCTCCAACTCGGGGATTCAGTTGCGCGGTAACATCACGATCTCGGGGATCAACACGAACCAGGCCGGCGTCCCGGTGAACCCCACGTCGACGCAGCACAACGGCTCGTGCAACGAGAACAAGCCGGCCATCAAGCTGACCGACCCCGGCGAGACCGTCGACTCGAAGGGCTCGGTGAACCTGTACGGCAACGCCAGCTTCGCCACCAGCAATCCGCCCTTCGTAGCGTGGGACTCGAGCACCAAGTACCACACGCCCGAAGAGGCGCTAGGGCTGCCGCAGGGCGCCCTCGAGAACTACAAGCAGAGCGGATCGCAATACGACTCCAACCCCCCTGACACGCTGTCCGGAATCGTGTACGTAACCGACGACTTCGGCTCCAGCGGGGCAGGGAGCGGAAACATCAGCGGTTCGGGCGTCCTGATCGTTCACAACCCGCTGTTCAACCCGCGCGAGCACGATCCGAACGACGTGATGTACGATGCGGCGAAAGCCAGCGACCCGAAGTACGCTCCGGCCAACATCGGAAACGTCAACGGTGGAGTGTTCCACGGCCTGATCATCGCCGACAAGATCGACAAGATCAACGGGAACGTGCAGATCTACGGGGCCGTCGAGTCGCTGACCGAGATCGACGTCAACATCGTGGGCGCCGGTACGGCGACGATCAAGTACTCCTGCTCCTCGATCCAGCAGGTATCGTCCAGCCTGCTTGCCCCGCGCAGGCTGGCCTGGGTCTCCCAGTAGCCGCCGGCGAAGCCGGCATCAGTGGCGGAACTGCCGCATTCCGCTGAACACGAGCGGGATGCCGGCCCGCTCGGCGGCCTCGACCACCTCGTCGTCGCGGCGCGAGCCGCCGGGCTCGACGATCGCCGTCACGCCCGCTCGCGCCGCTTCCTCGATATTGTCGGCGAACGGGAAGAATCCATCGGAGGCGAGGACCGAACCGTCGGTTTCGTGGCCCAGCTCCGAGGCGTAGGACGCCGCCAGCCGCACCGCACCGACCCGGTTGGTCTGGCCACCGCCGACCCCCAGCGTCGTGCGGTCGCGGG